>CALVHR010000014.1 GCA_944328495.1 uncultured Clostridia bacterium
ACAGTCGGTACAACGAATTTGCTGTTTATTTACCTATTTTTAATAAATCCCCAAGGATATTTACCTTGTGCTAAACTTCTTATGTCATCCATTTGGATGTCCTCCTTTTGATTCTTAGTTTGCAACTGCCAGGTCGCAACTCTATTATATCAAAAGGAGTTTTTATTTCAAGTTCCATCGCTTAAGCTCTTTCTTACCCGCGGACTATCCGCGGGTTTTACTATACAATAAAAGGCTCCCGTGCTGCACGGCACGGGAGCCTCCGCTCGATATAATTTTTTGTTCGGTAAATAAATCCGATACATCTTCGGTCAGGCGGCAGTTACGACCAGTTCCAAAACCTGATCCGCCAGAGTGAAGGTCAGCCTGCCCGTCCCCGGCAACGTTGTATCGCCTGTATATTTTGCGCCTTCCGTTTCCTTCGCGCCGATCGAGAGCGGCGTATTGTAGTCGTCGGCTTCACCCGCCGAGACACGGATCCAATATTCATGCCCCACCGTATAATCAAAGGAAATGCGCAGTTTGCCGTCCTCAGCCGTCAGCGTATAATCCTTGGCCGCCGGTACGGAAGACCCATCCACATAATCCCCGTCGCACACGCGCACGGTGTACAAAGAATCCGAAAGTCCTGCCCCGCTCACGTCAAGAACGATGGTCTCCTGCATGGAAGCAAGCTCGATCTGTCCGTACTCGCACACCGTCACTTTTACGACCAGTGTGCCCTCTTCTTTCGGGGAAACATTTCCGTTTTCAAAATGCATCGTAAGCCATGTCGTCCCGACGCCGATCTGCGTCGTGTCGATCAATACTTTTGCCTTGACAATTTCAAAACCGTTGACCGACCCCATCTTCAAATCATCTTTGGAATAGGACTTTACACTGATCGCACTCTGCGGGATCACTGCCGCATCGGATGATATGACTTCGCTTTTCAGACTCGCCATGTACGCAGAATCCAATGCGACGTCCAGCCCCCACTCATCTTTTAAAATGTCCGAATAATTGTAAGACGCATTCTTAGCGATCGTCGTGACATTCGTTTCTGCAAATTTTGCGATGCCGTTCTCCTTTACTTCTGCATATGCCTGCATGCTCGCACTGAGCGTAACATCGCAATCGGGCATCGTGAACGAATATCCCGTATCCGTCTTTGTACACTCCGAATCGTTGTAAAGAACCGCCTTCGCCCATTGATCCGCGTTTTTGACTTCCAGTGTTACATCCACCTTCGTGCCCGCTTTCGCCTTCGTGACGCTCGGTGTCAATGCATAATCTTCCGACTCTGTTACCGTTATCGTATATTCCTGATCCCGGTCATCCGTTTGATCTTTGCCGTTTTCCGAACAACCGACCGCCGCCAAAACAAACAGCACGCTCAGCAATACGGATATTAAAAAATAAAACCTTTTCATAAAAAGCCTCCTGTTTTTTAAGTTTTATTTTTTTGTATTATATCACTCAGATATAGCAATGTCAACGATATCAAGGGAACGTATTTCTCTTTTTGCGGCCACGCATTCAATGAACGAAGAAATAAAACACCAAGGAGGTACTGATGTGCCTCCCCGGTGTACATATAATCATCTGCTCTTTCGAACCTTGACAGAGTTCACCTCTTCGTTGACGATCTTATCTGCCCTTTCACCGCCCCGCCCGTTCCCTCTGTATTTTCGGCCTTCTCGTCTATCCATGAAAAACGCCCGAAGATCTCGCGTTCTTCGGGCGTTTTCTGTTTTTTTACTTCTTCTTTTTGCCGATCAGTATTGCCGCAACGATCCCGACCGTGCTGAACAATGAAACGCCCGCCGTCGGCAGAATCGCACCTGCGCAGCCGCCTTCTTCCTGCGGTTCAACCGCAGCATCCGCTTCTTTGAACGTGACCGTCACCGTACCGCTCTGATAGACCCCTTCCGAATGCCAATACTGTGTCGTACTGTTATACGTCAGAGGCGTACCTTCGAACGTTACGCTGTCCACCGCATAACCTTCGTTCGGTTCCACTGCAACTTTTATGGTATCGCCTTCATATACCGCAGTCGTCGATTTCTCTAAATCGCAAGTCCCTTTCGTCTCGTCAAAGCTGTATGAGATCTCATAACTGGTTTTCAGGCCAAATACCGCTTGCACAACATAATTGTCGTCCGGCGCCTCGATCACGTACAGATTATCCTGCACATCCGCCGTCTTGTCTTCTCCGTTGATGATCAAAGACGTCAGCTTATGGTGTTTGTCGTACGGCTTGAACTTCAGCGTGATCTGCGTACTTTCTTCATTGTACTCGGAAACGTCCATCGTGCCGTTTCCGGATACTTCCGAAACAATATAATGCCTGTTGATCGCTTCGATCGCCTTCGCGGCAAAACGGTTGCCCAGCGTCCGCATATCATTGGCGTTGAAATGGTACGCATCCGAACCGATTATTACGTTTTCGCCGTTTTCTCCCTGCGTATTCGTGAGCAGATCTTCGGTGTTGACCGTATACACCTGCGTAACCGCCGGATCGGCGGCGACCTCTCGCAACGCTTTATTGAATGTTTCATTCACGCTGCGGTATGTATAGGCATAAAAAGTAGGAGAAATTTCACCCATGATGAACGGCATCGCCGAAAGATCGGTCCCCGTAATTGCGCCGAGATCGGCACGCATGTCGGCAATAAACGTCTTGATCAGCGTCTTGTACAATTCGGGATAGTCGCGGTCGTCCTCCCCCTGCATCCAGATCATCGCTTTGACGACGGGCGTGTATCCCATTTCCACGAGTTTTCCGTACACGGTGCGGAAATTTTCTACAAAGTTTTCGTACTGAATGCCCGTCGCCCCGCTGCGCTCTGCCGGCCAAAGCGAACGCGGATACCAGTTTCCGTACAAAACACTGCCGTTCCCGGTTTGATTGTCCCGAAGCGACGTGCCGCCCGCTGCCGATTTGAATATAAACGCGGGATTTTCTGCAGTATAGTATGTGCTGAGATATTCTGCCATACCGTATTCGGGACCTATGTATGTCGATCCCATGCCGAGCCCGTCTCGCACCGCTGTATAATCGTCGGCCTCCAGCATATTCTGCCGCGTCGTCCCCGTCGCCCGCTGTTTATCCACTTGCCCGCCATACAAAACGGCATCAAAGGTCTGCTTTTCTACTCCCGTACCCGATTCCGTCTTCGTGTATCCAGCAGCATTGGACTGCCCGCCGATCAGATACATATCGATTCTTTTTTCTTCCGCCGCAATCGTGTCCAGCGGCTGTAAAAATATCGGCAACAACATGACTATACAAATCAAAATTGCAAACAACGCCGCAAAAAATGATATTTTTTGTGTACGATTCATGCAAAGCCCCCTTTATTTTTTTTCAACCGTGTAGTTTCCCTTTCCGTAATCCACCGTGATCACCGTTCCGTCCGAATAGGTCACGCGGTAAAGACCTTCTCCCAGCTTTTCATGATTTTCCATAAACTCATATTGCAGGTATTTGAGCTTTTCGTATTCGTCATATGCCACCTTGATCGCATCTACTGCCGCGTCGATCTCCTCGTCGCTTCCGCAATGCAGATCGAGATCCCCCATCCAGTTATGGTTGTCGCCGAACTTGCTGTAAAAATACATCAGCGGACGCCCGCCGTATTCGATGAATTTCAAATGCTGATAGGTATCCTTGACGGGATAATTGACCGTCTGCGAAGTCGGATTGGACATCACGATCCCGTGATACACCAACTGCCAGAAAGGAATGCCTTCGTCGAACAAAGGATTCTGTTCGTGCGTCAATTTGGACTGCACCCCTATATAAAGGATCGCATCCACGTCCGAATTCATATAATCCATATACCCTTCGGACTGATACCCGCCGAACAGATCTTTCGCAAGCCGCGCAAGTTTGCGGTGATATTCCCACGCCTGTTTGCGCGTGACGGGATGATTCTTGTCGTAGCACTTTTCGGGGATGATCGCCGTCAGCTCGTCAATATAATGCAGTCCGTAAAAACCGTATCCGCGCACCTTGGGAAGATCCTTCACCGCATAATGTTCGTATGCCGTCTTTGCACACAAATGGTACGGTTCTCCGCCGTTCAGCCCGCCCTTGATATAATGTTCGCGCACATACGGCTCGGGATCCCCGTTCGCATTGATCTTTTTTGTCAAAAGATCACGATCAAAATTATTTGCGATCTCATACGCGCCGCAGGATACCGTATGACAAACCATCAGATATCCCAAACGCTGCGCCTTTGCGATGCACTCGCGCAACGCTTCATCGCCGCCAAACCGCTCATCGCTCGGATATTGCTGCGGGAAACGCCCGTCATGCCCGCCGGGTCCCCAGCCCACAAGGCAGATCTCCGCATGTTTGATCCCCTTTTTGTGCATTTTGTCAATGATCTTGTTCAAAGTCGCAATGTCGCAGGCTACTTTCATGGGCGGTTCATTTTTGAGATTCTGGTGCCGCACGGGCGTGGGGATGGGCTTCCAGCCCATCCGCACGCGCAGCTCCATGCCTTCCGCGGCCCGCCGCAAAGCTTCGCGCTTGCGAGCACGTTCTTTCAAAGGAACGCAGCCTTTATAATCCATTTGGTATTGCCTGTAAAAGCGCGCCATATCCGAATACGTCGCGTTCGGCATTTTTGTGTAGACGACTGAAACATCTTCTTCCGGCTCGTCTCCGTCGAATCGGAACTGCGGAGAGATCGTGTACTCTCCGTCTTTGCTCTCCACATAAAACCTGGCATCACACGCCTGCCCCTGTATGCGCACAAACACGGCGTTTTCATTTTCGCAGATCCCGCAGACAGTCGTTGCCGTCGGCCAAGTACGGAACAGTGTATTCGGTTTCTCGTCAAAGCGGCAAAGCGCAAATCCGTAATAAAAGTTCGTCGGGAAAAACATATAACCGCGATCGCCCGCATGCGCTGTCGTGAGCGAAGAATGTATGATCAGTGTTTCAAAGCGCGGATTGCAAAGGCGTTCTCTCGGGATCGTAACGGTGACGGTGTTCCCGTTTTCACAAACGGAAGGCTGCAATGTAAGCGTGTGTCCCTCGTGCGTTACACCCGTGACGGTAAAAGTTGTTTTCATGATTGATATTCTCTCCTGTCGTTATTTAATGAATGTTTGGTCAATTTTCCGGATCTGCAGTTATATAATCCGCCCTTGCCGAGAACGCGGCATGCGCTTTATATGCTTCCACAGCGTCGGCAGGCACATAGATCGCAACATCGGCGGGCGTTGTGCCGTTCATCAATACGTTGACGTTTGCCCCACTGTCGTTACCGGGCACCGTCGGCGGCACAGCGGAACAGAACGTCACCTTTTCCAGCGAAGAACAATTCCCCAGCGTAATATCGCCGATCGTCATCGCCTCTTCCGAAAGGAAAGTGACTTCTTTCAGTCCCGTATTCGCGTAGAGTGCAGCACGCCCGATCGTTTTCACGCTCGCGGGGAACACGATCCTCTGCAAACCGCTGTCTGCGGGCCCGCCTTCGCTCGTCGCGCGGAATGCGTACGGTCCGATTTCCTCGATCCCCTCTTCGATCACGATCTCCGCAAGGGCCGTGCGTTTTAAGAACACATATTGCCCGATCGAGCGGAGCGTCGACGGAAGCGTAATGCTCGTCAGATAGTTCTTCGCACCGTTCGTCGTCAGGTTGAAGGCGTTGTTTTCAATGGTCACGACACTGCCGAGATCGACACTGCGAAGATTCGTGCAGTTGCTGAACGCCCCGCTGCCGATCGTCACAACGCTGTCCGGGATGATCAGCGTGCGTATGGTCGTGCATCCGGCAAAGCCGTTTGCCGCGATTGCCGTGACAGGTTTTCCGTTATACGTCGCAGGGATTTCAAGAACATTCGGCATCGCATTCGTCCCTTCCGCCTTGGCAACGGAGTACCCTGTGACCTCGCCGCCTTCATCGGTTATCTCGGTGAACGCAAACAGCTCGATGTTTGCATCGTAGATGTAATCTGCCCGCGCCGAGAACTCGGAATCTGCACGGTATGCCTCCGCCGCGCCGTCCGGAACCTTGATCAGAACGTCTGCAGGCGTCGCTTTCGCCGAATTGTTGCCCGAGAATATTGTAATGCTTGCCGATTCGCCCGTATTGCGCACAACTTCAGGAACGCTGGCGACGGCGAATGTGATCGAACGCAGTGCGGGACAGTCGCCGAATGCCTTCGCACCGATGCTGATCGGCGTCTGGGACAATATCTCGATCTCTTCGAGCGCCGTGTTCCCGAGAAGCACCGCGCGGCCGATCGTCTTCACGCTCGCGGGGAAAGTAAACTTCTTCACGCCGCACGCTTCGTCGCTGCCCAGGCTCATATCCATAAACGCGCTCGCGCCGATCTCCTCGATGCCCTCTTTAATTATGATCTCTTCCAGTGCGGTACGGCGCTGGAATACATAACTTCCGATCGAACGCAGAGACGCGGGAAGAGTAATGCTCTTTAATTCATTGGGGGTGCCGTTCGATGTCAGTGAGAATGCGTTTGCCCCGATCGTTTCGACTGCGCCGAGATCGATGCTCGTAATACCGCTGCAATTGCGGAATGCATTTTCTCTGATCGTTACAACACTTCCGGGAAGAATGACCGACACGATCTCCGAACAACCGTCAAAGCCGCCAGCAGCGATCTCCGTGACCGGTTTCCCGTTGTACATGTCAGGTATCTGCAAAGTTTCCGGCATCGTGCCTGCTCCCTTTGCGATCGCGTATCCGCTCCCGTCCGAAGTTTCCGTATAAATAAACGAATCCATGAACGAATCATATATGTAATTCGACCGCGATGCAAACGCCGGATGCGCACGATACGTTTCAACAGCGCCGTCGGGAACTTTGATCCCCGCATTCGCCGGAGTGCTTCCCGTAAACAGCACGTTCGCATTTGTACCCGTATCGGGATTTGCGGGAACAGTCGGCGGCGTGGCAGAATGGAATGTTACCGTCTGCAATGCCGAACAATTGCCCAGCGTGGAATCGCCGATCGTCATCGCGCTTTCGGAAAGGAACGTCACTTCTTTCAGACCTGTGTTTCCATAGAGTGCCGCACGCCCGATCGTTTTCACGCTCGCGGGGAACACAATACTCTGCAAACCGCTGTTCACTTCGCCGCCTTCGCTGGTCGCACGGAATGCGTACGCTCCGATCTCCTCGATCCCTTCTTGGATGACGATCTCCGCAAGCGCAGTACGTTTCAGGAATACATATTGCCCGATCGAACGCAACGTCGACGGAAGCGTGATGCTCGTCAAATAGTTTTCCGCACCGTTTTTCGTCAGGTTGAAAGCATTGTTTTCAATGGTCACGACATTGCCGAGATCGACGCTGCGAAGTCCCGTGCAATCGGTGAATGCACCGTTGCCGATCGTTTTAATATTTTCGCCGATGATAAGCGTTTCCACCTGCGTACAGCCTTTAAAGCCGTCTGCCAAAATGGTTGTGACAGGTTTTCCGTTAAACGTTGCGGGAATTTCGAGTGTCTGCGGCATCACGGCATCGTTTGCCTTTGCGATCGAATATCCCGTGACAGACCCTGAACCGTCCAATATCGCCCTGTAACTGAAATTGCCTTCCGTAACTTCGGGGATAAATCCGTTTTCGGTCACTTCGCGCTTTTCGGTAGGATGTGCATAGAACGTCACGCCCTTGCTGTTGGTGCCCGTACGGTTCACGCCTGCCGTATAACCGTCAAACCCGGGCGTATATGTCTTGACGTCGATGTACGTCGGCGTGGTTTTTGTGTTGTCAAATCCGAGATACAGTTCGTACACGATCTCGTATCGTCCGCTTACACCTTCGCCTCGGTCGTTGACCGTCACCCGATATGCCGTACGCGTGAGATTTTTATTGTTCGCACAATACAGGTCAGTGTTCGGATAGAGAATGAAATATGTATTGCTCCCTGCCGCGTTGGCGCCGTGTCCGAAATTATTATTCCAGATATTTACATCGACGTGCGTAAGATAGTCACGGCTCTCTGCCGCGGCATTCGCCGCTTCCTCGCCCGTCAGCGCCAGTTTGACCGTATCCACCGTCTGCACCGCTTTCACCCAGATCCCTTCGTCCGTCGCATAGGCCTGGTAGTTGTAATAATCCGGATCGGGCGACTGCGCATATTGCTCGATATCGCTCCATTCCCGCCATGCAGGCTCCAGCCCGTAGAAAGGATCGGCGTCGATCAGCCCCGCTTCGTTCACATGGAAGAAGGTGTCGGGCGTCATCAGATAATGGTTGCGCAGCCACAACCAGCTGTCCGCCTCCATTACAGCCGTATAATTAAGATGCCTGTCGGCAACAAATGCCATTTCGTTTGGTGTTTTGACCGCATAATCCATCCCCACTTCGGCAGGCTTTTCGCTCAGTCCGATCGTTTCGTAAGGAATGAAAACTTCGTATGTCGTGAGCGACGTGTATCCGTACGGCCCCGTTTCGGACGGGAGCGTTTCCGTCTTCACCGCCGTCTTGACCGCCGCATATACGGGAAGCATGTTCACAAAGCCCGTGATCCCTTTTTCTGCCTGGTATTTTCCGTCCACGTCCACGGCGAAACGATAGAATCCGTTTCTTTTTACGCCTTCTTCATACGTGCCGCCCTGGTTGTTCGCATCGATATAAAATTCAATGCCGTCGTTGTTCCAGATAACAAAGTTGTAACGGGTAATGACCTTGTCATATACCTGCGCCAGCACGTATACGCCGTCTTCGCCCAGATAGGATTTGAACGAAGCGCGCTCCGTCCTGTTCAGATTTGCTTCGTCCGCTTCGTACATCTTCACCGCGTCTTGCGCCTGCCAGACCGCTTTCTCCGCATCGGCATCCAGCACATTCGCACACTCGACATTGTTCGCATCCACCGTAAACCCTTGATCGGTCAGACGGGCATACGTCGCGGGACTGTCAATGTTCATGCCCGTGATCGCATACCATGTGCGCGTCGAATGCATAAAGCTGTGCGCATACACGCTCGCGGGCATCAGTCCGATCTCGGAAGGTTTTTCATCCAGCAAAAGCACCGAATACGGTACAAATACCTCCACCGAAAAACCCTGCGCCGCGTCCGGCGTGTTCAATTCGCCGTTTACCTTTGCCGCCGTCAGGCAGGGCAACCAGAAAAATGCCCACTGATAATCGGAATCGCCGATCCTGCGGCCGATCCACGTCGTGTAGTCTCCGTTCGCCGCCACGCGGATCTGGACCATGTCCGGACGTACGCGCGCGCCCACCTTGTTCAGCTCTTCCAGACTCTCCGACAGCGCGGGGCGCGGATCGATCATGAACTCCATCGAATCGTTTTCAAAAAATTGCTTTTCGTCCGAATAATACACGCTGGTATCGTCGCGCTCTGCGTAAATGTACACGCCGCTCTCGCCCAGATATGCGCGAACTTTTACGCCGATATTGTATTGCGGCTCGGTAAATTCGAGCAAGCCCGCATCCGCCCAAAAACTTTCGTTTGCAACGCCGTCGATCGTAACCCCTTCGTCGGCAACGACCGGCTCCACAAGCGAATCGGGCTTGCGCGCATTTTCAAAAGAATATTCGTCCCCGCCCTTGGAACATGCCGCAACAAGAAACCCTGTCAGCATGATCACAAAAATGACGGCGAGACATACGAGCAGTCTTTTTCTGTTTTTCCCCATATCTGCTTCCCCCCTTATTTGCCCAGGATCACGATCTCATTGAGCGCAAATTCGCCCTCTTCGCTGATCGTGATCGTGATCTTAGACGTGCGCACCGGCGAAAATTCCGCAATGAACGCACTGCCCGGGATCTTGACTTCATAATCATATTCGTCGACATAGCGCATCGACGGCGACATTTTTAAATCGGTGATCGTACGATCGCCCAAATCGATCTTTTCCACGTCGTCGACGCAGAGCGCATAGTCCGCACTGTCGCAGATCATGACCGCCGCCACGTCTACTTCTTTTTCAAACGTGAGCACGATCTTTGCCTTTTTGTTCAAAACAAGTTCGCTGTCCTTGCTTTCACTCCACAGGAAATTGACAATATTGTCCGAAAGCTGCGCCGTTTCCTGCCCGTTGACCGTGATCGTTGCCTGCGGCGCAAGATTGGTGTACTCGCTCGCCCCCGAAGGCAGCGGCTGCGGCGACGTCGTCGGCCCGTTGATCACCAGCTTCTCCCCGTCAAACAGTGCGCGGTCAAAGTTGATCACGCGCGCGGTGCCGCCGTCCACCGTATCCGCATGCGAATGGTATGCCACGAACAATTCTTTCCCGTCCATGCTCCAAAACCAGCAGTTGTGCCCCGTGCCGGACGTGAACTCCCATTCGCTGTCCACCGCAAGGATGGGATTGTACGCGACCTTTTCAAACCCCTCTACCGGCGAATCGGATACCGCCACGCCCACCGAATAATAACGGCTCTGGTAGTAGTTCGCCGAATACATCAGGTAATACTTTCCGTTGTGCTTCATCATCTCCGGCGCTTCGTTCCAGCGCGGCAGAGAATCGGGGTTCTCCCACTGCTGGTCCGGCTCGATGATATCCTCGCGAAGCGTTCCCTCTTTTACCGTGACCATGTCCTCTTCCAGTTCCGCAACGCAGATCTTACTGACCTGATCGACCTGGTCCTTGGAAAAATACATGTAAATTTTTCCGTCTTCGTCGATGAATACGTTCGGATCGATCATCGTGAACCCAAAATCGAAGGGCATCACAGTCCTGTCGATCGAACCGCCTGCCGCCGTCGTATCGATCTCCGAAAACGGCCCCGCAGGATTATCGGCAACCGCAACACCGATCCCCATTTTTCCCGTGTACGCGTTCCTGCCCGAATAGTACATGTAATACTTTCCGTCTTTGGCGACAACTTCGGGCGCCCACAGGTTGTGTACCGACCATGCGTCGCGCGCCGGCGTAAATACAGGCCCGAGCTCTTGCCAATCGGTCAGGTTCGTACTCCTGTACGCCGGTATATACGTGTTGCCGGTAATATACAGGTAGTAATATCCGTCCGCAACCAATATGTACGGATCCGCCCCGCTCAGCGAACGGTCGTTTTGGTAAAATAACTTTGAATTGAATCCCTTTTCCGGATCGGTATAATCATAATACCACGACGAGCCGCCGCATCCGGCAAAAGCGATCAGCATGATCGCCGTTAACAGCATTGCCGACAATGTCATTAATCTTTTCTTCATAGATCCCCCTATGCTTTTTTCAAAACACACAAAATAAATTTTCCCACCATCTCTTCATCTCCTCAGGCTTTCAGACCGGACATGGCGATGCCTTCCACAAAATATTTCTGCATCGTCACATAGAAGATGAGCATCGGCACGATCATAATGATCGTCGCCGCCATGACTTTCGGCCAGTTGTTGTCAAACCCGCTGCTCATCAGGTTGACGACCAGCTGCAGCGTAAAACGATTTTCGCTGTTCAAATACAGCATCGGCCCGAAATAGTTGTTATATCCTCCCACAAACCATAAAATGAGCTGCGCCACGCAGGCAGGTTTTGCAAGCGGCAAAAATATCCAGATAAACGTGCCGAAATAACTCAGCCCGTCCAACCGCGCCGCCTCGCCCAGTTCGTCGGGAAGTCCGTTGAAATACTGCCGCAGATAAAATACACAGCTGATACCGCCGAATACTTCCGGAAGCATCAAAGGCCAGTATGTATCGATCCAACCCAGCAGATCGTAAATGACGTACGCGGGAACCATCGTGACGACGCCCGGAAGCATCATCGTCATCAAAAGGATGGTAAACATCACCTTGGAGGCGGGAAATTGGATCTTCGAAAACGCATACGCCGAAAGTGATGACGTAAAGATCCCCACAAACATCGGCGGACATACGACGATCAGCGTGTTCAGAAGGCCCCGCCAGATCGCCGCCGTTTTCAGGACCTGCACGTACGCATCCACCGTAAATTCCCACGGGATAAAATGGAAAGGGATGCGCGTCGATTCCATCAGCGTCTTGAACGATGTGCTGACAACGATCAGGTACGGAAGCAGAACGAACAGACAGAACAGCGCCAGTATGAAATAATTGACGGCCAGAACAATGTATCTGCGCACTTTATGTTTTTCATTATACTTCATAATTCACCCACTTCTTTTCCAGCCAGAAATTTGCCGCAGTGAACAAGATCACGATGATCCCGACGATCCACGACAACGCCGAAGCATACCCCATGCCGTAATCGAAGTTCAGATAGCCGAACGCCGAATTGTACACATGGAATACCATCGTCAGCGTCGAATAATCGGGTCCGCCGTTGGGCGTCATGACCAAAAAGTTCGCAAACGACTGCAACGCATTGATGAAACCCATGACAATCAAATAAAAGGTCGTCGGGCTGACCATCGGAAATTCAATGCGGAAAAAGATGCAAAGCCGACTTGCTCCGTCGATGCTCGCCGCTTCGATATACGAACGGTTGACCGCCGCAAACGCCGCCGTGTACAAAATAATGCCGAACCCGAGATTCCCCCACACCGTCTGCAAAATGATCACACCCATCGCTGTGCTCGTTTCATGCAGCCAATCCACGCGCGGAAGGCCCAGCATGTCCATTACGTCGTTTAATACGCCGTAATTATAATCGAACACCCATTTCCACATCACCGACGTCGCAATGACCGAACAAACAAACGGAATGAACAGGATCGCGCTGATCAGTTTGTGACCGTGCGTAATGCCCCGCAGCAGCATCGCGATCAGAAGCGCCAGCACGGTGCGCAGCAGCACCGTCGTGATCGCATACACGAACGAATTCAAAATACTCTTGAAAAACAGAGAATCTTCCGTAAAAATGTGTATGTAATTCGCAAATCCGACCATCTCGATATCGAAAATGTCGAACGTCTTCATCTCGCCGAAACTCATATACAGCGACAGGCACATCGGCACGAAACTGAACAGGAAAAACCCGATCAGCGGCGACATCGCAAATACCGTGCCCGCTATGTTCCTGCGCCTGTTCATTCCCAGTTTGAACAGCTTCGACTCTTTGACAGTATTTTCTCCCGCTCTATTCATCGTAATATCCGTCGATAATCGCCTGCGTCGACGCCTCGCGCGCCTGGCAGAGCTCTGCCAGCGTCATTGTCCCGCCCAGCACTTTTGTGTTGAGATCGTTTGCCCATTCGTTGATCCACGCTTTGCTCGGCAGATACCCCCAGTCGCCAACGCGCTGATATTCCGCCGCATCCAAGAAGATGCCCATGTTCGCAGGCTTTTGATCAGGCTGGACAAATACAGCTTCCGCAAGCGCTTTCGTGTTCGGATAAGAAAATCCTGCGCCCGCAAGTTTGGTCTCGCCCTCCACGCCCGCGGCATATTCGATAAATTCCCACGCAGCTTCTTTCTTTGTGCTCTTTTCGGTGATGCAGTACGCCGTGCTTCCGCTGTGCCCCGAAGCTATGCCGTGCTCCGCTTTCGGCCAAGGCGCCACATCCCAGTCAAATCCCGCCGGATGATCTTCCGGATAGATCGTGCTGCGCAGAATACCCATGCTGTTTACACCCGCAGCAAACATCGCCGCCTGTCCCGACGAGAAAATCCCGTGGCTGGAGTTGGACGACGTGACGTCGGGACGGGGAGATACGCCGTGCGTCGCAGACAATGCCACAAAATATTCCATGGCATCCAGCTGACTGGGCAGTTCCCAGCACTTTGCCTTGTCCGCGTCCGTAAGCGCGCCCTTGTCATTATAATCCACGATCTCGCCTTCCGCATATTCCGTGCCGTTGACCGTGACCGTCTCCCCTTCTTTCACACTATAATTGGGAGTATCGTCGAACAGCGTAAACACATATTTTCCGCCGCGCGGCAGGCTCGGGTCTTCCACCCATTCCAGGCAGTCGCCGCCTACGCTCCAGCCGAACCCGAACCAGTTCGTCACGTAGATCCCGTATTTGGTGATGCTCCTGTCGTTGCGCACCGGCGCATCCTCGTTGCTCGTCAGATACTGCGACAGCGAAAGCAGCTCGTCCCAGTTCAACGCAATCTGATTGCTGAAATACTTTTGCCCTTCATGCTCAAAATACGCCGCATCCGTGCCGTACTGCGCCATCTGCTCTTCCGCACTCAGCGTCAAAATTTCAATGTCCACAGCCGCAAATGCTTTTTTGTTATAAAAAAGAGCCGTCGGCGACAGGTCACGCAGGATACCGTACAGTTTGCCTTCCCCTCCTTTACGTTGGTCAATGTCGTAGCGGTAACGCGATACCCCTTCCTGATACATTTCTTCGATATTGATCGCGTCGCTGTTTGCCGCAAACTCATCCAGTTCCGCAAGCCCCCCGCGCTCGATCCATGGTTTGACCTCGCCGTCGCCCGCAATGATTACATCCGGCACCGAACGACCCGCCAGCGCGTTTTGGATCTTTTGCTCGTAATCGCCCGTCTTGACAGGCGTGTAATTGACGGTGATGCCCGACGTGTTCGTCTTATTGAATTCATCGACAAGTTCGCGCGTAAGCTGAATCTCTACTTCGTTGCCATACCCCCAAAATGCGATCGTCGTCGAAGATCCGTCTCCGCCCCCTCCGCACGCCGCAAGCCCGAAAAGCAGTGCCGCACCGCATGCAATGCTTACCAATTTTCGAATGATCTTTTTCATTTTTTCCTCCTCTTTATTTCCAAATTTGTTTTTACGATCCGTCCGTCACTTCGTTTTTATTTGTGGTCGATAAACAGATTCCCGTCTTGATCGAAGCCCGCATCCGCGATGCACACCACACGGCTGCCCTTCGGTTCGTTATAGTCCGCATGAATATGAAACGCACATTTAAGCTTCCCGTCTTTTGCCGTAAAAAAGGAATTGTGCCCCGGACCCGACATCTCGTTTTCCACATAGGCAAGAATGGGATTTTTTTCACTCTTGCGGTACGGCCCGTCCGCCCGCTCCGCTACCGCAAACCCGACCGCATATTTCAGGCTCGCATAATAGTTTGCCGAATAGGTCAGATAATACTTTCCGTTGTGCTTTAAAACGAACGGTCCTTCGTTCCACTGCCATTCCTTGTTCTGCGACGTTTCCCACTCGCAATCCGGCGTTGAGATCAACTTATATTCGCCGATCGTCTTCGTAAGATCGTCGTCCAAACGAATGCACATCGTCTGGCTGGTGTGCACACCGTTCACAATGTTGGTAGGACAATCCATCGAAAAAAACAGATAATTTTTTCCGTCGTCGTCCCGGAAACAGTGCGCATCGATGGTCGATTTGCCGTCTACCGCCAAAAGCGGCTGCGAAAACGCGTCTCGAAACGGACCTTCGGGAGTATCGGATATCGCCACACCGATTCGCAAAAGTTCCGAACTTTGCTCGCGCGCCGAATAATGCATGATGTATTTCCCGCGATGCTTTACCACTTCGGGCGCCCAAAAATTTTTATATCCGAAACTTTGCTCGCTCGTCAGACAATAGCCCGCGTCTCGCCAGCTTTGCAGATCGTCGGATACGTGACACTTGAAACCGGGCACCTGCCCCGGCGTCGTCGCATACATGTAATACTTATCTCCGTCCCTGAGTATGTACGGATCGGCTCCCGGAATCCCCGTGTTCAAATAATGCAATCTCTTGCCTCCTTATTGCGTTTTTCCTTCCCACGCGGGAACTTCCTGCGCCCGCGCGGATACCTATATATACTCTATACCCATAAACGCATTTTTTCAATAGTAAAAATCCCTGAAAAATATTGCAAAAAGCAAAATTTTTTGCTATAATAAAAAATATGGAAAATTCTGCCGAAAAATTGAACTTTAACGTACTGCCTCACTTCCTGACCGCAGGCATCCGACAATTTCTGCCGGGCGAAAGTCATATCTCCCGAATGGTCGAAAATCGCTCTATCCTCATCATATTGCGAAAAGGAATACTCCGCTTTTCCGAAAACGGCGTAAAATGCGAAGTGCGGCCCGGCGAATATTACATCCAGCGGCCGCACAATTTTCAGGACGGTCCCGTCCCGAGCGATTCTCCCAATTACTTTTACATCAGCTTTACGGGCGCAGCATACGGAACGGACGGAACTCTGCCCATTCGCGGAAATTATGACCCCGCCCGCATCAATCCGCTCATCGACGCCATCGGCGAACTCAGCCTCACGGCCTCCGCCCTCGAATACGAATCCCTGCTGTATTCCCTGCTCACCGAGCTGTACAAATGCCAGCACACAGACACAGCCGCGCAGAAAATCCATTCCTATATCATAGCGCACTATACGGAGCCCATAACCATCGCAGATATCGAAAATACCGTATATCTGTCCAAAAATCAAATCATCAATCTCTTCCGCGAGGCATACGGCCTCCCGCCGCATAAATACCTGACCGAATACCGCATGGTCAAGGCGGGCGATCTGATCGCTTTTACCGATCTTCCGTTTACGCGTATCTGCAATATGGTCGGCATCGAGGATTATTCCGTCTTTTATCGCGCTTTTTTGAACAAATTTAAAATGTCCCCTAAGGAATACCGCGACTCCTTCATCGCGGACGTCCCGCTCATACAGAGTTTTCCCCGTCCGTAAAAGACTCGTTTTCGCAAAGAAGCAATCAGCGGCACACCCTTCCGCCGTCTCCGCCCCGCAAGAGCGCCTGCACCGAATCGAGATCTGCCTGCATGAAATCACCGTAATGCGTATATTTGAGTGCCGACGCTGCGGCGGCAAAATCCACGCTCTCCTGCGCCCCCATATTGTGCCGCAGCGCATAAATAAGGGCACCCGCAAAGCAATCGCCGACACCGATCCTGTCCACGATATCGCTTATTTCATACATCTTGCTCATGTACGGTTTTGCATCTCCGCGCACGCAAAGGATTCCGCCCCACGCATTGCGGTCCGCATTTTCGCTGCGGCGCAATCCCGAAGCAATATACGAAATCCCCGGATACGCATCAAACATCTTATCGCACATCTCAACAAACTGCTCCGCATAGGGCAGTTTGTTTTTCTTTTCGTCCTGCGCATACCCCAAGCAGCGGCGATGATCGTCCACACCTGCAAAAACTACGTCGGCGCGCGACAAAAACATCGGAATGACTTCTTCCGCCGTCCTGCCCCAACGCCAGAGTTTGCTGCGATAATTGACATCGAACGAAACGCGTACACCCGCCGCGCGGCAATGATCCGCGGCACACAGGCTTTGCGCGCATAGCGCCTCCGTAAGAGCGGGCGTGATGCCGGTCACATGAAACCAGTCGCAATCCGTAAGCGCCTTTTTCCAATCGATCGAATCTTTTTTCAAACAGGCAAACGCACTGCCGTCGCGATCGTACAAAACTTTGGAAGGGCGCATGTTTGAACCCGTTTCGGTAAAATATACGCCCATCCTCCCTTCCGTAAACAGGATTTTGCCCGTACCGACCCCGCAAGCGGCCAGTTCGGCAGCCGCGGTTCGGCCCCAATCATTTTCGGGAAGCGCAGTGACAAACTCCACGTCATCCCCGAAAAGCGCATTGAGCACCGCCACGTTGGCTTCGGCTCCGCCGAAGGTAACTCGCAATGAAGGCGCCCTGTATAACAACTCTTTCCCGGGCGGCGACAGACGCATCATCAATTCACCGAATGCTGTCAGCTTTTTCATACGCTTCCTCCCTTGATCCGTGAGCGTCACGACATATATTTGTCGCGGAACGCAATCAATGCCTTTTTAAAGCATTCCATCGGCACGCGCGCACTTCCCGCGCCGATCAGCCCGCCGTTGTGATTGAACATCCCGCCGTGAATTTCGGGCGCGATCCCCGTCTTTAAAACCTTGCGGATATCGATGCCCACGGGCGTAAAATCAAAATCCAGATTGGGCACGGGGTAATTCGGGTTTTTCGCAATGCTGATCTGCTCCATTTCCCGCGTCAGGTTGATCGCGTCGCGCAGTTTCATGCCGCGCAAGGCGCAGACGATCGGGCTCGCCGCCGCCGCCATACCTCCCAACCCCGCACATTCCACGACACAGCTGTCGCCGATCCACGGAAGCTGATCTTTTTCGGTGTATTTGGATGATGTGTAGCGCCCCTTCATCATCGGCGCGGGCGCCGTAAACCATTGCCCGGGAAGTCCCGCGACTTTAATGCCGAATTCTTTTGCGTTGCCGCCGAATGCGGTCACCATCGTCGAATATTCGATCCCCTCTGCCGAAAGCATTGCCGCCTTGCTCGCGCCCTGACCGTAGCAATGGAAAAACCGCGGCGTCTGCACGACATAATCGACAACTTTCATGATCTGTTCTTTCGGATAATCGGCACGGAACAGATCGGGAAGAATCTGTTTATCAAACAAAAGATCCGCCGCGGTCTGCCTCGTATGATGCTCGTCGCCCATCTGCAACGCCTCGGCAAGAATGGGCTTGATCGCAAGCCCCCCGCGCTTTTTCAAAACATCGCGCAGAATCGGGAACAGCTCTTCGCGCATATACCGCAGATTTTCCGCAATCTCGGGCGAATACAGTCCCCAGCCGCAGAAGCCTCCCTGAAACGGTCCCTCCGCAGGGAATGTCGCCGCTCGCTTGCCCGTACGTCTGTCCTCGATCACGATCATGGCGACCGATTTCGTGATAATGCCCGTACCGGCGCCGACCGTATTGTGATTGTGCGCGCTGTCCATCTCGATCGCGCCCGATTCCAAAAGTTTCAACGCCTCTTCTTCGGTCTTTGCCCAACCCTCAAACAACACGCCGCTGACCATGCCGCGCCGGTGCAGCATGCACATATCCCGAAACTCCACCGGGGGCCCCGAATGCAGGATCATATGATCTTTCAAGCCTTCCACGCACTCCCCCGCAGGCAGTATATCTACCCATACCGGGTCTGCATCGATCACGCAATGCACCGCCGCATCGTTCGCTCTCTCGATACGTTCTTTGATATCCATATAAGGTCTTCCTCCTACATTAAATCATCCAAAATATCCGCAACGTCCTTGTCCGGTTCCACAGGCGGACGCCAGTCCAACTGCACAGCTTTGGCGCCCTGCGTCGCCACCGCATCGTAAAACGCCGCAAGTCCGATGTTGATCACTCGCAGTTTTTCTTCTTTGCAAGTCTTTTCGTTTTGCGCATTCATGCACTCAACCTCCTTAAAATCGCCGCGGCAAGACAGGCGCTCTCTTTATTGCTCCCCGTCACAATCACACCCGCCGCGCGAAGCTCTTCGGCGATGCGCTTGACATTTTGCGGATCGCCTTCCGCCCCGCAGATATTTGCAATCACCGTAAGCTTTCCGCCCCGCCTCGAAATTGCCTCACGGCAAAGTTTTGCCGCTTCGTCCGCAGGATGAGCGTGTACCCCCGGGCCCGTGATCACGTCAAACACCGCTACCGCCGTGCGCTCGTCTTCCAATACTTTTTGCAGTTTGGCATTGCGGAGCGCAGGTTCAAATACGGGATGCGGCGCGCACTGCGTATATTCCTCCGCCCCGAGATCCAGCACTGCATGCCCCGCAGTATCCGCATTTCCCTTTTCCGTTCCGGGTACGTTGCCGCAAAACTTCACGAAAGGCAGCTCCTGCTTCCAGTACAGCACGCTCTCTTCCGCAAACGTTCCGCCGCAATACAGCGCTCGCAGATATTTCTGCTCCTTCCCATACTTTTTACACTCGGTTTCCGCAAGGGCGTCGATCTCGCCTTGTGTCATGATACTCGCAGCTTTACCGCCCGCAAGGCGCACCGCGATCAGCGCAGCGTCCGCCAAAAATTCCGCATAATGCACGCGGTGCGCAGCAAACATTTCCTTGTCCGCGCCCAAAAATACGGCTACAACGGGCTTTTTGCACCCGTCCGCACGGGTAAGTACCTTTTCCATGACCTGCCTGTCCGCAACCTTGGAAACAAGGACGATCACGTCTGTCTCCTCGTCGTTTTCCAGCTTTTCCAAAGCATGCAACATGGTCAGACCGCCCACTTCGCGGCTCAGATCACGCCCGCCCGTGCCGATCAGAGAAGACACGCCCGCACCGCAGCGCTCGATGACGCAGGACACTTCCTGTGCGCCGCTCCCCGACGCCCCTATAATTCCGATCCTGCCTTTGCGCACGACACTCCCCGCGGCGAGCGCCACACCCTTCAATATCCCGACTCCGCAATCAGGTCCCATGACAAGGCGTCCGCATTCGATGCCGAGTTTTTTGATCCGCACTTCCTCCTCGATCGGTACGTTATCCGAAAAAATAAATACGTCCAGCCCCTTTCGAATGGCCTTTTCCGCTTCCGCCGCCGCATATTTTCCGGGCAGCGAGATCTGTACGAGATCGTACGGATCTTCCTGCAGATCGATCTCATCAAGGCTGTGGTAAACGCGATTGTCATCCGCTTTATGGTTCAGACAGTCTTCCAGGAGCTGCAATGCCCGCTCGGCCGTGTCGCCGTCCTTTGCGGTAACGGCAAGCACCAGATCGTTCGGTCCCGCCGACGACGGCACGGAATAACCGAGCATATTCAGCACTTCTAAATTGGCGGGCGTCGCCATCTGCGCTTCCGCGTTTTCTGCTCCCGCTTCCGCGACAACCCGTTCTCCGACCGACATCAGGGTCACGGAATCAACATAACGGTTGTGCAATATCTTGATTTTTTTCATATTCCCTCCGTAAACTCGCGCCGCACCGCTTTGCCCTGCGCGATCACTCTGTATCTTTTTTCTGCGCGGTTTTCAAAATCACTGCGCCGATGACAGCCGACACTCTCTTCGCGCGCAAGCGCACTCAGTGCCGCAAGGCGCGCAGTCGTCAGTTCACCCCGATAACGCAACAAATCTTCTTCGTTTTCTCCGACTTGCAACAACGTCTCTTCGGCATAATCGGCAAGGTCTTTCAACCCTTTTGCATTGCGCACGACGCCGAGCGCATCGCCCGCTTTCTCTCGTAAAAGCACCCGATCCGCACCGACACCGCCTGCCGCATTTGTCAAATGCTCGCTCAAAGGCTGTCTGCGTGGATTCTGCAAAGCATATTTCGCCGCGCTCTCTCCCGCTGCGGCACCGAACACCAATGTTTCCAGTCCCGCATTCCCGCCGATACGGTTTGCGCCGTGAATGCCGCCCGCCGCCTCTCCGCAGGCGAACAAGCCCAAAACATTGGTCGCGCAAGAGACATCGATCTTTGCGCCGCCGAGTGTCGTGTGCGGCGCAGGAGCGACCTCAAACGGCTCCGACGCAATGTCAATGCCGACATCTTTGTATCGGCGCACATATGATCCGTACACTTCTTCCAGGCGCTTTCTGCCCACGCCGCTCGCGTCGAACCATACGCCTCCGTGCGGCGTTTGGCGGTGCGCGGCGATCTCTGCATGGATCGCCGCCGCAAGCACGTCTTTTTCCGATCGCTCGTCGCAGAATCGTTCCCCGAGACCGTTGCGCAGTACCGCGCCTTCATGAAAAAGAGTCGTGATCATGCCCTTGCCGCGCACGGGCGGCGGCCATACCGCGGCGCATGGCTCGAATTGAATGAATTCCAGATCGACAAGCTCCGCACCTGCTTCGCTCAACAGTCCGATGCTCTCCCCGTTTTCATGCGGGTTGGTCGTGAACGGAAACAGTCCTGCAAACCCGCCCCAGGCGCACACAACCGCCGACGCACCGATCAAAACAGTTTTATCCTCCGCTTTTGCAATCGCACCGCAAATTTTACCGTCCTTTGTGCATAGCCGCAAAGCGCGGCCGCGCAAAATGAGAGTATTCCCGCGGCGATACAGGCGCTCTTCAAGCTTTGCCATAACGGCAACGCCCGCCTCGTTTCCGACGCTGACCACGCGCGGATAACTGCATCCCACCGCGCGGATGAGCTGAATGCTTCCGTCTGCGTTACGGTTGGGCGCGATCCCCAATTCGGCGAGAAAATCAAACGCGGACTGCGCCCCGTTGCAGAGCATGCGCACCAGCGCTTTATCGTTTTGCAGGCATCCGCTCCTGCGCGTATCCTGATAGAAGCATTCCGCACTGTCGCCTGCCGCAAGCGGCACGTTGAAACCGTGAATGAACGGCGAATTGCCTTTATCTGCGCCCAAGACGACCGTATGAAGGCCGCGCGCCGAACATTCCTCCGCCGCGCGCAGCCCCGCAACGCCCCTGCCTATCACAAGAACATCGCAGCCGATCGTTTCCGCAACAGAAATGCTCATTCCCAGATCCCGCCCTTCGCCATCGAACCGACGTTTTTGACAAACAGACGCAAAAACCGCGGATATTCATCTTCTTTGAATTTCCAGCTGAATTCTTTTCTGCGCTTTTCCATTTCCGCTTCCGAAATATTCACGGAAATTTTGCGTGCGAGAATATCGATTTCGATCTCATCTCCGTTTTTGATCAGACCGAGCGGACCTTTGAGCGCCGCTTCGGGCGAAACATAGCCGACGGAAAGTCCCGACGTGCCGCCCGAAAAACGGCCGTCCGTGATGATCGCACAGGAATTGTATAATTCATGTCTGCCTTTGAGCTCTTCCTGGAACGTAAATGCCGTTGTACCGAATCTGCCTTTCAACCCCATGAACCGCAAAATGAGCGCATCCCCTTCGTGTACCTTTCCGCCGCGAAGAGCCTGCAAGCCCTCTTCCAGCGAATCGAACACTTTCGCCTTCCCCTTGAACCGCATCAGCTGTTCGGGAACCGCCGCAATTTTAATGATCGATCCCTCGGGCGCCAGATTACCGTACAACACGCCGATGCCCGCCTCACGCATGACAGGATTTTCCAGCGTGTGAATCACATCCGCATTGTAACACTTCGCATTTTCCACATTTTCGCGCAACGTTTTGCCTGTAACGGTAAGCACATTTCCGTCCAGCTTCGGCATCAGGTTTTTCAAAAGCAAAGGCATTCCGCCCGCAAGATCGAAATCTTTCAATGAATAAGGACCGCTCGGCGCCAAGTGAGACAAAAGCGGGATCTCATTGGAATATTCGTCAAAATATTTCCACCAGGGAAGATCGTATCCTGCCTCGTGCGCGATCGCGGGAATGTGCAGGATCAGATTGGACGATGCGGCAACTGCCATATCTACCTTGATCGCGTTCTTGATCGCTTCTACCGTCATGACTTTGCGCGCCGTGATATCTTCTTCCACCAACCGCACGATCTGCTTGCCCGCTTCGTACGAAAGATGACGGATCTGCGAACTCACCGCCGACATGGATGAGTTGCCGGGAAGAGTCATGCCCAGCGCCTCCGCGATCATGCACATGCTGTTGGCCGTCGTCATCGACGTGCATGCCCCGCAGATACCCCATGAACAGGCGATCAAATCGTCGTATTCCTGCGGATCCATTTTTCCGGCCTTCATCGTGCCCACTTTGTCTTGCGCGTGGATATGTACGACTTCTTTGCCACGGCACTGTCCCAAAGGCATATATCCGCCCGTGACCAAAATCGTCGGGATGTCCAGACGCGCTGCCGCCATCAGGTGACCGGGAACAATGGAATCGCAAGTCGAGAGCATGACCATGCCGTCAAAAAAGTTGCCCTCCACCGTTATTTCCACCTGGTCCGCAATGGAATTGCGGCTGGGTATCTCTATGTACCTGGGATCTTTCAATACCATCCCGTCGCAAATGCCTGTCGTCATGACTTCGACGGGAAGCCCGCCCGCTTCGCGTACGCCCTGCTTAACGCGTTCCGCCAGCTGATTCAGATGAATGTGCCCCGGGTTATATTCGTTCCAGGAATTCACGATCCCGATCAGAGGACGCTTCAGCTCCTCTTCCGTGTATCCCATACCGCGCATCAAGCCGCGGCGGCATTCCGACGCTTCGCCGAATTCCCATTGACTCCGAAGTTGCTTTTTCATTTTTATCTCTCCATACTTTTTTATATTTCAAAGTCGAGCATGTAATCGATTGCGCCGTCGATGGATTGACCGCCGTCGACGGTGAACGTCTGCCCTACGATAAAGGAAGATTTTTCATCGTCTGCCAAAAACAGCATGAGCGGCACGATATCTTCGACCTTGCCAAGCCTTCCCGCAGGGATTTTGCGCAAAAATGCATTCATTTCTTTTTGATCGTAACGTGTCGTCGCCTTCGTCATGATAAACCCGGGCGCAATGCAATTGACATTGATGCCGTACTTGATCGCTTCCACACCGAGAGCCTTTGTAAACATGATCAGTCCCGCTTTTGCGGCGCAATACGGCAACGTTTTCCTGCGTACGTATGTGACTAAACCGTGCACGGAACTCACATTGATGATTTTACCGCCTTCTCCGCGCGCGATCATATCTTGCATTGCGATGCGCGAGCAATATGCCGCCGCGCTCAGATTCAAGCGGATCTGACTGTCCCAATATTCAACCGGCATTTTATCAAAACCGCCCTGCGGCATCTTCAACGCTCCGCCCGCATTATTGACAAGCACGTCGATCCTGCCGAAATCAGCGATAAAATCGCGGACCATACGCTCACAATCCACACTCTCCGATACATCAGCACGATATACCTGTGCTCGTGCACCAAGCGCTCGCACTTGCTTTGCGGTCTCTTCCGCGCCGTCCGGCGTTTTGCAATAATTGATGCCTACATCGTACCCCGCTTTTGCAAATCCGATCGCCGCCGCCGCACCAATCCCGTGCGAAGCTCCTGTGATCAAAACCGTCTTTTTCATTTTTCTATCTCCTTATTTCTCGCTGTCCGCATACTGAAAATGCGCGTCCACCGTGTACAATGCCAAAAATAAATACTGCGGCATCTTCCCGCCCGTACGACGAATCAACTCTTTCGCCGCCGAAACATTGTCCGTTTCCCCCAAGCTTCTGAGTATATGGTCATATTCCTCCGTGACAGCATAACAGCGTTCGACCAGTTCCGCACACGCCGCGCGTCCCTGTGCAAATTCGCCCGACACCCGAAAGTCGTGTCCCGCTACAATACGCTCTGCCCCGACCGAAACTACCCGCTCCAACGTTTCACGATACACACGAAGATCAGTGTACAGCGCGATGCCCTGTGTGTTTGTGCCGCTTCCCTGCAACGAATCGCCCGTAATCAGTGTGCCGCTCGCCTCGTCCAACCAGCAAACACAATCACTGTCATGTCCCGCCGCAGGCACAACTTTCAGTCCGGCAAAACGATCGCCGTCCTGCAAGAGGATGTCCGCCGCAACGCCCTGCAAACCATATGAAGGCGGTGCACTGTACTTAGGATACACGCTTCGGATACGAATGTTGTATGCGAGCGGATCGGCAAGTTTTACAGCCTGCTTCTGCGTCGCGACGATCCGCATTTTCGGATACAGCTGCCGAAGAAGGTGATGTCCTCCGACATGATCGCCGTGCGTATGCGTACACAAAAGATATCGGATGCCCGTTTTCTTTGCACCGAGTTCGTCAAGGGCGGGAAGAATTTCCTCCCGAACGGTCTTATCATCGGCTCCGCTGTCGATCAAAACAAGTCCTTCTTTTGTCTGCAACAAAGTCACGGCGCTCGTTACCTCGCCAAAAGGCGTTTTCAAAACATAAATATCGTCGGTTATGGGATTAAATTTCATTTTGACCTCTGCAATAATCCTTTCAATCGACGCGCCGACGCGTATATGTCTTCCCCGTCCTTCGCAAGAGAAGCGCCGATCCCGACACCCGCAGCGCCTGCTTCCAGCCAGCTGAGCGCATTTTCCGTATTGACACCCCCGACCGCAATGATCTTGCAATCCGGAAGCGGCGAATGCACGGCGCGCACAAACCCGACCCCGTACGCGGACGCAGGGAATAATTTGACCGCCTTCGCACCCGCAGCCCGGGCGCGCACGATCTCCGAAACCGTAGCAACGCCAGGAAGTACGGGAATGCCCCGCGCCGTCAGATAGCGCACAACTTCTTCATCAAGATTGGGCATGACGGCAAATTGCGCCCCCGCTTCCGCCGCCAAAACAGCGCGTTCCATATCGACGACCGTACCTGCCCCGATCAGCGCATTCGGATACATTCCCTGTAATTTCCGCATTACGCCAAGAGCCTCGGGCGTGGTCATGGATATTTCCAAAAGACGTACCCCGCCTTCCAGAACAGCCGCCGCAAATTTTTCCGCTTTTTCCGCGCTCGTTTCGCGCACGATCGCGATCAGCCGTTCATTGTCCAATAACTCATAAAATTCTTTGTTCATATTCATCCCCGTTTTCCTTTAAATATATAAAAAAAGCCGCCATCCCGGCCAAAACCGCCTGTCCCGATTCCGAACCGTATCCGCTCAGTTTTTGCGCCGCCGAAAAGGGGTCTGCACCAAAGACTTCTTCGATCGCCGAAAATGTTTCGCCCGTCGCCGCCGCCTCTAAAAACGCCGCCGAAACTGCGCTCGTTTTATGCAGTCGGGCAAGTACTTCATGCGCGAGAGGGAATTCTTTTCCCGTTTTGCGCGCGGCATACATTACGCCTACCAACGCATCATCCCCCGACGGCGTTAGCCCTCGTCCCCGACCGATCAGCGCATCGGCAAGTGCCTGTGCACCTTCTTTCAGACGCACGCCAATGGTTTCGGAAAATATTTCTGCTTCGCTATGCAACGCCGAACACACCGCGGTTACAGTCTTTTCCTCATCAAGCAGCTCATATTCGGCAATTTGCTCTTTTTCCAACTTCCAGTCTGCTTTGCCGTTTTTCCAAACAATTTCTCTTGCACACATCGATACACTGCCCTGCGGCCGCACATTTGCACAAATCCCGAACGGAAGGCTCGGCCCTCGCTCATAAATTGCAATGACCTGCCCGCCTTCGCAAACGATGTATGTACAATTTTTTACCGGAAATGCCGTACCGCACACTTCTCCGCCTTGCAGACGTTTGTATGCGAGTTTTCCCGCTTTTGCAACGATCATAATTTTAAAAACGATACCACCTTCTGTGCCACGATCCGCTCTTCGTCGGCAGGCACGACTAATACCTTGACAGGCGAACAGTCCGTCGAAATCACTTCGGAATTTTCCGCATTTTTCTTTTCATCCAAATTTGCGCCGATATGCGCGACGGCGTGCACGATCTTTTCGCGAATCGAAGGAGAATTTTCGCCGATTCCGCCGGAAAAAGTGATCGCATCCAGTCCGCCCAATTCCGCGTAAAAAGCTCCGATATAACGGACAACGGAAGCGACAAACGCATCTACCGCAAGCCTGGCGCGCGGCGTTTCATCCGCCAAAATATCGCGCATGTCTCCGTTTATGCCCGCAATGCCGCGAAGCCCTCCGTTTACGGAGAATCCTTTTTCGATTTCCGATTGCGTCAGCCCGCATTGTTGAAGCCATGGCACGATCGCACAGTCGGTATCGCCCGCGCGGTATAGTTGCATCACCCCGGACTGCGGACTGAATCCGAAACTTATATCCAGGCTCTTGCCGTCTGAAACGGCGCAGACCGAACTGCTTCCGCCCAAATGACAGCAGATGACCTTTTGATACCCGCGCGATACGGCGTACGAGGATGCATATTCGTGCGAAGCGCCGTGAAAGCCGTTTTTTCGTACCCCATATTTTTCGTACCATTCATACGGAAGCCCGTAAATGCGGTTATGCAGCGGTATCGTGCGATGAAACCCCGTTTCAAAACTTCCAACCATCGGAACTTGCGGCATCGCCGCCCTGCACTGTTCGATCGCATCCGCATACGGCGGATTATGCGCAGGACAGACCCCGGAAAGTGCACGCATATCCGCAATGACCTCGTCGGTGAGTTCCGCAACCCCCTCTTCTCGCAAAGACAGCACCGTCTTGAACCCCACCGCCGCAACGTCTCGCACGTTTGCCCTTTCCAAAAAGAATCGTATCGCGTCCCCGTACGTGCGGACGGAAGCTTCCTGCCCGCTTTGCGATTTTCCGTTCTCTTTCACGACATACTCGCACGGCTTTTCGCCTCCGATTCCCGCAAACCGCATCGATATGCACTCACGGAGACCGGGCAACAAATATTGCTTGATCTTGCAGGACGTACTGCCTACGTTCATGATTAAAATGCTGCATTCTTGCATCTCGCTTCCTCCGCAGTAAATTATATCGGCGCAATGCTCAAAAAGTCAATATTCAATTGATTCGCTGTACAGAATTGTTTTTTTTCAACGAAAATTTTCGTAAATAAAACCTGCTTTTGAACCCCCTGAAAAATTTTTCTTGCACTCCTGTCCTTACACGTTTATAATGATGACATGGATTACGTACTCAACAACAAAGATCTTCTTATCCGCGCATCGTCGTACGGGGCGGAGCTTAAAAGCATTGCTTTCCGCGGCCGCGAATACCTGTGGCAGGGCGAAAAACCTTGGGCTTCCAGTTCGCCCGTACTGTTTCCGTTCGCGGGCAGAAGGAAAAATTTTTGCTACGACTATTGCGGAAAGACTTATCCCATGCCCCTCAACGGCTTTGCCAAAGACATGCCCTTTCGGTGCATTGGCGGGGAAAGCGAGCTCGTGTTCGAACTTTGCGACGACAAAAAAACGCAAACGATGTATCCGTTTGCGTTTTGCCTGCGCATTGCTTATTCCATCGGCACCGATACCGTTTTTGCCGCATTTTCTCTCGAAAACAAAGACGAAAAGCCGATGCCTTATATGTGGGGACTGCACCCGGGCTTTATCATCGAAGAGCCGTCCGATTGGCAACTGCGATTTGACAAAACGCCCGCCGAATGTTTCCTCGGCCCCGATATGCTGCTCACGGGCGAAGAGCGCCCGTTTGCGCGCTTATACCGCTTCGATGAAACGCTCGAACATACGCGCATCGTCAAAGATTACGGAAAGAGCGCCTTCCTTTACAATGGCGGTACCGGTCGCTCCGTAACCATACAAAGCACCGATCCCGACGTTTTGGCAATCTGGCGCCCGCCCATCGATCATTTCCCGCTCGTATCTCTCGAACCCTGGTGCGGCATATCCGATCGAAAAGAATGTATGCCGATCATGCAAAATCCGTACGTCCGCATCCTCACGCCGCATACAACCGCAAAGACGGTTTGGACTTTTAAACTCACATGATTGCAAAAAGAGGAGGGCCAACGCCCTCCTCTTTTTGCAAGACATTGCGTGCAGTCCGCACCGCAATTCATCCTTTTCCGTTTATGAAATGCTCCAATGACCGAAGCGGCGGAACGCAGTTGCTCTGCGTTCCGCCGCCATTTTTAGTTTCGCCGTTCAAAAAATCCGATCAGCCTTCCATCTTTTCGAGAAGTTTCAGATCGATTCCTTTCTCGCCGATCTTGATAATTTCTACCTTGACCGTATCGCCGATATTCAGCACGTCTTCTACCTGATTGATGCGTTTGTCGCTCATCTTGGAAATGTGGATCATGCCGTCCTTGCCGGGAGCAAGCTCTACAAACGCGCCGACCTTAGACAGAATGCGTACAACCGAGCCGATGAACATATCGCCCACTTCGGGATCGCGCGCGATCGAAAGAATGATTGCTTTTGCACGTTCCGCATTTTCCGTATTTTCTCCGTACGTCGCAATGCAGACCTTTCCGTCGTCATCGATATCGATCTTGACGCCCGTTTCTTCGATGATCTTGTTGATAACCTTGCCGCCGCTGCCGATGACTTCGCGGATCTTTTCGGGATCGATCGAGAAGGAAATGATCTTCGGAGCGAACTTGGAAAGTTCTGCGCGGGGCGCGGGCAATGTTTCCAACATCTTATTCAAAATAAACTTGCGGCCGTCATTTGCCTGCGCGATCGCACGGCGCAAAATATTTTCGTCGATGCCCTTGATCTTGATGTCCATCTGGATCGCGGTGATACCCTTCTCCGTTCCGGCAACTTTGAAGTCCATGTCGCCCAGGAAGTCTTCCAGTCCCTGAATATCCGTCAAGATCGCTACGCGGTCACTTGCCGAATCCTTGATCAGCCCCATCGCACAACCTGCGACAGGCGCCTTGATCGGAACGCCCGCATCCATCAGCGCCAGCGTGGAGCCGCAGACGCTCGCCTGCGACGTGGAACCGTTCGAACTGAGAACGTCCGACACCATACGGATCGCATAAGGGAATTCCGTTTCACTCGGGATCACAGGTTCAAGAGCACGTTCCGCCAACGCACCGTGGCCGATTTCGCGGCGACCCGGGCTGCGAAGCGCCTTCGCTTCACCCGTTGAATACCCGGGGAAGTTATATTGATGCATGTAACGGTTGGCGACTTCTTCGTCCAAACCGTCCAGCTTCTGCACTTCGGACAGCGTGCCCAACGTACAAGTTGTAAGCACCTGCGTCTGGCCGCGCGTAAATACACCCGAACCGTGCACGCGGGGAAGCACACCCACTTCGCACCAGATCGGACGGATCTCCGTCAGCTTTCTGCCGTCGGGACGCACACCCTTGTCCAAAATCTTGGCGCGAACCTTCTCTTTCGTCAAATAATACAGGCTGTCCTTGATCTCGCGCGCCTTGTCGGGATACGCATCCGCAAAATGTTCGAGCGTGTCCTTTTCGACTTCCGCCTGCTTCTCTTCGCGCAGAGTACGGTCAAATTCTTCCAGCGCTTTGTCCAGTTTTTCGGAAGCATACGCGCGCACTGCCGCATCGATGTCTTCGGGAACATGATACAAATCCATCTGGCGCTTGGGTTTGCCGATCTCTTTTTGAATCTGCTCGATAAACGCACACTGCTTTTTGATCTCTTCGTGCCCGAACAGAATCGCGCCGACCATATCTTCGTCCGATACTTCTTTCGCACCCGCTTCGACCATCATGATCGCATCTTTCGTGCCCGAAAGGCTCAAAGCGATCGTGCTCTTTTCGCGCTGTGCACTGTCGGGATTGATCACATACTGCCCGTCTACCATACCGATCTGCACCGAACCCGTAGGACCTGCCCAGGGAATATCCGATATGCTCAGCGCAATCGAACTCCCCATCATTGCGAACGGTTCGGGAGGAATATTCACATCCACGGAAAGTGCGGTCGCAATAACCACAACGTCATTGTACAAACCCTTCGGGAACAGCGGACGGATCGGACGATCGATCAGACGAGAGGTCAGGATCCCCTTATCGCTCGCTCTGCCTTCACGCTTTTTAAAGCCCCCCGGAATTTTGCCGACCGCATACATTTTCTCCTCAAAATCAACCTGCAACGGGAAGAAATCCATCCCGTCACGCGGCGTTTCGGACATCGTCACATTGACCATGACGACAGTGTCTCCGCAACGGACTACGCACGAGCCGTTTGCCTGCTCTGCATATTTGCCCGTCTCGACGATCACTTTCCTGCCGCCGACTTCCGTTTCAAACTGTCTGAAATTTTTTATCATCTTACACTCCTTGCTTTGTTCTTGCGGGAACCCCTGTTCCCTTATAATTGATAAAAGGGCCGAACAGCCGTTCCGCCCTTATATACTCTTACTTTCTCAGATCCAGACGGGAAATAATGTCCCTGTACTTCTCGATGTCCTTCGATTTGATGTAATCGAGCAGGCCGCGGCGCTGTCCGACCATTTTCAAAAGTCCGCGGCGGCTGTGATTGTCGTGCGGATGCTGCTGCAAATGCTCGTTCAGATGATTGATGCGCTCGGTCAAAAGCGCGATCTGCACTTCGGACGAGCCCGTGTCTCCGTCGTGACGCTTGAATTCGTCGATGATCTGGTTCTTCTTTTCCTTTTCCATTGTTTTTATTCTCCTTGGAAATTTATTCACGCAATCAAAGTCCGGCGAGGAGAACCGCTCGGCTTTGATTGCGTACAGCTATATTTTAACATAAAACATTCCGCTTGTAAACTGTTTCTTGCCCGCAACCGAAAATCTATTTAAAAAGATATTGTGCAACCTCTTGCCCGAATACATTTCCCCTGTCTTGACAAAAAAACTGTTTGGGTGTATAGTATAATCACATTACAAAACAGAGGACAAAAATAAAGTTAAATGATAATTTTTATAATTATGTTAGCAATAGTGATTGCTATTGGAACTGTTTTAGCAGTAATACTCTTTCTACAAGCACGACAAAGAAAATATACGGACTTTATACTTAAAAACAGCCTTTGTTTAAAACAACTGACCGAAATAAACAATCGATATGCATTCTATTCGGGTATAAACCTCAACCAAAATCATACATACGATAATGAAAATTTTTTTACTGATATCTCTTGTCAAGATTATTTGATTTATCAATTACAATTCATTAAAAAGGATGTCATTGACCAAATTAAAAAAATCAGAATCAATGGACGTTTATACGATAAATATCTTGAAGAAACAGCTACTATAAAACAATCCGGTCAATTTCAGACTAATCCAGAAAAGTTAAACGTTGAAAAATTACTAATACTCGAAAAAAAATTGATAGAGAAGCAAATATATCATCCGATTATCCGATTTGTTTTGACAGTAACATTATACTGCTCAAAAATCAATGGGCAAATATACAATTCGAAAAGCGAAGATTTTTATGATAGCGATATATTGCCTCTCATTGCAAGACTAAACAAAAAAAGAGGCACCTATTTTACAGACCGCGAAATTTGGAATGCTATCTGCCGTGTAGAGAGAGGGAAAGTTTCAAATAAAATGAGATTTTCTATTTATGCCCGAGATGGATACAGATGTTGCAGATGCGGTGCGGCGGGAAGATTCGTCCAATTAGAGATTGACCATATCATCCCAATCGCAAAAGGGGGCAAATCTACCTATGATAATTTACAGACCTTGTGTCATAATTGCAATGTCGAAAAAGGTGATAAATACTGATACATATATTTAAGCGGTTGACACAAAATGTGCGCCGCTTTTTCTTCCGCTCATTTCCCGCCGAACAATGCGCGCTTGCCCGCGATGATTCCGTCGATTTTTTTGATATACGTCGGTATGTCTTTGGGCGAACCCAACCTCTCGATCCTGTTTTCGCCCGCATATATTTTTTTCCCCACCGCGTTCGCTCCGCACGCAATGTTGTCCGTGATCTCTTCCATCACATCGACATTGTACACGCATGCCTTGCCCGGCTTGGTCCAGCCCGTATTCTCAAAATTCCCCGCCATATATTTTTGACGATACAAGTAATACGGCTCATATCCCGCCGCATGCAATTTTTCCCGCGAATATGCGATCATGTCTGCGATCCCGTCCGATGAAAGATAGCTTTCCTCTTCTTTGAGCTTTGCTCCCTTTTTCAGACACAGCGTATGCACCGTGATATTCTCGGGCGAAAGCGCGATCGCCCGATCCACACTGTCGCAAAACTGCGCAACGCTCTCTCCCGTAAGCCCCGCAATCAGATCGCAGTTGATATCAAAATTAAACGCTTTTGCCATCGAAAATGCCGTATAGATATCCGCCGACGTATGTTTCCTTCCGATGCGCTCCAACGTCTCGTCGCAAAAACTCTGCGGATTGACACACACGCGCGTCACTCCGTATTCTTTCAACAGCGCAAGCTTTTCCTCCGTAAATACGTCAGGCCGTCCCGCTTCGACCGTGTATTCTACCCCCTCGGCAAACGGCGCCGCCGCTTCGAGCACGCGGCGAAGCTGATCGGGGTCAAGCACAAGCGGCGTTCCGCCCCCGATGTACACGCTCCGCAATCGCCTGTACATGCCGCGGCATGCCCCGACTTCTCTTTCCAGCGCACTGAGATATTCCCCGATCCAGTGACCCGTACGGGCAATATCCGCCGTAATAAAAGAACAATAATTGCATTTGGAAGGACAAAACGGGATACCTATGTATAGATCTGCGTCCCCTTCCCGTTTTTCGTATATCCCTTTCTGTGCACGCAGAATCTCGCCGATCAGAACAATATTTTCTTCGCTTACCCCGAACTTTTTAAAGAGCGGCTCAAACGGCCTGCCCGCTTCCAGTTCCGCATACGCAAGTTTTGTCGGACGTATCCCCGTCAATGCGCCCCACGGCATGCTCCTTCCCGTAATCTCGCGCAGAACATTGTACACCGCCAGTTTGGCGAAACGCTTGGCATACCGTCTGAATTCGAGTTCCGTACCGCACTTTTGCTCGTCACGACAGGTATATTCCTTTCCCGCAACGATCACTGAATTAATAAAATTTCCGTCGGCATACAGAAAACTGTGCGACAGATCGGGCACCTTTTCCCCGAACAGCCGCACGACGTCCATCAGTTCCGGATATAAAAATTCTGTGTTTGTCGTAAGCATATCCAACCTTTTCCGAAAAATAATTCAGCGCAGACAGCGCACAAGTCGGCGCGTGATGCGAAATTCCGCTGCGTAAAGAGCCAGTCCTCCAGCCACCCCGAGCAGCGCGCAAATCATTATTTGCAAAAGCGGTTCCGAAACGGCAGCGTAAATACCCTCCGCAAAACTATAATACACCAGCATCTGCGCCAACATAATATCGAAAGACGCTTTTCCCAGCACCTCCAACGGCCTGCACCCCAAACGCACCGAAGGAATTGCGTACATCATCAGTGCCATGACCGGAAAACTCGCCGCATAAGAAGTGCTCGTCCAATATTCCAACGACCACAAAACGATCCCCGCATAGCCCGTCAGCCATGTGTATGCAAATCCGATGACCGCCGCCGCCAAGCAGAGAAAAGGAGACGGACGGAAGCCCTTCTGCGCAATCAGACTGCCGCATGCGATCACGGCAATGTAACGGAAGGCAAGCAGACGATAAGTTTCCGCATCCATCCCCGCAAGCGTTTTCAGCATTTCCAATGCTGCGGTGATCAAAATGCACGCCGCAAATCCGCTCTGCCCGTACTTGCGCACCAAAAAATACACAAACGGAAACAGTACCAGAAATTGAAGCATGACCGGAAAATAAAAACTTCCCGGTCCAAACCCGCCCTCAAAATATCCCGCGACCGCCGATAATACCCCGACGCCGCCCGGATCGAGCACACAGATGACAATAAGATGCACCGCGTAATACATCGTAAACGGAACGATAAACCGAAGGGCGCGTTTGAGAAGGAATACCAGTTCGAACGCGTCGGACAAACGGCAGATCCCGCGCCTTTCAAACATCTTTGAATAGACATATCCCGATACGATCATAAACACGGGAACAGCCATATCGAACCAGAATGCAAACAAAAAATATTTCTTGATCGTCTCGCTCCATTGATAATGAAACAAAACTACAAGCAGAATACAAACGCCTTTCACGACGTCGATATATCTCTCCCGCCCCATATTTTTCGGATGCAACAGCTCTCGCATATCTCTGCCTTTTCAGCGGAACGGATTGTATTTGCGTTCATGCGCAAGCGTCGTCGGATCGTCATGTCCAGGATATACCGTCGCGTCGCCGCTCAAAGCAAATAACTTATGCACACTGTCCCGAAGCTGCGCCGCGCTGCCTCCCGGGAAATCCGTCCTTCCCACGCTTTCCAAAAAAAGCGTGTCCCCCGTAAACAAAGCGTCTCCCGCACGAAAACATACGCCGCCCGGCGTATGCCCCGGAGTTGCGATCACTTCGAAAGATATATCGCAAAGATCAAGAACGTCGCCGCCGCGAAATTCAAAATCCAACGAAAACGGCTGTACGCGAAGCCCCATTTCCTCCGCAAGATTGCCCTCCGAACCGATGAGCGAACGCTCCGCCGCACTGCAACCGATCTTCGCCCCTGCCGCCTGTAACGCCGCACAGCCCATGATATGATCGAAATGCCCGTGCGTCAAAAGCACATATTCTATCTTCAATCCTTTTTTTCCCGCATATGCGAGCGGTTCTGTGCCGCCGCAGTCAATGAGAACGGCGCGTTTGCCGTCTTTGCTTACAACATAAGAATTTGCGCGCAAAACTCCGCACGGTATCGTTTCAATCGTCAGCATAACCCCTCCGCGGCATGCGCCGCCAATTTTGTTCAGAAATTGTGCGCGGTTTTGACGCATACGTATGCGTCAAAACCGCTACAATATCATTTTGTTGCCGTGCGGAACACTTCATCGATGCGGTCGTTCGCCGCGATCTTTTTAATGAGAAGATCGATGTCCTCTTTGCCGTTGAGACGAATATTCGCTTCAATGATCGCATCTTTGTTTTTATCGAAGCGCGAATTGACGCCCGTGATCACGAGCCGCATATCGCTGACGACAGAAGTAAGCACGGACAATGCCACCCCTTGATCTTTCGCTTTGATCACAATGCCGGCAACGAATCTGCCGCCTTCGGTGTCCGCCCACTGCGCCGGCAAAATTCTTCCCTCGTCCGATTCCAGGCTCTTGATGTTCGGACAGTCTGCCCTGTGTATGACGACTCCCCTGCCGCGCGATACAAATCCGACGATCTCGTCGCCGGGAACGGGATTGCAACACCCCGCAAACCGCGTCAAAAGCCCCGTCATGCCCTTGACGATGACTCCGCCCGTATCGGACGTCGCACCGCCATGATATACCGGCTGTTTGGGGATCTCCTTTTTATAAAAATCGATGAGTTTGAACAGGACCTGATTGACGCTGATCGCTCCGTAGCCGACAGACGCGAACATCTCATCCTGCGAAAAGAAAGAAAATTTTTCGGATACTTTGGCGAAGCTTTCGTCCGTTAATATGTCGGAAAGATTGTAACCGCGATGCTTTGCTTCCTGTTCGAGCATGCTCTTGCCGATCTTGACGTTTTCTTCCTTCATCTCGCGCTTGAAGAACTGCTTGATCTTCGCGCGCGCACTGGACGATTTACAGATTTTCAGCCAGTCCCATGACGGGCCTTTGGAATTGGAGGAAGTCAAAATTTCCACGACATCGCCCGTCTGCAATGTCGAATTGAGCGGCACCATCTTGGAATTGACACGCGCCCCCACGCAGCGGTTTCCGATCTCGCTGTGGATAGCATATGCGAAGTCGATAGGCGTCGCGTCTTTCGGAAGAGAAATCACTTTACCCTTCGGCGTAAATACCAAAAGCTCATTGGAATACAGCTCCGTTTTCAGTGACTGCATGAAATCTTTGGAGTCTTTCAGCCCGCCTTCCCAGTCCAGCACCTCGCGGATCCATGAAAGACGCTCGGTAAACGTGGAATCCTCCGATTTCTTTTCTTTGTATTTCCAGTGCGCAGCAATACCGAATTCCGCCGTGCGATGCATCTCAAACGTGCGGATCTGAATCTCAAAAGGCTGCCCGAAATTGGTGACAACTGTCGTATGCAAAGACTGATACATGTTTGCTTTCGGCGTCGCAATATAGTCTTTAATGCGCCCCGGGATCGGCTTCCAGCGTTTATGGATCTTTCCGAAGACTTCGTAACACTCGTCCACCGTCCCGACAATGACGCGCACCGCCGTCAGATCATAGATCTGGTCCAGCGTTTTGTTCTGCGTCTTCATCTTTTTATAGATGGAGTAAAAATGCTTGGGCCTGCCGAATACTTCCCCTTCGATCTTGCTTTCGTCAAGAATACTCTTGATCTCCTTAACCACAAAATCTACAAAATTGTGCCGTTCGTATAGTTTCTGGTGAATGTTCTCGACCAAATACTCGTACGCTTCGGGTTCAAGATATTTTAAGCAAAGGTCTTCCAATTCACATTTGATCTGCGAAATACCGAGCCTGCCCGCAAGAGGCGTGTAAATATCCAACGTTTCTTGCGCCATCTTGATCTGCCGCTCTTTGGAAAGGAAATTCAACGAGCGCATGTTATGCAGACGATCGGCAAGTTTGATGATGATGACGCGAATATCCTTCGCCATCGCCACAAAGATCTTACGGAAATTTTCCGCTTCTTCCTCTTCCTGCGATTTGAATACGATCTTATCGAGTTTTGTCACGCCCAAAACAAGCCCCAAGATTTCGTTCCCGAAATCCTTTCGGATATCCTCTTCGGTCACGGGCGTGTCTTCGATCACGTCATGCAAAAACGCCGCCGCTACCGTGGCGCTGTCCAGTCCCAGCTCGATGAGGATCTGCGCGACGGCACAAGGATGTATGAAATACTCCTCCCCCGACGCTCGCTTCTGCCCTTCGTGCGCTTTCTCTGCATAATGATAGGCACGCACGAGCATCTCCCGATCTTCCCCTGTGTAGTTGTCGAATACCATCTGCAATACGGTGTTCATTTTTCTTCCTTTATTGCGCATACCGCGCGGTACAATGCGGATGCCTGCAATTCCGTCTTTTTGCCGTGCGCTGCATATACTCCGCCGCGTTCAAACCGCATCAGACCCAGCTCTGCAAACACTTCGAGAGCAAAGACAATCTGCCGTTTTGAATACGGAAGAGTGTTTTTAAGCGCAGCAGCTACGCTATCCGTACCCGCAAGACCGCCGCGCACAGCGCGATAAATTTCACCCATATATTCGCGCGAAGTTTCCAGCTCCGCAATAGTATTATAGCCGCATTTTTCACAATTGACAACAATTTTTTTGCCTTCCAGGCTTTTTATATTGAAGTCTGCGGGCGTATCGAGAAAAAGAATGTCCCGATACATCGATATTTCCGCATCCGCCGCAGGCGATATCAGCACCGCATTCCCCACATTCTGTGAATCGGGACGGAACAACGAAGCCGTCAGCCCCGCAGTGCACTCCGCAAATTCCGCAGGAACTCTTTCCGAACACACAAGAAGCAGCCCGTAATTGCTCTGCGAGCGAGCCGCGCGTATCCGTGCGGCAATTTCCCCTTCCTTCTCGCGCAAAACCGTCACGGACGGAGCTGCACAGCGCAGCCGCAACAGATTGTTGCGGAAAAGATACAGTTCGGTGTGCTCGCCCGTCCCTTCGCCGCATATCATCTCTCGCACGATCCCTCGCACACTTTCCGTACCGCGGAAGCGCGATACGCCGCATTCAAAGATCACCGTCTTCTTCACGTCCGCACCGAGAAGAGGCAACGACCGCTCCCCGCCGAACCAGACAAGATCGATGCCGCCTTCACGAAAAGATATATGCGGCGATCCGTCTTTGAGCCTGCGCGCTTCCACACTTTCCAACGTCTGCGCAAACAGAGGCCTGCGATTCCCGACCCCGCACGGTTCCAACCGCTCCAGTTCTCGCGCAAAGGCAAGATCAATGGGTATATCTTTGCCGCACACACTGACAACGGGTATAAACGCCTCACGGCCGTACATCTCGCCGATATATTTGTTCAGCGCCGCTTTCAGTATGGGGAAGTTCTCTTTCGTAACGCTCACCCCTGCCGCCTGCGCATGCCCTCCGAAAGCCGCCACATATTCGGAACATGCCTTGATCGCTTCGTAAATATTGATCCCGTCGATGGTGCGAGCCGAGCCTTTCAAATTTTCGCCGCTGCGCGCAAATAATATCGTGGGGCGATTGAATTCTTCGGCGATCTTTGCCGCAACGATTCCGATCAACCCCGCACCCCAGCTTTCGTCCGCAAGCAATATGGCATTGTCATAAGCGCCTTCTTGCGCGATCTTTGCCTTTGCGCTCCGATATACTTCGTCACATACCTGCTGGCGGTCTATGTTATATTCGTTCAGCCGGCATGCAAGACTGTTGATCTCCGAAACCTTGTCCGTCGTAAACAATTTTAACGCGCTGCCCGCATCCCCCATCCTGCCCGCCGCATTGATGCGCGGCGCGATCGTGAATGCAAGCGTCTGCGCTGTAATATCCTCTTTTTTCGTTCCGAGCAGCTGCCGAACAGCTTCACGCGGACGGGAATTGATCCGCCGCAACCCTTCATATACAATGTCTCGGTTTTCTCCGGTGAGCGGAACGCTGTCCGCTACCGTCGAAATCGCCGCAATATCCAAATAATCGTATGCCTTTTCGCCCAGCAACGCACAAGCGATCTTGAACGCTACCCCCGCCCCGCACAGATTATCATAGGGATATTCGTCTTCCAGTTTGGGATTGACTACAATGCAATCCGGCAATGCGTCGGGTATCTCATGGTGATCGGTAACGATTACCTGCACTCCGCGGGATTTGATGAACTCCACTTCCTCACGATTGGATATCCCGCAGTCGACCGTCACAATGAGATCGGGAGCGTGCTCGCCGATGATCGATTCCAATGCCGCTACCGACATGCCGTATCCCTCGCTTCGTTCGGGAATGTGTGCGATGCATTTTGCACCGTACGCACGCAGCGCCAAGACAAGTATGGACGCCGCCCCGATCCCGTCCGCATCATAATCTCCGAATACGGCAATCGTGCCGCCGCTCTCCTTACACGCATCGATCGCATCGACCAGCTCGCGCATTCCGCGCATCCGAAAGGGCGAAAGAAAATTTTTGCGCGACGGATGCAAAAAACGGGCCGCCTTTTCCGCCGTATCGATGCCTCGCGAGTATAAGATCTGCGCCATGCGCTCCGATACCCCTGCCGACTGCGCCAGCTCACGGACTTGATTCAATTGTTCTTCCGAAAGCACGATCTCATCGGCTATCCTTTTCATAATATCCTCCGCGCAACCGACCGCACCCTGCGCCTGCAATACGCAAAGAGGCGGGAGCAAACCCCCGCCTCGCCGATTTTGTTCTGATCACTTGGTTTCCGACACAACCTCTTGCGCGGGAACCCCTTTCGCTTCCTTGCTCTTCTGTTTATCGGAAGCATAATTATATTTCGCTTTCTCCGCACGCTTCGCATCCGATTTCTCTTTGATGCAGGCGTAAATTGCGGGAGCAAAACACAGCGAGGAATAGGTAGATGCAATGACAGCCATAAGCCCCGTAAGCATGAACCAAAGAAGTTCGATGCCTACCACGGCTCCTGCCACACCCAATACGACAAATGCCGCCGCAAGAAGGATAGCTGTCACAAATACGGTCTTGCGACTGTCCGCAACCGCAAGCGCAATGCCTTCGCGCGCAGGCAGGTTCTTCCGCTCATCCGAACGAAAATCTCTGCGCATCTTTCCGAATACCATCAGATTCATAAACGCGGAGATCAACAGCGAATACGCCGCGACACCGATAAATGCAACTCCGACAGGCACCCGCAAAAGCGCTACGACCGCAAGCGTTATCACGACGTCATGCACTGCCGCGATCAGCGCCGTAAAGCCCATGCCGACCTTGAAACGGATCGCCGCATAAATAAACAGCACCACCGCCGCAACGGCCGCCGCAACCGCCGTACGCCAGATAAAATCATAATACGCTTCGTTCTGAACGTTATGATATGTTACGGAAACTACCGCAAGTTCTGCGTTTTCTACGCCTGAATCGATCGCTATGCTCAACGCATCCACGAATTCGTCCAGACCTTCTCCGCTATCGGACAAACGGAAAGAAATGGAACTCCCCGCACCCGAAGCCGATTGATTATACTTCACCGCCGCGACATCGTATCCGCCCTTTTCGATCTCCGCCGAGCAGAAATCCTGCAAAGACGCGCGGAAGTTGTCATCGAATGCCATGTATCCCGAGTCGGATACTTCGATCGACGTATAGTCGTCCATCGTCGCGTTCCCGTTAAAGCCCAAAAAACCAAACACGAACGCGCCCGCAATAATCAGCACAAGGCTGATAATCAGGCAAACAAACAAACTCTTTTTGGAAACAGTCTTACTCATCTTCCGTTTCCTCCCTCTTGAAATTGCAGAAAGCGATTTTGTTCTTGGGCTGAGCGAGGAACATATACAGGTAGAAACGCGTGATCGCAAGCGTGCACGCCGCGGAAATTACCGATCCCAAAAGGAATATAAGCGACATGTATTGCACCGTGCCGAGCGATATAAAATACAGGATCGCCGACAGCACGACCAAAACGATATGCACGTCGATCGTGAGCGCAAGGCTCTTTTTATAACCCGCTTTGATCGATGCCGTAAGCGTCTTACCGCCCGCAAACTCGCTGCGGATGTTCGCAAATGCATACCAATTGAACGATGTCATGATCGCCGCGGAAAGAATAATCGCCAGCAGTCCGCCCGCATTCACCACAATCCCGTCGATCAGCGAAATGCAAAGGATCAATACCAGCGCATACGTCAAAAAGCCGTACACATGCGCAAGCCCCATGCCCTTGTAGCGCACCAGCGAGAATATGAGCATCGCAAGCACCAAAACCCCGATCGCGATCGCAGCCGCAAGCGCCGCATGCTCCCCCATCGTAGGTGCAAATTCATAAATATCCGATGTGTCCAGCTGAATGTTGAACACATTGTTTTCATCCAGTGTCGAATTGATCACGCACGCGATCGTCTCTGCCGATTCACGCGTGGAATAACTGCCGCTGATATAAACGGTATCCTGATCAAGCGCATTCGAAAGGCTGGCCTGCATCAGAAGTTCCGTCCCCACATACATGTAAATTGTAGCACTGGAGGAACTCGAGGAACTGCTGCTCGAATCACTGCTCGCAGCTTCAACAAGATCCGCCGTGATCTCCGCAAATTTTGCCCTGCCTGCCTTCGTAAAATTGATCGCAACGGCATATCCGTCCTCGCCCGCGTTCGCAACGCTCGCGTCTTTGATGTATTCCGCATTCCCGCTCATCAGCACGTTCTTTTTGGTCGTGCTCGTATCGGTATCGCTGAATATCAGATTCCCGGAATATGCAAACGATTCAAACAGCGTGCTCGCCGATTCGTCCGTATACGGCACCTCTGCGCGGATCGTATAATCATCCTGCTTTTTGATCGAGTAATCGGCAAAATTTTTGTCCTCAAACCGTACTTTCAAAGCATTGAACGCACTGTCGAATTCCGCCTGAAAAGTCTCGGTCACGTTGCCCTCGGCATCGCAAACGGTCTCCGAAAGATAGACCCCGCCCTTGCGGAAATAATGCTCCGCAGGGTTGTCCACATCATCGCTCGTTTCAGGCGTCGCCTTCGTCTCTTCGTATTCTTCGACGAGCATGTCGTACTCCGAACGCGAAATCACCCCTTCCGGATAATACACGGTGTAGTACCCGCCGCCCAAATCGGTACCGAAATCCACGATACTGAGAAGCGAGTTGAACTTTTGTGCGGTGGATACGTAAAACGACGGCGTAACGCTCAAAAATAAGAGCCCTACAAGCACGACGGTCACGAGAATAATCAGTGCCACCGATTTCTTCTTGCCCATTGCCTCCTCCTGCAACTTTTGAGATTTATCCTAGAAAACTTTCAAAGAATAAAAAGAACTATACCCGATTATTATAATAAAGTTCGGGAATTTAGTCAAGTGTAAATTGTTCTTTTTTCCGCTTTTTTACCCGATTATCATAAAAGAAAATATCCGCGCGCCCTTTTTGGAGCCCGCGGAAGGCAAATCGGGTTACATCAGCCTGTCCCTCTGCACAAGTCAAGCTTCTTTATTGTTTTTCTTCCTCTTCCGCATAATCTTTTGCAAGGCACAGATATGCCTGCGCATTTTGCCTGATCCCGTCCTTTTCCGCTTCCGTGAGCGTCCGCACGATCCTGTACGGATTCCCGAAAACAAGACTCCCTGCCGGGATCTGCTTCCTTTGCGGGATCAGCGTCCCCGCGCCGATTATACAGTCCCTGCCGATCGTCGCGCCGTCCATTACCGTCGCGCTCATCCCGATCAGCACATTGTCCCCCACCGTGCAGCCGTGCACGACCGCATTGTGGCCCACCGTCACGCCTTCACCGAGGATCGCGGGCGCACCGTATCCCACATGCACCGTAACATTATCCTGAATGTTCGTGTCTTTTCCGATGACCACGGGCGCTATGTCGCCGCGTATGCACGCGCCGCACCAGACATTGGCACCGTCGCACAGCGTCACGTCTCCGGCAACATAAGCGCGCGCGTGCACAAAGACTCTTTGTCCCTTTTTTATGTCGTTCTTCATTCTTCCGTACGCCCGTCAGGTATGGGAGCGGGATTTGCGCTCCGCCAAAATGTGCATAGCATCTTCCACACGCTTTTTCATCATCTCGCAGGTGATTTCGTACGGATCGTTGATATCGCCGTTAAAATGATAATTGTTGGCACTGCAACCGCCGCTGCAAATGAATTTCGCAAAACATCCGTCACACTTTTTGCGCTTGAACAGACAGGAGTTTTTGAATTTTGCGCGGATGGTTTCGTCCAGTTTCCCTTCATAGACATTGCCCATCCGGAAATCTTGATCGCCCGCAAACTGATGGCACGGATAAATATCGCCGTTCGGTACCACCGAAAAATATTCGTTTCCCGCGCCGCACGCGCTCACACGCTTGGACAGGCAAGGCCCGCCTTCCAGATCGATGTTGAAATGAAAGAAATTAAACCCCTTCCCCTGCGCTTCCCGTTCAAGATATTTGTCGCAAAGGCGGTCGTATTCCGCACAGACAGCCGAAAGATCTTTCTTCGTGATCGCAAGATCGGGTATGTCCGTGACCACCGGCTCCATCGAAATGCTGTCAAACCCGTTGTCTGCAAGAAAAAGCACGTCTTTTGAAAAATCAAGATTCTTCGCCGTGAACGTTCCGCGCACATAATAACTTTTATTGCCGCGAATCTTGACAAAGTTTTTCAAATTCTCGATGACAAGATCAAAACTGCCCTTCCCGTTTGCCGTCTTTCGTACAGCGTCGTGCACCTCCTTCCTGCCGTCCAGGCTCAGCACGACGTTCTCCATTTCCGCATTGAGAAACTCCGCGATGTCGTCTTTGAGCAAAAGGCCGTTCGTCGTCAGCGTGAACAAAAATTTTTTGCCGCGCTTTGCCGCCTCCGCCTTCGCGTAATATACCGTTTCTTTGACAACATCAAAATTCATCAAAGGCTCGCCGCCGAAAAAATCCGTTTCCAGGATCCTGCGATTGCCCGAATTTTCAATCAGGAAATCGATCGCTTTCTTCGCCGTTTCAAGGCTCATGAATTCGCGCTTCGCATGATACGCACCTTCATCGGCAAAACAATATTTACAGCGAAGATTGCAGTCATGACAAATGTGCAGGCACAATGCCTTCACCTCGTCCGATTTCGGCGGCGCCGCCTTCACTTCTTCTTTGAACAGAAGCCCCGCCTTTTTCAGCTCTTCAAAATCTTCCTCATACGCTCTGCGCTCTTCGGGCGTCACCTCGGCCGTGTCTACGTCCTCACCCAGCTTTTCACGCAATAAAAGCGCTGCCTTTTCGTCACATTCATGCAGCGCCGAACTGCCCGTATCAAATATGTAATAATGCTCTTTATACCGAAAAACGTGTACCATCGACTCTCCTCATTCGAATTACCCTTCCCGTCCGGAAAAAAAACTGCGCCGTTACAAAGATTAAGGAGCAGATACCCTGCTCCTCATCCATTACTTATTCTTTTCGGGATCGCTCTCTCTGGTAATCCTTTCGCAGGATTGGTTTCCGACCGTGCAGCTGGTTTTGCAAGCAGACTGACAAGTACTTCTGCATTCGCCGCATCCCGTTACTTTCCTCTCCGCGGGGCGGGCGATCGTTTTGATCTTATTCATGGGCAATCTCCTTTTTGCATCTTTTTCCATTATTATAATATAACGCAAACAAAATTGCAAGCGTTTTTTGAAACCCGCCGCCGAAAAGCACAATTGTTTCGGTTATTTCCCGCTCTTGATCAGCGACGATATGATCCCGCTGATCAGCCCCGCGATCGCCCCGAACACAAGATCAAGCACGTTGCCCCAACCGAACGTGATTTCTCCTGCGATGATCGCAAACAGAAAATATGTCAGTATTACGACCGCCGCTCCGCATATCGCTCCTTTGAGCGCCGTCTTTCCGGGTTTGAGGCCAAGCAATACCCCCGGAAATATCGCCAGCATCTTGATGACCTGGTTCACCGGCATGATCACTGCCGACCCGATCGAAAACAATTTGATCAGCAGTGCAAAAATAAGCACCGCCGCAAGTGTAAATACGACCGATATACATATGCTCTTTCCCATTTCCGCCGCTACGCGGCCGCTTTCGCCGTGCATAAAAATACCTCCGCATAGGTTTGTACTACTCTATGCGGAGGCCGTCCTCTTTATTCGTTTGTTTTAAAATTACTTGGTCTCTTCGTCTTTCTTTTCTTCCGCAGGCTTCTCTTCCGCCTGCGCCGCATCTTTGTTTTCTTCAAACGGTTCTTCGGGAGCAGTCTCCTCTTTCGGCTGTTCGGGCGCCGCCTCTTGCACAGGTTTCGCCTCTTCCGCTTTCGCATCCGTCTGATAGATCGCCTGCTTGTCAAATTTCATGTAGCTGTAATTCCCTTCGCTGTCGCCCGTTTTCAGAACAAACGTGCCTTCCGCATCGTTTACTTCCACTACTTCACCGACTATCCCGCCGATCGTCTTGACCTTATTGCCGGGCTTCACCGCACTGATCGTCGCCGCAAAATCTTTCTGCTTCTTTTTCTGCGATACGAACGACCAAACAAAGAACGCCACCAGCAATACTACGATGATGATGATCGGAATATACGATTTCCACGAAGACGTCTCGCCTTCCAAGAGATTCAAAAACATAAACGATTCTCCTTTTCATTGTTCGGCTGTCCTGCCGATTGATAATATAATACCTGTTTTACAAGTTTTTGGCAACTGTTTTCTATCCTCTGCCGCCAAAAAAATTGCAAAAGAATGCAGTTTTTTCAATTCTGACACATTTCGTCAGAAACCGCCGCCGATTTCGTTGCCGTACTTTTCGTAAAACGCTTCGCGGAATTCCTGCAACGTGCCGTCCAGTATCGCCTGCCGCAAGCCGCGCATGAGACGGTTCAAAAACGTAATGTTGTGCATCGACAAGAGCATCGAAGAAAGCATTTCCCCCGCATTGATCAGATGCCGCAAATACGCCTTCGTATAATTTTTACAGCAGTAACAGTCGCATTCTTCGTCCAGCGGCGTAAAATCCTCTTTATATTTCGCGTTGCGCACGACTACTTTTCCCTTGCTCGTCAGCGCCGTGCCGTTTCTCGCCACGCGCGTCGCCAATACACAGTCAAACATGTCGATCCCGCGCATCACGCCCTCGATCAGACAGTCAGGACTCCCTACCCCCATCAGATACCGGGGAATATGCGTCGGCAGCACCGGCTGCAATGCATCCAGCATCTCGTACATCAAAGGTTTGGGTTCGCCTACCGAAAGCCCGCCGATGCCGATGCCGTACTTTGCAAACGGCTTCGCTTCTTCCACGCTCTTTAAACGCAAATCCCTGTAAAAGTTCCCCTGTACGATCGGAAACAGCGCCTGATCGGGATTATTATGCGCCTTCGAACATCGTTCCAGCCACCGCACCGTGCGATCGAGCGCCCTCTGCGCATACGCATGATCGACGCCGTATTCGCTGCATTCGTCAAACTGCATAATGATGTCCGCGCCCAAAGCGTTTTCGATCTCCATCACCTTTTCGGGTGTGAAAAAATGCTTGCTTCCGTCAATGTGCGAACTGAACCATACCCCTTCGTCCTTGATATCGTTCAGCTTTGCCAGCGAAAACACCTGAAATCCGCCGCTGTCCGTCAGAATCGGACGGTCCCAGTTCATGAATTTATGCAGCCCGCCTGCCTTCTTAACAAGCTCGTGCCCCGGACGCATGTAAAGATGATAGGTGTTCGCAAGTATGATCTGCGATCCCGCTTCCTTCAAATCGCGCGGGAGCATCCCCTTCACGGTCGCCTGCGTCCCCACCGACATATACACGGGCGTTTCGATATCGCCGTGCGGCGTATGAAATATTCCCGCACGCGCACCCGTCGCAGGATCGGTTTTAATTACCTCAAACGAAAATTTTTCTGCCAAAACAATTACCCTTAAAAAAATAATATACGATGATCGGAGAAGCGAGCAGGCCGCGGCGCGCGAGGAAAACGCGAGGGAGCGTACACGGACGTACGTGACCGAGCGTTCCCGCAGCGCAACAATGAGATGCGACGCTTATACGATCATCATCGCATCGCCGAAACTGAAAAAACGATACCCCCTCTCCACCGCTTCTTTATAAACGGATAAGCACTCTTCCCTGCCCATCAGAGCCGACACAAGCATAATGAGCGTGCTCTCCGGAAGATGAAAATTGGTGATCAGCGCATCCACGCATTTAAATTTGTAAGGCGGATAAATAAAAATGGAAGTATCGCCGCTGCAAGCATGCAAAAACCCGCTTTCGTCCGCGACCGTTTCCAGCGTCCGTACCGACGTGGTCCCCACGGCGATCACCCGCCGACCTTCCCGCTTTGCCGCATTGACGATATCCGCCGCCTCCTGCGAAACGCAGTAGTACTCGGAATGCATGACATGATGCGTCAGATCCTCTTCTTTGACGGGACGGAACGTTCCCAGTCCCACGTGCAAAAGAACTTCCGCGATCTGCACGCCCATATCCTTTATCTCCCGCAACAGCTCCTGCGTGAAATGCAGGCCCGCCGTCGGCGCTGCCGCAGAGCCGTCCGTTTTACAATATACCGTCTGATAACGGTTTTGATCTTTGAGCTTTTCATGGATATACGGCGGGAGAGGCATGCTCCCTACGCGCGAAAGGATGTCCTCGAATACGCCGTCAAAGTGAAAATCTACGATGCGCTCTCCCGTCGGAGTGCGCGACTTTACCGTGAGCGAAAGCTCTTCGGAAACGACCAGTTCCGTGCCTTCCCTCGCCTTTTTGCCCGGCTTGACAAGCACCTCCCATTCGGTCAAATTGTGCCTCTTTAACAGCAAAACTTCCACCCGTCCGCCGTTTTTTGTGTACGCAAACATGCGCGCAGGCAAAACTTTGGTATTGTTGACGACCAAAACATCGCCCGGTTTCAAATATTCTTTGATATCGCGGAAAATTCGATGTTCCCGCTTGCCCGTCTTGCGGTCGTACACCAGTAAACGCGAAGAATCGCGCGGCTCCGCGGGAGTCTGCGCGATCCGCTCTTCAGGTAAATCGTAATAATAATCGGATTTCAATAACATGCTCATTCTTCTTCCATTGCCCGCATTCCTCGCATAGACTGTGCGGAACCGTTTATTCGTCGTCAAACATGGACGTCTGCAATCTTTGCTTTTCGCTCATTTTTACGCCCATGTGCTCGTACCCCCCTTTCAGGCATACCCTGCCGCGCGGAGTGCGCGCAATAAATCCCAACTGCATCAGATACGGCTCATATACGTCTTCGATCGTATTCGCGTCCTCGTTGACCGTCGCCGCCAGCGTTTCCAATCCTGCGGGACCGCCGTTGAATTTTTCGATCAGTGCACGCAGCAAACTGCGGTCCGTATCATCCAAGCCGAGCTCATCGATGTCCATGCGTTTCAACGCATAGCGCGCGTCGTCAATGTTTACGATGCCGTTGCCCTTCACCGCCGAAAAATCGCGCACCCGCTTCAAAAGCCTGTTTGCAATACGCGGTGTACCGCGCGAGCGGCGCGCAATCTCGTTTGCCGCATCCGCTTCGATCCCGATCCCCAGCATCTTCGCCGAACGCGTCACGATCTGCGCAAGCTCGGCGGGCGTATACATCTCCAATCTGCACATCACCCCGAAACGGTCGCGCAAAGGAGAAGCCAGCATCCCAGCCTTGGTCGTCGCGCCGATCAGCGTAAATTTTTTCAAAGTAAAACGAATGTTCCGCGCCGCAGGCCCCTTGCCTACGATGATATCCAGCGCATAATCTTCCATCGCCGAATACAAAATTTCTTCCACCGAACGGTTCAGACGATGTATTTCGTCAATAAAAAGCACGTCGCCGTCGTTGAGATTGGTCAAAATCGCCGCAAGATCGCCGCTACGTTCGATTGCAGGCCCGCTCGTAAGCTTGATTTGCACCCCCAGCTCTGCCGCAATAATATACGCAAGCGTCGTCTTGCCTAAGCCCGGAGGCCCGTATAAAAGGACATGATCGAGCGCCTCGCCGCGCATTTTCGCCGAGGAAATATAGACGGACAAATTTTCTTTGACCTTGCTTTGCCCGACATAATCCGCCATCGTCTTCGGACGGAGAACATTCTCTTCCTGATCAAATTCCCCTTTCGTACTCATGACGAGGCGTTCGCTGTCAAAATCTTCTTCAAACATATCTTTTCATCCTGCCGCGCACCGATCGGTACGCAGTTCGTTTCGTATTTTTGTCTCACATCGAGCGCAATGCGGACATGATGATCTCTTCCACACTCGACGCGCCGCGCTCCACCGCCGCTTTCACCGCGCGTACGCTTTCGCCGCGCGTGTACCCCAGCGACATAAGCCCCACCACGGCGTCTTCTTCCTTTGCGGACACCGATTCCGCGGGCGCGGCAGGCATCTGCCCCGATGCCGCGGGCGCCGATACCGCAGAAACTTTTTCGCGCAGTTCCAATACGATCCGTTCCGCCGTCTTTTTCCCCAGCCCTTTCACCGTACTGAGAAGCTTTACGTCCGAAGAGGCGATCGCCACCGCCAGTTCATTTACGTTCATGCCCGAAAGCACCGCGATCCCCATTTTCGGCCCGACCCCCGACACGGAGATCAGCTGCAAAAACATGTTCTTTTCTTCGGGCGACACAAAGCCGAAAAGCGATATCCCGTCCTCACGCACCTGCAAATATGTGTACGCCTCGCCCTGCCTGTCCGTCACAAGCTTTGCAAACAACGCTCCCGAACAGGTAAGCTCGTATCCGATGCCATTGTTTTCCAATAGGACAACGCCGCCTTCCGCCTGCAATACTTTCCCCTTCAGATATCCGATCATATTTTACCCTCGCTTTAATGAAATCACGCCGACGTATAAGTCAAATCGTATACAGGCCCGACAGACGGGACGTAAACGAATGACACAGGGCAACAGCCAGCGCATCCGCCGCATCATCAGGGCGTGGAACGCTTTTCAAACGCAAAAGATTTGCCGTCACGAGCTGGATCTGCCGCTTTTCCGCTTTGCCGTAGCCCGTCAACGCCTGCTTGATCTGCATGGGGGTGTATTCGAACAAACGGCCGCAGCGCTTCACGCATGCCAAAAGCGCAACCCCGCGCGCATGCGCAACCGCAATGCCCGTCGTCACGTTTTTGGAAAAAAACAGCTCTTCCACCGCAACCTCGTCGGGCGAATATCGGTCCAAAAGTGCGTTCAGGCCCTCTTCCAGCATGGCGAGCCTTACAGGCAGCCGCTCTTCCTTGGGCGTTGTAACAACGCCGTAATCTTCCGCCGCGACATTGCCGCGCGCATCTTTTCGCAAAACCCCGTATCCGCAAGTCGCCAGCCCGGGGTCGATTCCCAAAATAATCAATTTTGTCGCTCTTTTTGATAATTTTTATAAAATAACTTGAATTTTTTCACGAAATATATTAGAATAGAAATATACAGGTTGCGGAAGACTCGCGTCTTCAATTCCAAATGACGCGCTTACCTGTTCTCTTTACTCTATTATTTTAAAGATTTCCGCGCAATAAGTCAATTAAATTCAGCTTAAAATAAGATTCGGAGAACCAAATTATGAAATTGTGGGAAGGTCGTTTCACGCAACCGAGCGCACAGAGCGCAGACGAATTCAATCAGTCGCTTTCGTTCGACTATAAATTGTATTGGCATGACATCCTCGCCAGCATTGCTCACGCAAAAATGCTCGGCGAAACGGCGATCATACCCAAAGAAGAAGCCGAAAAACTCAGCGATACCCTCATCGATATCCTCGCCGATATCGAAAAAGGCAATCTCACCATCGAAGGCGCCGAAGATATCCATACCTTCGTCGAACAGGAACTTACCAAACGCCTCGGCGAAATGGGTAAAAAAATCCATACCGCTCGCTCCCGCAACGACCAGGTCGCAACCGATCTGCGCCTGTATGTCAAAGACAGCATCGTCAATGTCTGCGGCCATATCCGTTCCCTGATCGAGACCCTTTTGGAAATCGCAAACAACAACGTGCAGTTCATCATGCCAGGCTATACGCACATGCGCAGGGCTCAGCCTGTTTCGGTCGCTCAGTATATCAACGCTTACAGCGAGATGTTTTTGCGCGATCTGGAACGCTTCACGGACAGCTATAAACGCACGGACGTCATGCCGCTCGGCAGCTGCGCGCTCGCCGGCACAGACTTCCCCATCGACCGCAGAATGACCGCAAGCCTGCTGTCTTTTTCCGAGATCTCACAGAACTCGATCGACGCCGTTTCCGACCGCGATTTCGTCGCAGAATATATCTTCTGCTGTTCCACGGTCATGGCACACCTTTCCCGCTTCTGCGAAGACCTCATCCTCTATTCCAGCGAAGAATTCGGTTTCATCGATATAGCGGATAATTATTCCACCGGCTCTTCCATCATGCCGCAAAAGAAAAATCCCGATATCCCCGAACTCATCCGCGGAAAAACAGGCAGAGTGTATGGCAGTCTGACCGCCATTCTCACGGTCATCAAAGGCATTCCCACCGCCTATAACAAAGACTTGCAGGAAGACAAAGAAGCGCTCTTCAACGCCGAAGAAACCGTCCTTGCCTGCCTGTCCATTTTCAATGAATTATTACAGAATATTTCCTTTGATACGCGCAAGATGCGCAACGCCGCCGCGGGCGGGTTCTCCACCGCGACCGACGTAGCCGATTATCTCGTGCAGAAAGGCATGGCGTTCCGCGACGCGCACGCCGTAACGGGTCAGATCGTGCGCTATTGCATCGAAAACAACAAGACCCTTGATAAGCTCGATCTTTTCGTGTACCAATCCTTCTCTTCTCTCTTCGATGAGGAAATCCTGCAACGCGTACGCGTGAACAAATCGGTGGAAGCCCGCAAAGTGATCGGCGGAAGCGCCCGCAGTGCCGTGCGCGAGAATATTCGCTCGATCAGCCGTCGGCTCAACCGCATGTTCAAAGAATAATTCATACATCTTTATCGGCGCGCAAAACGCGCCGATTTTTTTTATGCAAGCTCCCTGCCCCCCTGTTTCGGCAACACGCGTTTATATCCCGTTTCCGATCTCTTTTCCCGATCGGATGCATGCCGCCTTCCCCCCTGCCTTTCACGATCCGCCTGTCTACGTTCCCATGAATGACGGCCCTTTTTGACATCTGCCAACAGTATCTTTTTGATCAATTTTTTGCTGTTCGGAATGCCGCATCGATATTGTCGAAAAATTCTTTTTTATGCGAAAATATCGGCAAAAAACAATTGACAAAAAAATCCGTTTTTGATATAATCTTTTAGCGTCATGTGAATGCGGGTGTAGTTCAATGGTAGAATTCCAGCCTTCCAAGCTGGCTGCGTGGGTCCGATTCCCATCACCCGC
>CALVHR010000015.1 GCA_944328495.1 uncultured Clostridia bacterium
GCACGAGTAGTGCCGCCGGTACCATGCGCTTGAAGCGCCTAATCAAGCCACCGGCTCAGCCGGTGGTACTTGACTTTGCGCACGCTTGCAAAAAAAGAAGTTGTTTGCTATAATAAATAGCGGGAGGAAATGATGCGAATCGAATTTTGGAAATTGTTTGCCCAGCAGTGTATCTGCATCGGGATCTTTTTTTCGGTGCTCCTGCTGTCGTGGTATCTGCCGCAGGGAGCGAACATTGCTTTGGCTGTGGTTTTGGGATTGGGCGGTTTTATCGGATATATCGTGTGCAATCAAAAAGAATTTTTGGACGGATTATGGTTGTTTCCCGCTGTTTTTACGGCGGCGGCGGGATTTACGGCAGGCATTTATTTTTGCGGTTTGGAAAGCGCGTTTTTCGGAAACTGGAAGTTGTTCGCGGGGGCGGTCGGTCTTGTCGCGCTCGAATGCTTGATATGTCTGCCCGAATTTGCAGGGGCGGGATCGGTTTTGGCGCAGAAAATCGTCGGGACGGCAGCAGTATGCAGCGCACTTGCCTTTTCGATTCTGTGTTTTTGCCGCTGGAATGCGCCGAACGCCGTCTTTTGGCGGCAGGGAGCGATCTTGTTTTTATTTATGTTTGTCTTTCTGCTGGGGCAGGTCGCATACATATGGCAGGGCGGCGACGTACGCCACAAGATGAATTTATCCTTTTGCGCGGCTTTTTTTGTCGTGCTCTTCGTCGTTTTGTTGATCGTGACGGAGGGAGACGCGGCGGACAGCGTCGGCGACCTGTTTGCAGGGGCGGGGGACGGCGCTTCGGGAGGCAAAAGGAGAAAAAAGGGCAAAGCGGGACGATCGTTCCCGAAACCATGAAACAAATCCAAAGGCATCGGGCGGCGCGTTTCAAACGCGCCGCCCGACGGTTTATTGCATTGGGAAGTACAGAAGTTTTTTGCAGGGTTGCCGTTTTTGCCGCAGTTCTTCGTTTCGCCATTGACGCAAAATTCGTAAAATAATTTGTTTTTTATCAAAAGCTCTCAATTTTAGCATTTTTTTAGCGGAGCGTATTTTATAATTTATTTATCAAGCTGTTTGGAGGAATAAACGATCATGAAAAAGAAACTTCTTGTACTTTTGATGGCTCTTGTCTGTGCTTTTGCCTGTGCGTTTGCTTTTGCCTCCTGTGACGACGGGAAAGATGGAACGGGCGGAGACGGACAGAACAATGAACAGACCGGCGGCAACGAAGGAACGGGCGGCGACGAAGGAACGGACGGCAACGAAGGTACGGGCGGCAATGGCGGCAGCGGCGAACAAAAAGCAGAGGTCGCCTATACTTTGTCGGAAGACGGGAATTCGTATGTTGTCACGAAAGGCACTTTTACGAGCGGCGAATTGGAAATTCTCGACAAATATGAAGGAAAATCGGTCACCGCAATTGCGGACAATGCTTTCAAAGACTGTTCCGCGCTGACCAAAGTCACGCTTCCCAGTACGGTTACGCAGATCGGGGAATATGCGTTTATGGGTACGGCGATCAAGTCTGTCAATCTTAAGTATGTCAGAACCGTAGGGAAAGGTGCTTTTAAAAATTGCACTTCGCTTGAATTCTTTACGTACGGTCCATATTTGGAAAATATCAGCGACGAAATGTTTTACGGATGCACATCATTGATGAACAGGATCGCTTTCGATAATTTTGGCAGTGCTATGGCAAAACCGAAGATCGCGTCGATCGGCGTGAGCGCATTTGAAAACTGCACGGCGTTGAGCGGTGGTTTTGCGCCGGAAGGACTTACGGCTATCAAAGAAGCCGCTTTCCGCGGATCGGGAATCACGAGCATCACGATAAGGCAGACGGTGACGAGCATCGGCGCGCAGGCGTTTAAGAACTGTGCGAAATTGACGTCCGTAGATTTTCAGCTTACAGGCGGGTGGAAGGCCGGTGAAACGGATGTCGCAGAACAGATAAGTATGGAAAGCATTGCTGCGCAATATCTTACCACGACGTATGCCGACGTGGCGTGGACAAAGTCGTAAAAGCACTGAATTTTTATTCAACTTGGTTCAAAGCGAAAAACCGCCCCGCGGCACTGTGCCGCGGGGCGGTTAGCGTTATGAAAAACCGATTTACGCTTTGTTGAGCGAGCGGAATGCTTTTTCGACAACATTATCGGCTGTAAAGCCAAACATTTCGAACAATTTGTTTGCGGGAGCGCTTGCGCCGAAGGTAGACATGCCGATGATCTCACCGCAATCGCCCGCGTATTTATACCAGGAATACGGGGAACCCGCTTCCACACATACGCGCGCTTTGACTTCGGGCGGAAGAACTTCGTCTTTGTAAGCCTGCGGCTGTTTTTCAAATTCTTCCATGCAAGGCATGGATACGACGCGCGCGTCGACGCCTTTGGTTTTGAGAATATCTTTTGCTTTCATGCACTGCTCAACTTCCGAGCCGCTGGCGATGAGAAGCACGTCGGGCACTTTTTTCTCGCTGTCTGCGAGGATGTAGCCGCCTTTGAGTGCTTCCAGTCCCGAATTTTCGTATTGCGGCAGTGTCTGGCGGGTCAGCACGAGGCAGGTCGGCGCGTTGCCGGAAAGTGCAGAGATCCATGCGGCGGCCGTTTCTTTGCCGTCGGCGGGGCGGAACACTTTCATGTTCGGGATAGAGCGCAAGCCGATGAGCTGTTCGACGGGTTCGTGCGTGGGGCCGTCTTCGCCGACGCCGATGGAGTCGTGGGTGAGGATATAAGTCACGGGAAGGTGCATGAGCGCGGAAAGGCGCATTGCATTCTTCATATAATCGGTAAAGATAAAGAAGGTAGCGCAGTATGCGCGCAAACCGCCGTGCAGTTGCATGCCGTTCGTGATTGCCGCCATGGCGTGTTCGCGGATACCGAAATGGATGTTGGAGCCGCTCTTGTCCGCAGCAGAGAATGCCGCGTACTTTTTCATATTGGATTTATTGGAAGGAGCGAGGTCAGCAGAACCGCCGATGAGATTGGGAATGCGCTCGGCAAGTTTGTTGAGAACAGTCGAAGAAGTGCCGCGCGTCGCGTCTGCTTTGGGGAAATCGAACAGGTCGGCATCATTTTTGAGGTCGGGCAGTTCGTTGCTCATATACTGTTTATAAAGTGCCGCGAGTTCGGGGTACGCCGCTTCGTACTCTTTGAACAGGCGTTTCCATTTACCCTGGCGAGCAACGCCTTTGCGTCCGATCGCGTTGCAGTACTCGGCAACTTCCTGCGGTACTTCGAAAGGTTCGTATTCCCAACCCAAGTTTTCTTTGAGCTTTTTAAGATTTTCAGCGCCGAGCGGAGCGCCGTGGCAATCTGCGGAGCCCGCGAGCGGGGAGCCGTATCCGATGACGGATTTGCAGATGATCAGGGAAGGTTTTTCCGTTTCTGCTTTGGCTTTGCGGACGGCGCGTTTGATCGCTTCCATATCGTTTGCGTCGTCAACTTTCAAAACCTGCCAGCCCTGCGCCTTGAAGCGCATGCCGACGTCCTCGGTGAAAGTGACGTCTGTATTTCCTTCGATGGTAATGTCGTTGTCGTCATAGAAAAGGATGAGTTTACCGAGTTTGTGTGTTCCTGCAAAGGAGCAAGCCTCGTAGGAAATTCCCTCTTCGAGGCACCCGTCGCCGCAAAGAGCATAGGTATAATGATCGACGATGGGGAAACCTTCGCGGTTGAAGATGGCGGCAAGGTGCGCTTCGGCGAGCGCCATGCCGACGGCATTGCCGATGCCTTGGCCGAGGGGGCCGGTCGTTGTTTCCACGCCGGGGGTATGACCGTATTCGGGGTGGCCGGGCGTCTTATAACCGAGCTGGCGGAAATTCTTGATATCTTCCATGGAAATATCGTATCCGAACAGATACAGCAGGGAATAGAGCAGCATTGAGCCATGGCCTGCGGACAGAATAAAACGGTCACGGTTGTCCCATTTCGGGTCTTTCGGGTTAAATTTCAGGAAATCGGCGAAGATGGTGTAACCGATAGGCGCGCTGCCGAGGGGCAGACCGGGGTGACCGGAATTTGCTTTCTGGATGGCATCGGCGGAGAGCACGCGGATTGTGTTGACCGCTTGTTCACGAACGTTCATACAAAAATCTCCTTTTCTATGATCTCAAATTTATTTTGCGATAAAATCGTACAATTTTTGAAGGCCGACGAGCGCGCCGAACGGTTGTAAAAGCGAAGCAAGGTTTTGAGCAATGGTTTTGCAGCCGCCGATTGAATCGCTTTCTATGTTCACGGGAAGAATGGGTTCATGCAGGCTCATGCGAACGAGAACCCAGCCGTCGCCGTGGCTTTTGTCAAAATTGATGCGCACGCCTTCAAAATTATCGGGCGCAAGGGAAAGCCCTTCGATTGCGGGAATGCGGGCAGTAATGTCCTGAATGGCATCGGAGCCGTATTTTTTGAAGTCTTTTTTGCCTTCGCCTGTGAAGCCGAGGCGTATTTCCGCAGCTTCCTTAGGCTCGGGCAGATCCTCGATCAGCGAAGAAATATCTTTTCCCTGTTCGGAAAGTTCGGCAAGTTTTATAAGAAGACGGGTGACGAGATATGCGCCGTCATCCAGAAAATAATTTTCTTTGAGGGCGGCATGTCCGCTCGTCTCGATAGCGAGGGGGGCGTTTTTCCCCGCTTCGCATAATTCTTTCGCTTTGTCGATGACGTTTTTGTATCCGCGTTTATAGCGGCAATGAATTCCGCCGTGTGCCGTGATGAATTTTGCCAGTCCGTCGCTGGTCACGGAGTCGGTCACGATGACGGAGCCGGGCTCCTCTTCAAGCAGAATGGCGGAAATAAGCGCGATCAGGCGGTTGCGGTTGATCTCTTCTCCGTCCGAACCGACAGCCCCCGCGCGATCCACATCGGTATCGAAGATGATGCCGAAATCCGCGCCTGTCGCCTTGACCCGATCACATACCGAGCGCATGGCATCCTTGTTCTCGGGGTTGGGGATATGGTTGGGGAAGGAACCGTCGGGGTCAAGGAACTGACTGCCCGAGGTATCTGCTCCGAGCGGGACAAGCACGCGTTCGGCATAAAATCCGCCCGCGCCGTTGCCCGCATCCACAACGATCTTTTTCCCTGAAAGAGGACGTTCTTTGCCGGTGCGTTCGCGCACGAGACGCACGAGGTTTTCCGAATAACGGCCGAGATAGGAAATATCCTTTTTTACCCCGGAGCCGTGCAGGGATTTGCCCTCGGCAGCCAGCTGTAAAATCTGCGTGATGTCGCTTCCTTCCAGCCCTCCCGACGGCAGAAAAAATTTTAAGCCGTTTTTATTGTAGGGAAGGTGAGACGCCGTGATCATGATCGAGGCGTCCGCCCCGAAATCGGGTTCCTGCAAGAGCATGAACATGGACGGGGTCGAGGATAGTCCCGTAAAAATCGCATCGCAGCCGCTTTCGCAGATCGCGCGGAGCACGCAGTCGGAGATGCGTTTTGCGGACAGGCGCGAGTCATGCCCGACGGCAATGGTCAGTTTGTCTTTATGTATTGCAGTTGCAAGGCGGAAACAAAACGCTTTGACGATGCCTTCGACAGCTTCGTCGGTAAGGTTGACGTGTTCGCCCGCTATACCTTCGAGCGCCGTGCCGCGCACATCCGTTCCGCTTTTGAGTTCCAGCCAGTTTTTCAGTTCCATTGCGGCCTCCGAAAATTTGATCACGTCATTTATTATACTTCATCGTCCGTTTTTTTTCAAGTTATTTTTATAGAAAGGTGTATGTTTGCGTCTGCTTTTTTCGCGAAAAATCGGCAAAATATTACAGGTCGAAAAAAAAGCTGCGAGCGGTGCGAACTGTTTTACAAAACGAGCGGGTTATGGTATAATAAACAAAAGCGTATGCTTTCACAAATTGACAAAGAGAGGAAAACATGAAAAAATTCATCGTATCCACCGATTCGACAGCCGATTTGTATGCCGATTACATGGATGCAAACGACATCCGCCATGTCAGCCTGACGTACACGATTGAAAAGGACGGGCAGTTCACCGACGGATTGGATGCCTTTACGGAATATTCGCAGTATGTCGATTTTTATAATCAGTTGCGAGGCGGAGCGTTTTCCCGCACGTCCATGCTGAACTATGAGAGCCATTATCAGCATTTCCTTGCGCTTGCGAAAGAGGGAGCGAAGGATGTATTGCATTTTACCATTTCCACGGGTCTTTCGCCGACGGTGACGGTCGCGCGCAAGGCGGCGGAAGACGTGAAGAAGGACTATCCCGCTTTTAATCTCGTAGCGGTGGATTCGCTTGCGGCGACGATCGGGCAGGGGACGTTGGTGCGCGAAGCGGTGCGGCTGCGCGATGAAGGAAAGACGGTGGAGGAAGCCAACGAGTATGTGCTTGCGCTCCGCAGTCACATGCAATATTATATTATTGCGAACGACCTGTATTATCTGAAGCGAGGCGGGAGAGTATCGACGCTTGCGGCCGTGGCGGGATCGGTTTTGCAGGTAAAACCCGTGCTTTCCTTTACGAGAGACGGAAAACTTTCGGTCGTGGAAAAAGTGCGGGGAATGAAGAAGGCATTTTCCAACGCGCTTGCGAAGATGGAAAAGTTTAAGCCGGTGGAAGAAAACCGCGTGATCTGGATCGTGCATACCGATGCGGAAGCGCAGGCGAACGAACTTGCGGATATGATCGAGACGCGGTGGAAATTTCGTCCGGACGTCACGATCATGGGGCCGGTGATCGGTTCGCATGTGGGGCCGGGTGCGGTTGCCGTCATGTGGAAGTCGGCGGAAGAGCGCAACGACTGATCGCGGAATTGAAAAATAAAGTGCGCGCCGGGCATGTTCCGGCGCGCGTGTCATGTAAAGGCGGAGACAGCGGGGAGCGAGCGGAGCCCTCCGCTGTTTGCCTGCTCAAAAGACGATATACGGAGACAATCTATGCAAAATTTTATTATTTCGAGCGATTCGACCTGTGATCTGTACGCGGATTATCTGCGCGAACAGGATATCCGCATGGTCAGTCTGACATATACAGTGGAAAAAGACGGAGTGCTGACCGAAAATCTGGATGCTTTTACGGAATACGGGCAGTACGTGGAGTTTTATGAACAATTGCGGCAAGGCGCATTTTCGCGCACGTCGATGTTGAACTTTGAGAGCCACAAGCGGCATTTTGAGCAGATCGTGCGCGGCGGCGGAAAAGAAATAATGCATTTCAGTCTGTCGAGCGGGTTGTCGCCGACGGCGGGTGTGGCGGCGGAAGCGGCGAAAGCGGTCATGGAAGAAAATCCCGGCTGTACGATCGAGGTGGTGGATTCGTTGGCGGCGACGATCGGGTGCGGGGCACTGGTCAAAGCGGCGGTGCGGCTGCGCGATGAAGGAAAAGACTTTGCGCAAACGCTTGCATATGTGCGCGGTTTGCCTCTGCACATCCAGTATGCGATCATTGCGAACGATCTGTACTATTTGAAACGCGGCGGGAGGGTATCGGCGGTAGCGGCGGCGGCAGGAACGCTTTTAAAGATCAAACCGGTGCTTTCGTTTACAAGCGAAGGCAAGCTTACCGTTGTGGAAAAGTGCAAGGGGATGAAAAAAGCATTTGCGTACGCGCTTGCAAAGATGGAAAGATTCAATCCCTCGGAAGAAAATCGAATGATATGGATCGTGCATACCGATGCCAAAGAGCAGGCGGACGAACTTGCGGATATGATCGAGGCGCGTTGGGATTTCCGCCCGGACGTTACGATCATGGGCCCGGTGATCGGTTCGCACGTGGGACCGGGTGCGGTTGCGGTGATATGGAAGACGGAGCAGTTGCGAGAGGACTGAGCGTTGGGCGAAAAAGCGCGGCAAATTGTTTTCTGCGATAAAAAAGTGTGCGGCAGGCAAGAAAATCATTGTCTGAATAAAAAAATTGTGGTATACTCAAAAGAGAATATCCGAAAACATTATAGAATATAGGAAAGAGGTCAAACATGGCAAAGGATAATCAGTTCGTCAATCAGATCGCCGACATCGAAACGGATTTTCCCCGTTGGTATACCGATGTGGTGCTTAAAACCAAGTTGGTGGATTACGGTCCCGTGAAGGGCACAATGGTGATTCGCCCGTACGGGTACGCGATTTGGGAAAACATCCAAAGAGAGCTTGATGCGCGTTTCAAAGCGACGGGGCATCAGAACGCTTATTTTCCGTTGTTGATCCCGTACAGTTTCATGACGCGGGAAGCGGAGCACGTCGAAGGTTTTGCGCCCGAAGTGGCAGTTGTGACGGTGGGCGGCGGGGAAGAGCTTGCCGAGCCGCTGGTCATCCGTCCGACGAGTGAGACGATCATCGGGGAGATGTATTCCAAGTGGTTGCAATCGTACCGCGACCTGCCCATATTGATCAACCAGTGGGCGAACGCCGTGCGTTGGGAAAAGACGACGCGTCCGTTTCTTCGCACGAGCGAATTTTTGTGGCAGGAAGGGCATACCGTCCACGCGAGTGAAGAAGAAGCGATGGAAGAGACCATGAAAATGCTGGGTGTGTACAAGGAATTTGCCGAAACTTGCCTTGCGATCCCTGTTTTCACGGGCAGAAAGACGGAAAAGGAAAAGTTTGCGGGCGCGGTTGCGACGTTCGGCATGGAGGCGATGATGCACGACGGCAAGAGTTTGCAAGCGGGCACTTCGCACTATCTCGGGCAAAACTTTGCCAAGGCGTTCGACATTCAGTTCCTCGACAAGGACGGCACGCATAAATACGGATATACGACTTCCTGGGGAGTGTCTACCCGCCTGATCGGTGCGCTGATCATGGCGCACGGCGATGCGCGCGGGCTGATCATCCCGCCCGTAGTTGCGCCTGTGCAGACCGTATTGATACCCATTGCGTCCAAAAAGGAAGGGGTGCTCGAAGCGGTCGCGGACCTGAAAGCCAAACTTTTGGCGGCGGGCATCCGCGCAGAAACGGATGTTTCGGATAACAGTCCGGGATGGAAGTTCAACGAATGGGAGATGAAGGGCGTACCTCTGCGCATCGAGCTGGGACCGCGCGACATCGAGGCGGGCAAATTTGTTCTTGTGCGCAGGGATACGCACGAAAAGACGGAAGCGCCTCTGGAAAACGCCGCGGAGACAGTAAAGAAACTGCTTGCAGAGATTCAGGGAAATCTTCTGGAAAGGGCGAAAAAGCGCAAAGAAGAGCGCGTCGTGAGCGCGACGGACATCGACGGGCTTTTGAAAGGCGTCGAAGGCGGCAATTTTGTAAAAGCGGGCTGGTGCGGCTGCCGCGAGTGCGAAGACAAGATCAAGGAACAGACGGCGGCAAGTTCGCGCGTCATCGTCGAGGGTGAAACGGCGGATACATGCGTATGCTGCGGGAAAAAGGCGAAACATGTGGTCTTGTTTGCGCGCGCATATTGATGACGGCGTCGGCGTATCGAGCGAATCGGCAGAAGTTGCGGCAATATGAAGAATAAACGATAAAAGACCGAAAAAGCGCAATTGCGCTTTTTCGGTCTTTTATTCGGATGAAACGCGGGGTAAAGCGCGGCAAACAGAGGGGCGTTCGCGCATAATTTGACAAGACGGCGTTTCTGTGTTATAATTTTTGCGAATGAGGTATTTTTAGGCATGAAAAGCGATACGATTGCAGCCATCGCGACGCCGCCCGGTAAGGGCGGTGTCGCAATTATACGCCTGAGCGGCGGCGAGCCTTTGAAGATCGCCGCAAAAATGTTTATGCCGTCCGGGAAGTGCGGCGTTTCGGAATTCCTTCCGCAGAGAATGTATCCCGGAGAGATCGACGGGGGCACCTTCCGCGACTATGGACTGTGCGTCTTTTTTCGTGCCCCGCACAGTTTTACGGGTGAATACGTTGTGGAGTTTCACTGTCACGGCGGGATCAACATTGCGCGCGGGATCCTGCGCAGGGCGATTTTGCTGGGTGCCAGGCTTGCGGAGCGCGGTGAATTTACCAAGCGTGCGTTTTTGAACGGCAAGATATCCCTTTCGTCGGCGGAAGGACTGATCGACATGATCAACGGTGAAAGCGATGCGGAAGTGCGCGCGGGGTATCTTCTGTATGCGGAGCGGCTCAACGGCGAGGTCACGGCATTGCAGGCGCAGCTTACGGAAATTTTGGCGGGCATCGATGCAGACATCGATTTTCCGGAAGAGGATATCGAGCATACCGATCTTCGCGACGTCAGACAGAAGATCGAACGCGCCGCAGAGCGGCTGCGTGTGCTCGCCCGCTCGTACGGTACGGGCAGGAAGATCAAGCAGGGAGTAAGCGTCGTGCTTGCGGGCAAACCGAATACGGGCAAAAGTTCGCTTCTTAATGCGCTTCTCGGTTCGGACAAGGCGATCGTTTCGTCGGTTGCGGGCACAACCCGCGATGTAGTGGAGGGTTCGCTGGAAATAGGCGGGGTGCTTTTCCGTCTGTATGATACGGCGGGCATCCGCGAAAGCGAAAACGAAATCGAGAGCATCGGGATTTCGCGTGCGCGCAAACTGATCGAGGGAGCCGATCTGGTGCTGTTTGTGTTGGATGCGTCCGAACGCCTTTCGGACGAAGACATGTCTGTTTACCGTTCCTTGGCGGACAAGAAAAAGATGGTCGTCTATAATAAGACCGACCTCGGGGAAGGGGTGTGTGAGCCGCCTGCCGATATCCGCGTGTCGGCAAAGACGGGAGAAAACGTGGATCGGCTGCGAGAAGAAATGTTTTCGCGCTGCATGGAAGGATATGATGCGGACGGTGAATTTATCATCGAGCAGCGGCATCAGGCGGCAATCTTGCGCGCGTCAAAAGAATTGGATGCGGCGCTGTCCGAATGCGGGAAGGTGCCGCTCGACCTTTTGGGGATCCATCTGAAAGCGGCATGGGAGGCGCTCGGCGAGATCAGCGGCGAAACGGCGAACGAGCGCATTATCGATGAAATATTTGCGAAATTCTGCGTGGGTAAATAATTGTGCGTGCGGAATTTAGGCGCTTTTTCCCTTTTACGGGACGTGGCATGTCTGTTGCGGAATAAACACATAGGAGAGAGAGAACGCATGGTAAACTTGGAATTGTACAGGGTTTTTTATACGGTTGCAAAATGCGGCAGCCTGACGCGTGCGGCGGACGAGCTTTTTATAAGCCAGCCCGCGGTCTCGCAGGCGATCAAACAGTTGGAGGGGCAGCTCGGTGCAAATTTGTTCAACCGCACGCATCGCGGCATGGAACTGTCGGACAAAGGCGGAAAACAGATTTTTTATATTGTAGAAAAGGCGCTTGCCGAGCTGGACGAAGCGGAGAACCGCCTCAAAGAGATCAACAGCACGGCGACCGGCACCATACGCATCAGTGCTTCGGACACTATTTTTTCCTATGTTCTGATCGATAAGATCGCCGAATATCACGAAAAGTATCCGGACGTAAAGCTGAGCCTGATCAACTGTACGACGACCGAGACGCTGGAACTTTTGAAAAACAACAAATGCGATATTGCATTTTTAAATCTTCCGGTAGACGATAAAGATTTTGTGTTGTCCAGCGTCGTAATGCCGCTGCACGATACGTTTGTGGCGAACGAAAAATTTGCCACTCTTGCGGAGAGCGTTCAGCCGCTCAAAAGCATGCACGACTATCCTTTGCTGATGCTTGACGCCAACACGGTGACCCGTAAGGCGATCATAAATTTTTCGCATTCCATCGGCGTGCACCTGCATCCCGAAATCGAATGCGGGAGTCTGGAACTGATGATCCAGCTGGCGAAAAACGGTGTCGGGATCGCCTGTGTTCCCAAGGAATATGTGCGCCGCGAGCTGGGGGAAGACAAATCTCTGTTTGAGATCAAGACGGAACCGTCTCTGCCTGCGCGATCGGTCGGGATCGCATTTCCGAAAAATCAGGCAGTCACGTTTGCCGTCAAGGCATTTTTCAAGATGTTCGATTAAAAGACAGCCCGCCGCGCTTTCCTGCGCGGCGGGCTGAACAATCATATGCGGGAGCCGAACTGTTTTTGGTTCGGAACAGGTTTAGGGAGAGAAAGCCGGGCGCAAAATATTTTGCGCCCGGCTTTTGTTTTCGGAGAGAACAGGTGCTTTTCGATGTATCGTTTTGGTTGCGTAAACGCAAAAACGCTCCCTGCGGGAGCGTTGGAACAACTGTGTATAAAGTCGCGTTTGGCAAGGCCTATACGCGGGTGGTTTCTCTCTCTTTATACGCGGCGATCGCGTTTGCGAGCTGATCGGGGCAAGACGTGTTGTTCCGGCATTTGATGCCTTTGAGGGTAGCACGGACTTCATCGATATTTTTGCCTTCGACCAGTTTGGAAATGCCTTGCAGATTGCCGCCGCATCCCCCGATAAATTTCACGTTATGGATTTTGTTTTCCGAGTCCACGTCAAAGATGATCTGGCGCGAACAAGTACCTTTTGTGTTGTAAATAAACATAAAAATCAGACCTCGAAATAGTAATATGCGCGGAAGAGTCAGTCGACGAGATTTTCGTAAATGACTGCATAGACGTCCGCCGCTTTCAGTTCCCATTTTTTATAGATATTTTGTGCGGTTTTGCGGTCGGGGACCACAAATTTGAGTTCAAGCATGGGTTGAGCGGGGGCGAGTATCCGCAAGAACACGGTATAAGTGCCGTCTTTGTTCTGGTAATAATCCGACTTGCATTCCTGGCGGTTGCGATAGCGGGCGCTGTTGTTTTTGACGAACACGGAAATTTCTTCGCGGGTGCTCTTGGGAATATTTATGTAAAAATTCGCCAAGCAGCTTCGGCCGTCGGGAGTAATGGTGTAGAGGGTGTCGTCGTTGGTTTCGACCGTACAGATGAACCCGTCTTCCAAAAGCTGTGCGATGATCATGAGGCAGTCCATGTAGTTGATCCAGTCGTTGCTGGTCGAACACATGTCCACGATGGTACGCTCGGACAGCGCGCTCTCCATTTTGTCGAAAACGAACAGCAATATTAATTTGTTTACGAACGTTTCGCCCTGGATCTGCATGTCGGAAGGTTCCTTTGATTTTTTGAGAAAGAGCGCTTACGGGCGGTGTGCGGCAGAAAGAAAATGAGCGGCCCGAAAGGCGTCGGGATCCGAAAAGCCGAGAGCGAAACGGACCCGTAATAAAAAAGAATGGCGGACAAAAAATCCGCTTTTTAGGCAAAAGCGGATCGTTTTTTGACCGATTCTGACCGATTGCGCTTGCCGATCACGCAAATTTTTTGAGTGCGGCAATCAGATCGTCGCAGTCATCCGAATGGATCTCAACGACCAGAGGTTTGGAAAGGTCGAGGCTGAAAATCCCGAGAATGGATTTGGCGTCGACGACATATTTGTCGCTCTTCAGGTCGATTTCGTAGGGATAATCCTGTACGACTTTGACGAAGTCTTTTACGTTCTGAGCCATCTGAAGAGAAATTTTTACGGATTTCATGGAAATGAACCTCCAAATTTGATTTACTCTATTATACATAAAAATTTTTCGAAAATCAAGATATTTGGGAAAAATAAGTTAATAAAATCTGTTTTTTGTGCTATAATGATACGCAGACAGAAAAAGTTGTCGATTATGCACAGAAAAAAGGGGAGGCGCGTATGGATACGGGAAGGGGACAGATCGATTTGTTCTTGCGCAAGTGCGATGAAGTGATGCAGTCCAGATTCATTATTGCCGACACAAAGATCGGCGAATTGCTTAAATCCATCGCGTCGTCCGATCTGTTGTATGCTTTTTTTCGGGAGATCACGAAAGATTTCGATTACTTTGCGGCGTGCCGCGAATGCATGGGGGATGCGGATGCGTCGGGGAGACGGACTCTGCGGCTTCCCCAAGACCCTGAAAAGAGGCTGGCTTTTATCTTTTGCCTGTTGGTCGAATTTGACAACAAGACGCTCGATCTCGGAGATTTTCTGCGTGAATTTTTTTATGGGGACGGCAGTGTCTACGAAGGATTTTACGCCTTTTCGAATCAGGTCATCAAGCCGTTCAAGAATACGGTAAAAGCTCTTTTTTGCGAAAATGTTTGCGAAAATTTTGCGGCGGAAGGGCTTGAACAGCTGGTCGGGCAGGAAAGGAAGCGGGTGTATTTTTCCGCGGCGTCGGACGGACGGAAAGTGGATGCGATGCTTTTGCTGAACGCGCTCGATGAGGCATGCGCAAAAAAAGCGGAGGAGAGGATCGCGGCACTTCTTTGCGGCTATCTTTCTTTTGCGCGCTGCGAAGGCTTTCAAAGCGAAAATATCGAAGGGATGCGCAGGATCTTTGCGCAGATCAAGGAGACGTTATGAACTGTGACGATCGTGGCGGCCGCGAAGCGGCCGGTGCGGACGGACTTGGCCTTGCCGAGAAAACCGTGCGCGAAAATATCATTTATCGCGGAAAGATTATAACCCTTCGCGTCGACGATGCGCTTCTTCCGGACGGAAAACCTTGCAAGCGCGAAATGGTCATGCATCCCGGCGGGGCATGCGTTTTGTTCGTGCGGGACAAAAAGGTGCTGTTGGTGCGGCAGTTCCGTTATGCGTACGGTGAAATTACCTGGGAAGTCCCCGCGGGAAAACTGAACCCCGGCGAAGACCCCAAAGATACGGCGTCGCGCGAGTTGGAAGAAGAGACGGGCTGGACTCCCGAACGGACGGAACTTTTATATACGATTTATCCCACGCCCGGTTATACCAACGAAAAAATCTATATCTATCAGGCACACGGCGTGCGCGAAGGGCATGTCCATCCCGATGAAGACGAGTTTGTCGACTGTGCGTTTTTCCCTCTGGAAGAGGCGGAAAAAATGATTGAAAGCGGTGCGATCCGCGACGCAAAGACGATCATAGCAATTCAGCACTATTTATTAAAAGCGCAAAAATGACGCATGCGTTTGATTGATTTTATGTCCAAAAGTATGCCCCGCCCCGCTTTTGAAAAAGCGGGGCGGGGCATTTCGCAGGGTAAAATGACAGCGCCCGCGGCTTTCGCCGCGGGCGCTTTGCAGGGACGGATGGTTCAGACAGCGGTTCAGTTGCAGCCGCAGCCGTTGTTTTTGAAAAGATTGCACAATCCGCCTTTCTTGCATACGCAGTAAGCGATCGCGAGAATGATGGGCAGATAGCCGCTGTCGAGAATTCCGCTCAGGATCCCGGTCTGCGAGCAGCACAGGATGAGCAGGAGAATGAGGATCCACAGGCAGCCGTTATCGCCGCCGAAGTTTCCGAAGCAGTTCATTGATTCTTTTCCTCCCGGTCCGCCGCAGAGGATATGTACTGTTGTTCCTGCGGCGGGAAGTACAACCTTGACGCCTTGCTGCGGCGTTTTCGGTTGCCTATATTCATATTTACGCGCAAAAACGGAAATGTGTTACTGTTTTCGAAGGAGAAGACCTTTGCGGAAATTTTTTGCAAAACAGTAATTGCGCAGCCGGGTTTTGCGTACAATAATGGCAAAGAGAGCTTATTTGCGAAAATCGTTACGGAAAAAGCAGTGCGCAAGGGTGTATGGGACAAGTTTTCACATTCATTTACTTGCCATTTATCATTCCGTTTGCTATAATATTATATGCTTGCGGCAGGAATTTTGCTGCAGTTTTACACGGATATGCGCGGAGACGGCACCGTAAGGGCCGCACTTCGTAAGCGCATAAATACATTTTTTTCACGGATATTCCTTGGTGAAATCCGATGGAGGTCATTATGAAGAAGAAGGCTTTTTTCTCTTCGAAAAACATTGCTTTTTTGGCGGTCCTTGTCGCGTTGGTCGTTGTTTTACAGACGATGAGCACGCTGATCGGCAGGCTGGGCGGAACGCCTCTGAGCCTTGTGCTGATCCCGATCGTGCTCGGCGGTGTCATGTTGGGGCCGCTTGCGGGCACGTTGCTGGGATTGATTTTCGGCATAGTGGTGGCGGTATGCGGCGTGACCGGTTTTGACGGTTGGACCTTTCTGTTGTTTACGCAGAGTCCGTTTGCTACGGTATTTCTTTGTTTGTTCAAGGGGATTGCGGCGGGGTTTGTCGCGGGCATGCTCAATAAGCTGATCGCGCGCAAAAACCGGTATGCGGGGGTGATCGTCGCTTCGTTGGCGGCGCCCGTCGTCAATACGGGTATTTTTGTTGTCGGTGCGTTTCTGATGAGCGGTGCGATCGAGGGCGTAATGTCCGCTACGGAAGTGACGGGCGTTTCGCTCACCTATTACGTGATCATCGGGCTTGCGGGCGTGAATTTTCTGATCGAATTTGCCATCAACGCTGTTGCGTCTCCGGCGATCTATCGAGTGGCGGAGATCGTAAAGCGTATGCGCGGCGGCGTGCGCGAGGAAGCCGTGCTTTCGGAGGAAGCGGCTTCGAAGCGGGAGGAAGTGCCGGCGGGCAAAAAAGGCGTTCCCGAAAAATAATTGGTCGGCAGGTCACTTATGGTTTTATGCATTGACATCGGAAATACGAATATCAAATACGGCCTGTTCGACGGAAAGAGGCTGGTCGTAAGTTTCCGCGGGGCGACCGATCTCAAACGCACGAGCGACGAGTATGGGACGATCTTGACGCAGATGCTTGCGGTCAAGGGGATCGCGACGTCGTCGATCGACGGTGCGATCGTATCGTCCGTCGTGCCTGCGCTCAATTATACGATCACACATATGTGCGCGGGGTATCTCGGGATCGAGCCGCTCGTTGTGGGCGCGGGCTTGAAGACCGGGCACAATTTGCGCGTGGACGATGCGCGCGAAGTGGGCGCGGACCGTATCGTGAATGACGTTGCGGCGATCCGAAAGTACGGGGCTCCGCTCATTGTGATCGATTTCGGCACAGCGACGACGTTCAATGCGATCAACGAAGCGGGTGAGTTCATCGGGGGTGCGGTAGCGCCGGGGATACGAGGATCGATGGATTCTCTTGTATCCGGAACGGCAAAACTTCCGCGCGTGGAGATCGAGACGCCGAAAAGTGCGATCGGGAAGAATACGACCACCAATATGCAGGCGGGCATTGTGTTCGGATTTGCGGGGTTGGTGGAATACATTGTAAAGAAGATGCGTCGTGAGATGAAATCGCCCGATGTGCAGGTTGTTGCGACGGGCGGGTTCAGCGAGATCATTGCCAGGGAAACGTCCTGCATCGATCATGTGGACAAGCTTCTTACCTTGCAAGGTTTGAAATATTTATACGACATTAACAGTCCGGAGGGTAAAAAATGAAGAGCGTCGGTGTAGCAATACTCGGTTTGGGCGTCGTAGGCGGCGGAACGTACGAAATTTTGCGCGATCACAGGGAGTTCTATCGGCAGACGCAGCAGATCGATATCACCGTAGAGAGCGTATTGGAAATCAATCGTCAAAGGGCGCTCGATCTCGGGATTGAAGAGAGCAAGATTTCCGATAACATCGCAGAGGTGATCAGCAATCCGAACGTCGATATCGTTGTGGAAGTGATCGGGGGCGTAGAGCCTGCAAAATCTTTCGTCCTTGCGGCACTGCACAGCGGGAAGACGGTGGTTACGTCCAATAAGGAGCTGTTCTGCAAGTACTGGCATGAGCTGGAAAGGGCGGCGAAGCGCACGAATGCGGGGTTGTACTATGAGGCGAGCTGCGTCGGAGGGGTACCGATCATCCGAACGCTGATCGACGGAATGCAGGCGAACGTGGTCACCGATTTGACAGGCATCATAAACGGTACGACCAATTACATCCTTACGCGCATGACGAGGGAAGGCCTGGGTTATAAAGAAGTGCTCAAAGACGCACAGGCGCTCGGATATGCGGAGCGCGACCCTTCCGCGGACGTGGAAGGATATGATGCGGCGTACAAGCTGTCCATTCTTGCGAGCCTTGCGTTCCATACGAAAGTACCTTTGGAAAAGGTTTACCGTGAAGGCATCACGAACATTTCCTCGCTCGATATCGCCTATGGCAGCGAACTCGGGTACGTGCTGAAACTGCTCGCGATCGGCAAGAATGATAACGGAAAGTCGGTCGAGGTGCGTGTACATCCTGCGTTTATCCGCAAAGATCATCCGCTTGCGGCGGTCAATGACAGTTTCAATGCGGTATATTTGCAGGGAGACAGCGTCGGAGACATTATGCTGTACGGAAGAGGTGCAGGAGCCCTTCCCACAGGCAGTGCGATCGTTTCGGACGTCATTTATGCGGCAACGCATAATGACGTGAAATATGCGACTTTCAAAAACACGCAATTGGCTGATAAGGATGTTCGGTTTGTTACCGATTTCCGCAGCCGTTATTATATTCGTTTCACGGCGCGGGACAAGGCGGGCGTGCTTGCGAAAGTGGCGGGCATTTTTGCCAAATACAATATCAGCATCAGCGATCTGATCCAAAAGGGCGAAGGTGTCGATAGCCTGCCCATTCTTCTGATCACGCACCAGACCAGCGAGTTTTCCGTGCGCAGGGCGCTCGAAAAGATTGCCGCGCTGGAAGACGTGCTCAGCGTGGACAGCGTGATCCGTGTGGAAGGTTGAACGGGAGATAATCTATGATCAACAGGGGAGAAAATCTTCCCGTATGCTTTGCCGAACATTTTCGGGGAGGCGACGGGGAAACGATCGTCAAGGACCTTACTGCAGGCAAAAAACCTGCGAATGTGCGCGTTTGCAGTGAAATGATCCTTATGAAAGGCTGTTCGATCGGCCGCCACGTACACGGCGATGACAGCGAGATCATTTATATACTCGGCGGAGAAGGCGTCTACGATGATAACGGAACGGTTGTTTCCGTGCGGGCGGGAGATACTCTTATCTGTTTTGCGGGAGAGGAGCACTCTTTGCGCAACGAAAAGGATGAGCCTCTGCGCTATCTTGCGTTGATCGTGGTTGAATAGAACATGAATTTTTGCGCCGCTTCGAAGAAGCGGCGCTTCATTTTTGGAGAAAGCAGTGAAAGCAATTGTACTGGTAAATGCATATTTGCGTCAGGCGGGAATGATCCGCCAGGCAGAGCGCGTAGCGGAAGAATTGATCCGTAAAGGTGTGCGGACGGAAATTATAAAAAACGGCGAATTGGCGTGTGATATACACAAAAACGCTATAACGCTTGCGGCAAAATGTGACTTTGTTGTGAATTTGGACAAAGACAAGTACCTGCCTCGCATGTTGGAAAAATGCGGACTGCGCGTGTTCAACAGCGCCGAGGGGGTGGAGCTTTGTGACGATAAGATGCTCACCTGCATTGCGTTGGCGGGAGGAGGGGTGCGGATACCGGACACGATTCCCGCGCCGCTTTGTTATTATGAGGATGCACGAACGGAGCAAAGTTTTTTGCAAAAAATCGAGGCGCGGCTGGGATATCCTCTTGTCGTCAAGAAAAGCTATGGCAGCTGGGGAGCAGAGGTGCGGCTAGTGAAGGATAAAAACGAGCTGCAAGCGGCAGCGGAGGAATTTCGCATGTTTCCGCACCTGTATCAAAAGCGAGTCGGAAAACCCGGGGAGGATTATCGGATATTGGTCGTAGGAGGCAAGGCGATCGCCTGCATGAAGCGCAAAAACGAAGGTGATTTTCGCTCCAACATCGAGGCGGGTGGCAAAGGATATTCCGAGCCGGCGCCTGCGGGGTTTGCAGACGCAGCGCAGCGCTGCGCCGCGATCTTGAAACTGGATTATTGCGGGGTTGATCTTTTGGATGAAGAAGGTGTTCCTTATGTATGCGAAGTCAATTCCAATGCGATGTTCAATGAAGCGGAGCGGGTTACGGGAGTAAATGTGGCGGAAGCATACGCCGCGCATATTTTGCGTGAGTTGCGCGGTTGAAACTGTTTTAACGGAACATTTTTGCGTATATTCTTGCATAAAGCGAATAATAATAAATTTTCATGAAAAAAATAATTGCATTTTTTTGTGTGAAATGATATGATGATTGCACTGTAATAATACGCGCGCGAAGAGGGTTATGCCGACCGCGCGCCTGTTTTGCAAATTCTAATACGAGAGGTAAAGGTTATGAAGAAGTTGTTGGTTGCCGCAATTTCGGCTTTGCTGGTTGTTGTGCTGACTGTTTCGATGGCGGCATGTTCAAAGGCCCAGCGTGTAAAAGTGATTGACGTTATGTTGACGGGTGAAGAATATGGTTATTGCGTCGATCAGGACAATACTACATTAATGACTGCGGTGAATGAGCTGATTGTTCAGTTGTGCGGAAACGAGCCTTATAATCCCGAAGCGCCGAATACAAGTGCTGCAGGTGTTGAATATGACCTGAACGGCGACGGAACGGCTGAAACAGTTACTTTCCATACTTTGTACGAAGCAATGGAGGGCGAAACGGTTTACAACGTGAAAGATGCATATACGGAGATTCCTTCCGGTAAAACGCGTGAAGAGTGTCTGTTGGTTGCAACAAATGCAGAGTTTGAACCGTTTGAATTTATGAACGGGGAAAATTTTGCGGGTATTGACATGCACATTGCTAAAATGCTTGCAAACAAACTCGGCAAGACGCTTGTTATCCGCAATATGGAGTTTGATGTCGTAATCACCGATGTTGAACAGGGAAATTCGGATATTGGAATGGCAGGGCTTACGATCAACCGCGGCAGAGAGGAAATCGTTAGTTTCTCGGAAGGATATTACACAACGTCGCAGTATCTCGCGGTACTTGAATCGGATACTGCATTTGACAATTGTACGACAGAAGCGGAAGTAGTGGCTGCAATCAACGGACTTGGTAAAGTTACGGCTGGTGCGGCTACGGGGCAGACCGGATATTTCTATATTACAGGAAGCACGGATTTTGAATTTGCCGGATTTAAAGACGTAACGGCGAAAGATTACGATACGATTGCTTTGGCAGTACAAAATCTTTCGGACGGAAAATTGAAATTTGTTGTCGGAGACAGGGATACGCTTGAATCGGCGGTCGAAGCTATCAATGCAAAAGTCCCCGTTGAGAGCGCAGAATAAACAAGAAAGCAGTAAAGGGATTTTACCATGCGGGTAATGTGGGAAGCATTTTACGATCAATTTATCGTGCAGGGCGGCTATAAAAACGTACTGCTCGGACTCCGCAATACTTTGATTATTGCGATAGCCGGTTTGGTTATCGGTATTATTATCGGTACGATCGTGGCGAGTGTACAGGTAGCCGGTAAGCGGAATAAAGTTGCAAGAGTTTTTGCTGCCGTTGGGGATGTTTACACCGGTATTTTCCGCGGTACGCCGATCATTGTACAACTTTTGATTTTCCATTATATTATTTTTTCAGGAATCAATATCGACGGATTATTGGAGGCGATTATTGTTTTCGGGCTCAATAGCGGTGCCTATGTGGCCGAAATCATGCGCGGCGGTATCCTTTCCGTGGATATCGGACAAATGGAAGCAGGCAGGACACTCGGTTTATCTTATCCGACGACGATGATCAAAATTGTATATCCGCAGGCGATTAAGAACGTGATCCCCACGCTCGGGAACGAGCTGATCGCGCTCACAAAAGATACATCGGTAGCGGGGTATGTTGCCACGATGGATTTAACGCGTGCATTTCGATTGATTGCGAGTGCAAACTATGAATACATTATCCCGTATTTGATGCTTGCCCTTGTTTATCTTGTTATAATTTTGATATTTACTTTTATAATCCGTTTTGTGGAAAGGAGGTTGCGCAAGAGTGAAAGAAGAAGTTAACGCGCAGGCTTCCGAAGCGATGGCGGAAGAGTTGCACACGGCGATGATCGAGGTAGAGCATCTCACAAAGAAGTTTGGCGATCTGTTGGTTTTGGACGATATCAGCGAAAAGATCGAGCAAGGCGAAAAAGTTGCGATCATCGGACCTTCCGGAAGCGGAAAGAGTACGTTTTTGCGCTGCTTGAACGTATTGGAAGATCCGACGAGCGGTGCCGTTTATTTTGAAGGCGCGAATCTGTGCGATCTTCGCGTGGATATCAATTTGCATCGCCGCCGCATGGGCATGGTGTTTCAGCAGTTCAATCTGTTCAACAACATGAACGTGCTCAAAAACATTACGTTGGCACCTGTGCATGTGGGGGTGCAGGATCTGCGCCGCATCAAGCGCAGGAATCTGCGTACGAAGATTTGCAATCTGTTCCGCAAAAAGGACAAGAAAGCAGCGCTGGAACCTGTAGAAACGACGGTCCGTCAGATCAAAGAAGAGGCAAAGGAAAACGCGATGCGGCTTTTAAAGCGCATCGGGCTTGCAGACAAAGCGGAGGTATATCCTTCCACCTTGTCGGGAGGACAGCGCCAGCGTATTGCGATCGTGCGCGCGCTTGCGATGAATCCGAAGGTTATGCTGTTCGATGAGCCTACCAGTGCGTTGGATCCTGAAATGGTCGGGGAAGTGTTAGAGCTGATCAAGGAATTGGCGGACGAAGGCATGACGATGGTCATCGTTACGCATGAAATGGGATTTGCGCGTGAAGTAGCCACGCGTGTCCTTTTCATGGACGGCGGCAAGATCGTCGAGCAAGGGCCTCCCGCCCAGGTGTTCGGCGCGCCGAAGAACGATCGGCTCAAAGATTTTTTATCCAAAGTTTTGTAAACTTGTACATCCCGCGGCGCATAAGCGACGCGGGATATTTTTATACGCGCGCACGGTTTGTAAAGAGGGTAACTTTGATCGTTTTCGGGGGTAAGCTTGACTTTTTTTTATAAAAATAGTATGATGATACCAAGCAAAGAAAAAGGACAGACGATCGTTTATGAAAAAATCGCTCATTCGCAATTATGCGAAGCTGATCGCCCGCGTGGGCGGGAACGTACAGCATGGACAACGTGTCGTGATTACGGCGCAGACAGATCAACAGCCGTTCGTGGCGGTTCTTGCGGAAGAATGTTACCGTGCAGGGGCCGCGGACGTTTCGGTTGAGTGGCAGGATCAGCGCATCGACAAGCTTGCGGCGCGGTTTGAAACGGTGCGCGAGCTCGGAGCGGTGACGCCGTGGGAAGAAGCGAAATATGCGTATCGCGCGCAGACTCTTCCCGTTACGATCAAATTGCTCTCGGCGGATCCGGACGGCATGCAGGGAGCGAACCGCGAAAAGATCACGCTGGCAGCGATGGCGCGATCGGCGATCACAAAGCCGTATACCGATGCGATGATCAATCGTCATCAGTGGTGTGTGGCGGCGTTGCCTTCGGCGGGATGGGCGAAAAAGATTTTTCCCGATGAGCGTGCAAATTCGGCGGTCGAAAGGCTGTGGGAAGTTATTTTAAGCGTATGCCGCGCAGACGGAAAAGATCCGCTTACGGACTGGATGTGGCACAACCGCGCGTTGCGAGATAAGTGCGACAAGATCAATGCACTGAATTTGCGCGCATTGGAATATAAATCATCCAACGGGACAAACTTGCGGGTGGGACTGATACCGCAGGCGAAGTTTATAGCGGGCAAAAAAAATACCGCAGACGGAATATATTTTAATCCGAACATTCCTACCGAAGAGTGTTTTACCACTCCGATGCGCGGAGAGGCGGAGGGGATCGTGTATGCGGTCAAGCCGCTTTCCTACGGCGGAGAACTGATCGAAGATTTTTGGATCCGTTTTTCGCAAGGGAAAGTGAGCGATCTGGGAGCAAGGAAAAATGCCGCGCTTTTGGAAAAGATCGTGGGCATGGACGAAGGTGCGGCATATTTGGGCGAAGCGGCGCTCGTGCCGTACGATTCGCCCATAAACAGCACGGGAATCCTGTTTTACAATACGCTTTTTGATGAAAATGCCTGTTGTCATCTTGCGCTGGGCAGGGGATATACGAACACGATCGAAGGCTTTGAAAAGATGGAGCATTCGGATTTTGCCGAACTGGGGGTCAACGATTCTTCCCAGCATGTGGATTTCATGATCGGCAGTGAAGATCTGAACATAACGGGTGTCACGAAAACGGGGGAACGTATCCCGGTATTTGTGAACGGAACGTGGAGCGCGGCGCTGCGCTGAGGGAAAGGCAATGCAAAAAACGGTATTGAAAAATTATGCGAAGCTGCTTGCGCGCGTCGGGCTGAACGTGCAGAAAGGGCAGGAAGTAATTATCGTTGCGGAACTGGATCAGACGGAATTTGTTGCATATTGTGCGGAGGAATGCTACCGCGCGGGGGCGTCGAAAGTGCGCGTCGAATGGACGAGTCAGCCGCTTGCGCGTCTGGGTGCACAATTCCGTTCCGAAAAGGTCATGGGGGAAGTATTGCCGTGGCAGGAAGAAAAGCTCCGTCAAGAAGTGCATACTCTCCCGGCGCGGCTGTATTTGGACAGCGAAGATCCCGACGGAATGAACGGTATCGATGCGGAAAAATACGCGCGCGCGGTACAGGCGCGGCAGCAGATCATCAAGCCGTATCGCGATAAAATGGAAAACCGCTATCAATGGTGTATAGCGGCGGTACCCGGCAGAGCGTGGGCGAAAAAAGTATTTCCGAAAGATACTTCTTCCATGGCGGAAGAGAAACTTTGGCGTGCGATTCTTTCGTCGTCGCGGGCATTGGAGGGGAATCCCGTTGCCAATTGGCTGGAACATGACCGCGAGTTGGAGGCGCGCTGTGCTTATCTCAATGCATTGCGGCTCCGTTCGCTGGTGTATCGCGGGGACAACGGTACAGATCTTCGTGTCGGCCTGATGGACGAGGGCGTTTTCGCAGGCGGAGGCGAAAGTACGCTTGCGGGCATATATTTTAATCCGAACATCCCGTCCGAAGAAGTGTACACGACGCCGATGCGCGGGGAGGCGGAAGGAATCGTCTATTCGACGAAGCCGCTTTCTTGGCAGGGACAGCTTATCCGCAATTTTTCGGTGCGCTTTTCGGAAGGGAAGGCGGTGGAAGTGCACGCGGCGCAGGGCGAAAGTGTTTTAAAGAAGATGATCGGCATGGACGAAGGCGCGGCATATCTCGGAGAATGTGCGCTTGTTCCGCATCGTTCGCCCATCAGTGACAGCCGCATCCTTTTCTATAATACGCTCTTTGACGAAAACGCCGCATGTCACCTTGCATTGGGCAGAGGTTTTTCCAATTGTCTGCGCGGGTATGAGGACATGACGGAAGAGCAGATCCGATCGGCGGGAGTGAACGATTCGATGATTCATACGGATTTTATGATCGGAAACGATGCGCTTGACATTGACGGCGTGACACAAAGCGGAGAGCGCGTTCCCTTGTTCCGTGAAGGGAATTGGGCATTTCGCATATAAAAATCTCCCGGACACTAAACGTGCGGGAGATGAATAAAAATTGCCGCCTTCCGAAAATCGGAAGGCGGCTTTCCTTTTACGGTTGAGTATTCAAAGAAACTTTTAGCCGATTTTTTTGGCGATGGTGCCCTTAAAGAAGCAGACAACTGCGCCGATGACGGCGAACACGCCGCCGAGGATTGCGCCGATGCCGAGTTTTTCGGTGTAAAGCGCCGTAATGACGTCTTTTGATTCCGAACTGCCGAGGCTGATCGCGGTAAAGCCCGTCGTGCTGAACAGGAAGACGGCACCGACGACGAAGCAAGCGGTGGTAACGATTTTCGTGATCAGTCCGTTTTTAAAGACGAGCGCGAGCAGACCGCCGACTAACGGCAGGCAAAAGCCGAGCGTTGTCATGATATTGAATTTGAGGGTATCCACGGAAAATCCGCCGCCTTCGATTTTACTGCCGAACGCCAGTTCCATGCCCGTAAAGGAGAAGGTGCTGCCGAGCAATTTTCCTTCGTAGGAAACAGCGGTCAAAAACATCATGCAGAATGCCGCGATGCCGAATAAAAGCGCGATCCCCCCCGCGATGAAATAGCTGTACTTTTTCTTTTTTGCCATAATGATCCTCCTAGCAAATTTTGTGATTTTATTTTAACACAGAAAGGAGCAAATTGCAATATATCGGCGGGATTTTTGTAAACTTCGACTGAATTGCACAAAATGTTGATTTGTTTAAACAAAGAGAGTATAATGTAAAATATGGAAAAGGAAGAGGTATTTAAAATCGGGTCGGGGTTTCGGGAGGCATGCGTTGACTACCCTTTTGAGAAAGACGCGCAAACGGCGGTATTTCGCCGTAAAGACAACCGGAAATGGTTTGGAATCTATCTTTGCGTGCCGAAAAAATATTTTGGGGAAGGAGAAGGGGGCGAATTTTGCCTGAATCTCAAATGTCCGACAGATCTTATATTTATGCTCTGCGAAAGTCACGATACGATATTCCCGGCGTGGCACATGAATAAACGCCACTGGATCACGGTGCGTCTGCGAGGGGCGGATTCGGAAGAACTTGCAAAGTTGTTTGCACTCAGTTATGAGTTGTGCGCAAGTAAACAATCGCGCCAGGGACGGTCGAAAAAATTGTGAAGGAAATGTGACGGTAATGTGCTCATTCGATTGCAATTCTTCTGCGATTATAGTAAAATAAAAAGGATAAATCGTCGGCAAAAGAAACTGCCGCGTTTTCCGAACGGGAAGTCATCTGCGGAAGTTTCCGCAGATGCAAATATTTAAGAGGGGTTATTACCAATGAATCTGATCTACGGAGTCAAGGACAGACCTAAGACGGGGCGGCTCATACTGTTTGCTCTGCAACAGTTGCTTGCCATCCTGGCGGCGACGATCACTGTGCCTATGGTGGTCAACGCGAATACGGGCAGTGACATGTCCATTTCGGCGGCATTGTTCGGCGCAGGTGCCGGAACATTTGTGTATCTGCTGTTTACGCAGTTCAAGAGCCCTGTGTTTTTGGGCAGTTCGTTTGCGTTTATCGGATCGATGACGGCGGCGATGGCGGGCGCTGCGTCCATGTCGCTGGGATATCTCGGGCTTCTCATCGGCGCCGGGTTTGCCGGTCTCGTGTACGTCATCATCGCGCTGGTCGTAAAGTTTGTGGGCGTCAAATGGATCGACAAAGTGATGCCTGCGGCGGTTATCGGGCCTACGGTCGCGCTGATCGGGCTTTCTCTTTCGGGTAGCGCGATCCAAAACGCGCTGGGCGGCATCAACCTTACGGATGGCAGCTATGTTATGGACCTGCATGCGATCCTCTGCCTGATCTGTGCGCTGTTCACGCTTGCGATCACCATCGTATGCTCCGTGTACGGCAAGAAAATGCTGAAGATGATCCCGTTCATTATCGGTATCCTTTCGGGATACGCGCTTGCCGCGATCTTTACGGGATTCAGCTACATACCCGGGGCGGAAGCGATGCGCATTGTCGATTTTACGATTTTTAAATCCATGGATTGGGTTCCCGACTTTACGTTTGTCGAAGCGTTTATCAATGCCGATTTTGCGGAGAGCGGAAACATCGGCGCGTATATCGGCACTGTTGCTGTGGCGTATATCCCCGTTGCGTTCGTCGTCTTTGCGGAGCATCTTGCGGACCATAAAAACATTTCTTCAATCATCGAATCCGACCTTTTGACCGATCCGGGCCTTTCCAGAACGTTGCTCGGCGACGGTGTCGGATCGATCGTGGGTGCTTTCTTCGGCGGTTGTCCCAACACGACTTACGGCGAATCGGTCGGATGCGTGGCAATTTCCGGCAATGCTTCCGTTTTGACCATTCTTGTGACGGCGGCATTTGCGGTCGTTTTCTCCTTCATCGCTCCTTTCGTTACTTTCCTTTCGAGCATTCCGGGTTGTGTCATGGGCGGCGTGTGTATCGCACTGTACGGATTTATTGCCGTCAGCGGTTTGAAGATGGTGCAAAAAGTCGACCTGAACGACAACGCGAATTTGTTCACCGTTTCGACCATTCTGGTCTGTGGCGTAGGCAGCATGGCTCTCACTTTCGGGAAGGTCACGATCACGAACATTGCGAGCGCGCTCATTCTCGGCATTCTCGTCAACGTGCTTGTCAACCTGAAAAAGAAAAAAGATACCCCTGTGGAAGGCGAGGAAGAGGCTCCCGCACAGGAAATTGCGGTTGAACCTGCAAAAGACGAATCCGTCAAAGAGGACTGAACGGCTTTGCAGCAGCCGCAAGGCGTGCGACGGTCGGATCGATGCCGTTTGATCGGCATTCTGTGATAAGCATTATAATTGAAAAAAGCAACCCGTTCGGGTTGCTTTTTTTGATGAAATGGTGAATTATACGATCGGGCACGGCGCTTTGTTTGACGGTTTATCCTATCAAAAGGCTCGTTTGCGGTCAGCGTTCGGTTCTTTGTGCACGGGAAACTTTATCTTTGATCAGTCTGTAAACGGCATAAGTCACAAACGCGAGAGCAAACTGGATCGCGCAGAGAAGAGCAAGATAAAGCGGAGAAAAAGAGATCGGGCCGAGTGAAACGGGCAGGATCTTTTCAAAAGCGACGGGAAGAGGAGAAAAAGACACAAAGGAGAAATTCGGATCGTAAGACGGGTTGGAGAGTATTGCCGCCGCATTGAGAGCAAACATCATCGTATAGTAGCAAGGGATGAGACAGGCAAGTGCTTTGAGGTGAGAAGTATTCGGCCTGGCGCCCAGACGTATGACGAGGTTTGCGGTGATTGCGAAGAGCAGGACGTGTGAGAAGACAAAATACGTCGTGTTATAATGCAGTACGGAAAAGTGTCCGATCGTGGGGTTGACAAACGCGATGATTGCGCCGGGCGTATTGATGAGGAAAAGAGCGCTTCGGAAAAAGGAGGAACGTGAGAGTACGGCAAAGGGTAAAAGCATGATCCCGAAGCTGCAAACATACAGGGGAAGCGCGCCGATGATTCCGTGGGCAGTCTGATAATCCCGCAAACGTACGAAAGAAAAGCGCACCGCAAGCTGAAAAAACAACACGCCGGAGAGAAACAGCATTGCAAAAAAGCGCTGTTGCCTGTTTTTATTTTTGAGATAGAAAGACAATCCCAAGGTTGCGGCGGCGCAGAGCAAAATAAAGAGGATATGCCATGCGCCGAACAGGCGGAACCGCAGCCAACCAGCCTGCATGAGGTGCGGAAACTGCATAAAGAAGTTGAGCGGTGCGCAGCCGGCTGCGAGCAGGATAAAAAGAGCGATCGAGCTTTTGATCGGAACGCGTTGCGTTTGCATGGGTGCAGGACGGAAAGCGAGCCGGTCGTATAAAATGCTGCAGAGGATATAAAGGCAAGCGATAAAAGAAGAAACGTTGTAAGAAATATAAGCCGCAATTTCGGTATGGGTATTGGGATGTACGGCAAAGTAAGGTTTGGGCAGGCACAATCCGATCAGGATGGCGGGGAGAACGGCGCATACGGAGAGATTTCGGCATCGCTGTTCGCGGTAAATGAGCGCGACGGGAATTATAACGAATCCGCACATACCGATCCAGCGTGCAATGCCGCCCAGAACGGACGCAAAGGAGTGCAGCCGCACGAATTGTTCCATTACGTTCGCGGTAAAAAAATTCCAGACCGCGACGATAAAGAAAATGGCAGCTATGAAGATCTCGGGCAGTCGTCTTTTGGTAATCGGCATAATTTATCCTCGGTGGCCCGCACTGCGGACAAAGGTTTACAGAAGAGCAATGATTTGCTCAACGAGAAAAACGGTCGCTATGGAAGCGAGAGAAACGACGAGCAGGCCGCGTCGGAAGTAGGCAAGGATGAGGGCGATCAAAGTTCCGGCGATTCCCGACCAGATGTATGTCGTGGAGAAAAGGATGGCGGGAAACACCATAACGGCCAACACGCTGTACGGCAGGTAATAGAGGAAGGACTGTACGAAAGTGTTTTTGATTTGTTTTTTGACAAACAAGAGGCCAAGGGCTTTGCAGATATAAGTGACTGCGAACATGACGGCGCAGCCTATGAGCATATCGGAGAGAGTCATTGTATCTCTCCTTTGCCGTCATTTTGGGAATGGGCGGCGGGACTGTCGTTTTCAGTCTGTGGAGTATCGCGGAATTCTTCGGGTACATGCGGAAAAATGAGCGCGACAATGACGGTGCATACGACAGAGCAGATTATGATATCCAGACCGTCGGGGAGATTTTGCAGCAACGGCACGAAATAAAATACACAGCTGAGCGCGACGGAAGAAACGACGAGCAAAAGGACGTGGAAATCTTCGCGCGAAGGCGGAATGATGATCGCCACGAACATGGCATACAAAGAGATATTGAATGCGCTCATGATGATCTCATAATACAAGGCGCCCGTTTCGCCGGTGAGAACGGCTGAAAGGAGAGAACTGCAGGCGGCGCCGAGGGCGGTTCCGCCCAGCCAGCCGCAGAAGGAACAGCTCATTACGCCGATCAGATAGGAGAAAGTCAGTTTTTGGGGCTGGCGCACGGCAACGGCGAAGTTTTCGTCCGTAACGCCGAAAGAAAGCACGATTCTTTGCCAAAGAGGCGTTTTCCCGCCAAGTTTTTGTGCGAGCGATATAGACATCAGCAGGTATCGAATATTGATGATGAGCATGGTCGCCAAGAGTACGGCGAGGGAAGCGCCTGCGGCGATGAGATCGGTGCCGAGAAATTGTCCGGTGCCGGTAAAATTTGTTGCTGAAACGAGGACGGGAAACCACGGAGGGAATCCCTCGTCGATCGCGCGTATGGCATAAGCGAACGCAACGGGTATATAACCGAGCGAGATGGGCAGCCCGTCCTTTAAACCGCGTGAAAATCGCATGAGAATAACCTGTCAGTAAAATGTGCGCCGAGATGCGGCGGGATATTATTATAACACAAAACATAGGCAAAGGGAACGAAAATGCGGCATAAAATTCAACAATTTGCCTTTTACGGTTTGATTTCGGTCGGCCGATATGTTATAATAAGAAGAAACAGAAGCAAGAAGCGAAGGAGAGTTCAGCCAAATGTATTGGGCAGACAAGCTTGCGGAAGAGATTGTCCGCAGGAATCCGAACAAAGAAGAATATGTATGTGCGGCGGGCATATCGCCGTCGGGATCGGTGCATATCGGGAATTTCAGAGATATTGCGACCAGCTATTTTGTGTACCGCGCACTTTTGAAATTGGGTAAGAAAGCAAAGTTATTGTTTTCGTGGGACGAATACGATCGTCTGCGCAAAGTGCCGAAAAATGTATCCGAGCATCTGGGGAACAATTCTTTTGAAAAATATATCGGCTATCCGTATGCGGATATACCGGACCCGTTCGGATGCTGCAAAAGCTATGCCGAACATTTTGAAAAGGAGTTCATGACATCGCTGAAAAAGTTCGGCATAGAAATGGAATTTCATTTTCAGGCGCAGGAATACCGATCGGGAAGATATGCGGAGCATGTCATATTTGCGCTGAAAAATCGTAAAAAGATTTTTGATATATTGGACAAGCACCGTACGCAGGACGCAACCGAAGAGGAGCGTGAAAATTATTATCCTGTGTCCGTTTTCTGTCCGCATTGTCATAAGGACAGCACGAAGATCGTGTCGCTTTCCGAAGATTGCACGAAGGCGCATTATGTTTGCGAATGCGGTCATGAAGGAGATTTCGATTTTACAAAGGATTTTAACTGCAAGTTGCAGTGGAAGGTAGATTGGCCGATGCGCTGGCTCGCCGAGGGCGTTGATTTTGAACCGGGCGGCAAGGATCATGCGTCTAAAAACGGGAGTTACGATACCGCAAAGGATGTCTCGCGCGAAGTATTCCAATATCCTGCGCCGCTGTTTCAGGGGTACGAATTTATCGGAATCAAGGGGAGTGTCGGCAAGATGAGCGGGTCTTCGGGCTTTAACATGACACCCGATTTTCTCTTAAAGCTGTATCAGCCCGAAGTGATTTTGTGGCTGTATGCTAAGACGGAGCCGCTGAAAGCCTTTGATTTCTGTCTTTCGGACGAAATTTTGCGGCAATATTTTGAGTTTGACAAAATGCTTACCGCCTATCGCGACGGTACGGCGAACGAAGCGACGGCACGGATCATGGAAAACTGTGTCATTGCAGGCCGCACGGTCGTGCCTGTGCCGATGGGTCAGTTGGTCGAGTTGGGCTCGGTCGTTGATTTCAATGCGGAAATGATGGAAAAACTTTTCGCAAAGATCGGTACTCCGTATACGGTCAGTGAATTTGAAGAGCGTTTCGAAAAGGCAAAATTCTGGCTTCGCACGTGTTCGCCCGAGAGCGAGAACGTTCTTTTGAAGAAGCGCAACTGGCAATATTTCAAGGCCATGAACGAAAACGAGCGCGCCTGCGTAAAACAGCTCGAAGAGTATATCCGAAAGGGCGGCTACACTTTGGAATCCTTGCAAAGCGAACTGTATGCGATCCCGAAGCGGGTGTACCCGGACAAGGCGGAAGATAAAAATGCGCTCAAAGAGGTGCAGAGCAAATTCTTTAAAGACGTGTATAATCTGCTGCTTGCGCGGGATAAGGGGCCTCGCCTGTATCTGTATCTGTTTGCGGTGGAGGCGGACAGGTATTTGAATCTGCTGGATTTTTCGCTTCCCGAAGCGGACGATCCGGACGCGAAGGAAGAGGTCGCCGCGCCCGTTGAAAATACGGAGGAAGCCGTTCCCGCCGAAGATAAGTTTGTTTCGGCGCCCGCGCCCGTCAAAGAGCAAATTGAATTGGAAGACTTTGCAAAAAACGATCTGCGCGTCTGTAAGATCGTTGCGGCAAAGCCCATGCGCAAAACCAATAAACTGATGAAGCTGACTTTGCACGACGGAATGGGTGAGCGAGTGATCGTATCATCCATTGCCGATCAGTATGAACCGGAGCAGCTTGTCGGGAAAAAGATCGTTGTACTCATCAACCTCAAACCGCATAAATTCGGGAACGAGTACTCAAACGGGATGTTGCTCGCAAGCACGAACGAGGACGGCACTTGCCGCGTGCTGTTTGCCGCCGACGATGCGGAGATCGGCTCACTGATTCATTGATTCGATTTATAAAAACGGTTAAAACTTGAATTTTGAAAAGAAACGCGCCCCCGAAGGCTTTGCCTTCGGGGGCGCGTTTCTTTTCAAATCTTTCAATATTCGGTCTCTGTCGATCGCGGAAAAACAATCAATAAAATTTTCAGTTTAATATTGTATCCGCATTGAGGCAACAAAGAACACGGGGGCAAAGTGATTTTATAAATTCGAGACAAACGAATCGAGATAGGCGTCATCGGTGTAAAAATAAGAACGCTCCAAAACGCGGTCGGGCGTGATCCCGCCTTCGATATCGTGAAAGGCAGTGTTGCCGTTTTGTACGGAGACGGCCTGCATGCAAGTATTGGAGCTCATTTGCAGGGCAGTGCCGTCCGCAAGGATAACGGGCATGACGGAGCACATTCCTCCGCCGCTCTGTTCGCCGATGATTGTGGCGATCCCGGTGCTTTGGCAGACGGATGCGAACGTGTTCGCCGCGCTGAACGTATACGGTGACGTCATGACAAACCATTCATATGTGTCAAAGCTGTCTTTGTCGGTGAAATCCTCATCGAGATCGGTGTCGACGGCGACGTATTCCACAGAAGCTGCTCCGGAGAGAGTGTCGCCAACGGAAATCGGCAAGGCGGAGTCTGTCAGGTATCCGAGGACGCGTTCCATGGCACCGAGGTTGCCGCCGCCATTGAGCGTGATGTCGAGAACAATGTTGTTGATCCCGCCGTGGGAAGCGATATCTTCCATGGCTTTCCGCATATAAAAGAAGGAGTCATATTGCCAGGCGTCGTCGCGGATCGCATTGCCGTTATAGATCTGTTCCTGCGTGCCCGTAACAAATTGATCGAGAGTGATGATCGCCGTATCGTCTGAAAAACGGACGACGGGCGGAGCAGAATTTTCCCAGCGGCTTTCTCTTGCAAGATACAATTCGGTATAAACGGAATAAAAATTCAGCCAATGATCGCCGATGACGTCCGGAGACAGGACGTTGAGCCAAGCGTCGGGCTCGTTGTAGTAAGAGAGGGTGGTGAGGCTGGTGTGCATTTCATCCAGTCCCTTATGGAAAATTTGCGCGTATGCCGCTATATTGTCGTCGGGGTCGACGGACATAAGGTCGGCGAGGACGTCGGCGGAAAGCTGTGCTCTGAAAGAAGAAATATTTTTATATTCTTTCAGCCCGTAGAAATGGTCCATGACAAAACACAGATGATTGACGGCAGCGGTGCGCACGTCGGAGGGGCAATCGGTTCCGTTGAGGGAAGAAGTTTTGATTGCGGTGTAGGTCTCGGAATCCAGATCGGAAGGGAGAAAATAGATGCCGTAGAATGCGTCTCCGTTGAAGTAAACGTTATACATATTGTAGGAACAGAAGAGCGTATTGAGCACACAAAAAGGGATCAGACATTTTCCGTAGTAGTAAAGGATGTCAAATCCGTAATTTTGCAGACGAAAGGTTACGGAACTGCCGCCGGATGAATAATAATCGGTTGTTTGCAGGGCATAGGCGTAATTTGTTTCGCCATACGGTACGGTATTATAAAAGAAGGTGAGATCATTGACATAAATCTCATTGGTTTCCCAATTTACGGAGCAGTACAGTTTGTAAATGCCCTCATAGAGCCAAGACAAAGTAAGCACATTGTATTTTTCATTCACAGAAGCAGAAAAGTTTTCGGTATCGAGGAATCCGTCGAGCGCAGAGACAAAATCGAGGATGTCCATATAGGGGACATTTCCGTTCGCATAGAAATAAGCCGACATTTTCGTGGCGGGCAGAGTAAATTCCGAGGAATAATTTTGAAAAGCATATTCTGTTTTTGTAAGTGAAAGCGCGTTGTCATTGACGGAACGCGAGCATCCGAAGAATGCGCCTGTGCAGAGGAGAAGAAGCCAGAGGATGCCGAAGAACAAGGATTTCTTTTTCATGTCAGTTGACCGTACCTTAAAAAAATAGATGCTGATATATTTATTATATAAAGATAAAAGAATATTTATAATATAAGTCTGGCCGAAAAGAAAGGCTGATATGCCTGAAAGCACATCAGCCTTTTTTCGCACAAAATATTCCGGCAAATTACTCTTTGTTTGCGAGCTGTTTGTAGCCTTCGTAACGGGCTTTGCTCTCTTCTTCGTTTTCCTTGAAGAGTTTTTCCGCCGCTTCGGGCTGGGTCTTTTTGAGCGAAGAGTAACGGGTTTCGCCGAGGATGAATGCCTGATAATCGCCGGTCGGTTCTTTGCTGTCGAGCGAGAACGGATTTTTCCCTTCCTCTTTGAGGGTCGGGTTGTAGCGATACAGCTGCCAGTATCCGCAATCGACGGCGCGTTTTTCTTCGTCCTGGCTCTTGCTCATGTTGATACCATGGTTGATGCAAGGAGCGTATGCGATGATCAGTGAAGGGCCGTGGTATTTTTCTGCTTCGACGAGTGCGTTGAGGAACTGCTGTTTGTTGCTGCCCATGGAAACCTGAGCGACATACACATAGCCGTAGCTCATTGCCATCATGCCGAGGTCCTTTTTCTTGACGCGCTTACCGGAAGAAGCGAACTTCGCAACGGAGCCTGTCGGCGTGGATTTGGATGCCTGGCCGCCCGTGTTGGAGTACACTTCGGTATCGAGGACGAGCACATTGACGTCCTCGCCCGATGCGAGCACATGATCGAGCCCGCCGTAGCCGATATCGTAAGCCCACCCGTCGCCGCCGAAGATCCAGATGGATTTTTTGACGAGGCAATCTTTCGCTTTGAGGATTTCCGCAACGAGAGCGTCGCAGTCGCATCCGCAATCTTTGCAACCTTCGCATGCTTTGACGAGTTTTTCGGCTGCAGTCTTGCTGCCTTCCGCGTCATCCATGTTGGCGAGCCATTCTTCGCAGGCCGCTTTGCCTTCCGCGAAGTCGGCCCATTTTTCGGCGAGAGCGCTCACTTCCGCCGCAAGTTTGGTGCGGCGAGCTTTGTAAGCGAGGTTCATGCCGTAGCCGAATTCCGCGTTGTCTTCGAACAGGCTGTTCGCCCATGCGGGGCCGTGGCCCTCTTTATTCACCGTGTAAGGGCATGTAGGGGAGGAACCGCCGTAAATGGAGGAGCAACCCGTCGCGTTCGCGATGACCATGCGGTCGCCGAACATCTGTGTAACGACTTTGACGTAAGGGGTCTCGCCGCAGCCGGCGCAAGCGCCGGAGAATTCGAACAAAGGCTGATTGAACTGGCTTCCTTTGACAGTGGTGCGTTTGATGGAAGAGGTATCCGCCTGTTTGACTTCCTGTGCGAACTCCCAGTTCTTCGCGTCTGCGTCGACCACTTCTTCCAGAGGAACCATGACGAGCGCTTTGTTTCCTTTCATGCCGGGGCAGACATTTGCGCAAACGCCGCAGCCCATGCAATCCAGAGGAGAAACCTGCATGCGGAATTGCGTGCCTTTCAGGCCCGTGGTGGGTTTGGTCACAAAATCAGCGGGCTTTTCGGTCGTATCGTCGATGACGACGGGACGGATGCAGGCATGCGGGCAAACAAAGGAGCACTGGTTGCACTGAATGCAGTTTTCGGGGACCCACTTCGGGACTTTGACCGCAACGCCGCGTTTTTCAAACTTAGTCGTCCCGACGGGAACAGAGCCGTCTGCATTGAACGCGGAGGTAGGCAGCTTGTCGCCTTCGAGCACGAGGATGGGATGCACGACGTTTTTAAAGTATTCGTTGTCCGCAACGGCAGCCATTGCAGCGCCTTCGGTCGCGTTTGCCCAGCTTGCGGGATAATTGATCTCCTGCAAACCGCTCTTTGCGGAATCGATCGCCGCATAGTTCATGTTGACAACGGCGTCGCCCTTGCGGGAGAACTTCTTATAAACGGCTTTCTTCATGTAGTCGGCAGCCTGTTCGTAAGGCATGATGGAATCGTTGATGTAGAAGAACGCGGACTGCATGATCGTGCTCGTCTTACCGTTCAGGCCGATCTGAGACGCGATGCCGATACCGTCGATGTTGTAGAATTTGAGGTGTTTCTGCGCAATTTGCTGCTTGACTTTTGCGGGCAGATTCTTTTCCAATTCTTCCATGGTCGTCCAAGGGGAGTTCAGGAGGAATTTGCCGCCTTCCTTCGCGTCGGAAAGCATGTCGTAACGCGTGATATAAGAAGGGTTATGGCAAGCGATGAAGTCAGCGCTGTCGATCAGGTACGAAGACTGGATCGGGGTTTTACCGAAACGCAGGTGCGAAACGGTGATGCCGCCCGATTTTTTGGAATCGTAGAAGAAGTAAGCCTGCGCGTACATGTCGGTGTGGTCGCCGATGATCTTGATGGAATCCTTGTTCGCGCCGACGGTACCGTCCGAGCCGAGCCCGTAGAACTTACAGGAGATGGCGCCTTCGGGAGCCGCGTCGTACTTCTCGGAGAAGTCGAGGGAAGTGTTGGTCAGATCGTCGTAGATGCCGACAGTGAAGTGGTTTTTCGGCTCTTTCTGCTCGAGGTTCTTATAGACCGCGTAGCACATGGAGGGGTTGAACTCCTTGGAGCCGAGGCCGTAGCGGCCGCCGACCACTTTAATCTTGGAAATGCCCTTTTCGAACAGTGCGGAGCATACGTCGAGGTAGAGGGGTTCGCCGAGTGAGCCGGGCTCTTTGGTGCGGTCGAGCACCGCAATCTTTTTGCAGGTCTTCGGCAGGGCCGCGACGAACGCATCGGCAACGAACGGACGATACAGACGGACTTTGACGAGGCCGACTTTATGCCCTTCCTTGTTCATCTTGTTGATGGTCTCTTCCATCGCATCCGCGCCGCTGCCCATGATGACGACGACGTTTTCCGCGTCGGGAGCGCCGCAGTAATCGAACAGGTGATAGCTCCTGCCCGTGAGTTTGGAGACCTTGTCCATCATTTCCTGCACGATCGCGGGAGTAGCGAGATAATACTTGTTCGCCGTCTCGCGGTTCTGGAAGTAGGTATCGCCGTTCTGCGCGGTACCCTTCTGGATAGGATGTTCGGGGTTGAGTGCGCGTTTCTTGAAATCGTCGATGTCTTTCATGTCGACGAGCGCTTTCATCTCGTCGTAATCGATGACGTCGATCTTGGAGACTTCGTGAGAAGTACGGAAACCGTCAAAGAAGTGCAGGAAAGGCACTTTTGCTTTGAGGGTAGACAGGTGCGCGACGAGCGCGAGGTCCATAACTTCCTGTACGGAACCGGAGGCGAGCATGGCAAAACCGGTCTGGCGGCAAGCCATAACGTCCTGATGATCGCCGAAGATGTTCAGCGAATGCGCGGCGATCGCGCGTGCGGAAACGTGGAAAACGGTAGGAAGCAGTTCGCCCGAGATCTTGTACATATTGGGGATCATGAGCAAAAGCCCCTGGCTGGCGGTGTAAGTAGTCGTAAGCGCGCCGGCGGAAAGGGAGCCGTGTACGGCGCCTGCGGCGCCGCCTTCCGACTGCATTTCGGCGAGGCGCAATTTCTGACCGAACATATTCACTCTGCCTGCGGTCGCCCATTCGTCTGCGACTTCGGCCATGGGGGAGGAAGGGGTGATCGGGTAGATCGCCGCGACCTCAGAGAAGGCATAAGCGACGTGGCTGGCGGCGGTATTGCCGTCGATCGTCATCTTCTTCATGGAAAATATAACCTCCGAATAACTTTTTTCTCTTGACTGCAAGGAAACGGCGGGCGACACGCCCGCGTTCCATACTATTATAATAGTTTTTAAAAAATTAGTCAATATAATTGCTGAAAATTTGGCAAATAATTATTATGAACGGGTGAAATCGCGGGAAGTGTGTGTAAAATCGTTGTTAAATTTTTCCGCTTTTGCTATAATGAAGACCTATGGAAGCAGTGAAATTCGAGAACGTGAAATTTTCATACCGCGAGGACGGAAAAGACCCGGCTCTGAACGGGGTGACCCTTTGCATCGAAGAGGGACAATTTGTTGCCGTTCTGGGCATGAACGGGAGCGGGAAGTCCACGCTTGCGAAGCTGATCAATGCTCTGCTTATTCCGTTTTCGGGAAAAGTCGAAGTGTTCGGGATGGACACGTCGGACGAGAAAAAGACTTTTGAGATCCGCAAGAATGCGGGTATGGTGTTTCAGAACCCCGACAATCAGACCGTTGCGTCGATCGTGGAGGACGACGTGGCGTTCGGGCCCGAAAATATCGGGGTGCCGCGCGAGGAGATCGGCAAACGGATCGATTTTGCTTTGGATGCGGTGGGGATGCAGGAATTTCGTAAAAGCACGCCCGCGCGCCTGTCGGGCGGGCAAAAGCAGCGCATTGCGATCGCGGGGGTGCTTGCGATCCTGCCGAAGATCATGATTTTGGATGAATCAACAGCCATGCTCGATCCCCGCGGCCGCCGCGAGGTAATGGACGTGGTACGAAGGCTGAACAGAGAAAAGGGGATGACCGTCATTTTGATCACGCATTTTATGGACGAAGCGCTGCAGGCGGATCGTGCGATCGTGATGCATCGCGGCGAAGTGGTGATGGACGGTGCGCCCGAAGAGATATTTGCGCGCAGCGACGAACTGGAAACGTACAATCTGACGCTGCCGCGCGCTGCATACGTATGTAAAAAATTGCAGGAAGCGGGCATGCCCGTGCGCAACGCATTTACTGCGGAAGAACTTGCGGAGGGAATATGCGAATCGTTGCGGAAGGCTTGACATATACTTATAACCCGAAATCTCCCTTTGCGAGCAAGGCGCTCGACGGCGTCGACCTCACTATTGAAGAGGGGGAGTTTTTCGGGATCATCGGGCATACGGGAAGCGGGAAATCGACGTTTGTTCAACATCTGAACGCACTTATCCGCCTTACGGGCGGGAGCCTGCATGTAGGGGAGTACGATCTTGCGGACAAAAAATGCAAGTTTTTGGAGCTGCGGAGCAAAGTCGGCATGGTATTTCAGTATCCGGAGTACCAGCTCTTTGCGGAGACGGTGGAAAAGGACGTGGCGTTCGGTCTGAAAAATTTCCGCAAAGGCATGAGCGAAGAGGAAACGGCGGCGGCAGTGAAAGAAGCGCTGGAAACGGTGGGGCTGGACTATGCCAAAGTGCGGAACAAATCGCCGTTCGAGCTTTCGGGCGGACAGAAGCGGCGCGTGGCGATCGCGGGCGTGATCGTTACCAAGCCCGAAGTACTCATTCTCGATGAGCCTGCGGCGGGATTGGATCCGCTCGGCAAGCGCGAACTGATGGAGCTTTTGCATTCCATTCACGGAGGGTGGTGCAAGACGGTCGTGATCGTATCGCATGATATGGACGAGATCGCAGAAAACTGTACGCACGCCGCCGTGTTTTCGGACGGAAAGGTAGTCATGTGCGGGAAACCGTCGGAAATTTTCGCGCGCGCGGATGAGCTCCTTGCGCTGGGCCTGGATATTCCCGTGACGGCGAAGTGCGCGCAGGTTCTCAAAGCGCGCGGCTATGCGGTGGACACGGATTTTACCTGCGACGATTTTGCGCAAAAAGTTTTGGCATTGTGGGAAAAGGAAGGTGGCTCGAATGCTTAACGACGTCGCTTTCGGTCAATATTATCCCGCAAAATCTTTTGTGCACAACATGGATCCCCGCGCGAAGATCGTGTTGGTCATTGCCTTTATCGTGGCGATCTTCCTTGCGAAGAACTTTCTCGGGCTTGCTGCGGTCATACTCTTTTTGATCCTGGTCGTGATTTTGGCGCGCGTTCCCTTCGGCAGGGTATTGCGTTCGGTAAAAATGGTGCTTTTCCTCATCATATTTACGGCGATCCTGAATCTGTTTTTCTATTCTTCCAACAGCGAATTGCATATTTTATGGCAATGGAAATTTATTACGATCTCATGGGAAGCGATCATCAACATGCTGTTTCTTGCACTCAGGCTGTTTCTGCTTGTCATGGGCACGACCATACTTACGCTTACGACAACGCCCGTATCGCTTACGGACGGCATCGAGAGCCTGCTGACTCCGCTGAAATGGATCCGTTTTCCCGTGCATGAGCTGGCGCTCATCATGAGTATAGCACTGCGTTTTATTCCGATTCTGACGGACGAGACCAACCGTATTATCGCTGCGCAAAAGGCGCGCGGCGCCGATTTTGAGACGGGCGGACTGATCAAGCGTGCGAAAGCAATGATCCCGGTGCTGGTCCCTCTGCTGGTGTCGGCGTTTCGGCGGGCGGAAGATCTCGGGGATGCCATGGATGCGCGCTGTTACAGCGGTGCGAAGGGCAGGACAAAATACAAGAAGCTCACCTTTACATGGCGAGACTTGCTCGGTCTGTTGCTGCTCGCGGGGCTGATCACCGGCGTTGTGTTTTTAAATATTTATTTCGGCGGGAAGTTCGATGTCATCGGCTGGTTTGTCGCCTGAATATGACGTTAATAAAATAACGCATACGTATGCGTGAAAATCGGTACAAAACTATGAATATAGTACTTTTGGTCGGATATGACGGCACCGATCTTTGCGGCTGGCAGGTGCAAAAGAACGGTGTCACGGTACAGGGAGAATTGGAGCGTGCGATCGAAAGCGCGTTCGGAAAATTTTCGCGGGTGACGGGCAGCGGCAGGACGGACGCAGGTGTGCATGCCGCCGGGCAGGTCTGCAATTTTGCGCTTGCCGACAATATAAAAATCGAACCGAGCCGCGTTGCAGACGCGCTGAACGTTTTTTTGCCGCCCGCTGTGCGCGTTCTTAAAAGCGCGGAAGTTCCCGATGATTTCGATGCCTGCCGTTCGGCGAAGCGAAAGACATACCGATACAGCGTATATTTTTCTAAGAGGGAAGTCCCGCTTTTGGAGCGATATGCGGTGCGCGTCGGGGAAGAGGCGGATGTCGCAAAGATGCGCGAATGCGCGGAGATATTGGAAGGCGAGCATGATTTTGCGGCGTTTTCTTCGACGGGATCGTCGGTAAAGACGACAGTTCGAACTGTATATTCGGTGGAGTTTATTCCGTGGGTGGACGAGATCGGGGAAAATATTTTCGGTGTGCACATGGATGTGTGCGGCAACGGATTTCTATATAATATGGTCCGCATTATGGCGGGCGCGATTTTGTCTTGCGGGCAGGGCAAATTGTCTGTGGCGCAGATAAAAGAGGCTTTGGAAAGAGGCGGGCGCGATTTGCTCGGTAAGACGATGCCGGCAAAGGGGTTGACTCTTCGGAAAGTCGACTACGGATTTGAGCTGTTCGGCGAAGAATAATTTTCCGGAAACGGAACGGAGATAATTATGGAATTTTTTATTATACTGAGTTTTTTGTTTATATTGGGCAATCCGCTGTACGCGCAGGCATACGGGTATAACCGATTGTCGGGTCTGGCTGTCGTGTTGATTTCGCTGGCGGTATATGCGATCGTGTATGCATTTAAGGCGATCGGGCTGTACACGATGGCAAAACGGGCGGGCAAGCAAAAACTTCTGTGGTGTGCGTTTGTTCCGTTTGCAAGCACCTTTCTGATCGGCGAACTGGCGGGTGATTTTCGGCTCGGAACCGCGCGCATGAAGCATATCGGGCTGTATGCGATGATCCTGGAATTTGTGTTGTGCATTTTTTATGCATTGCAATATTTCCCGCAGCTGTATATCTTTTCGCAGGGAGAAGGCGTGCTGTATAACATTGTGCGGCAGGCGGGCTCGGACGGCGGCGGTTATATTTCCATTGAATTTACGAGCGCGCTCAATCCCGCGATTTATAATATGATGAACATAGCATATATCCTGGAATATGTGTTTTATGTGCTCTATACGATCGCTGCCGTATTCATGTTCATAGCATTTTTCAAGCGGTACAGTCCGCTCTCCTATATTTGGATGGTTGTGGTATGCGCGATCATACCTCTGTTTGCGGCATTTTTGATTTTTGCGTATCGCAACCGCAAACCTGTGGATTATGACAAATTTATGGCGGCGCGTGCCGAACAAATTCGCCGTATGCAGGCGGCACAATATGGCGGTTATCCTCCTTACGGGCAGTCTCCTTACGGAAATCCCTATAATCAGCCGCCTTACGGACAGCCTCCTTACGGGAATCCGAACGGTCAGGGCGCGCCGAAAAATGCGCCGGAGGATCCGTTCGGAGAATTTGGTTCTTCTTCCAAACCTTCGGATGATGATCCGTTCGGAGAATTTTCCGGCGGCGGGAATAAAAAAGACGGTTCTGATCAGGATCCGCCCGATTTTTCATGAATAACATATCCGGTCAAAAGATCCGCGGCAGAATTGCAGCGGATCTTTTGTTTGCCCGTCCAAACGTCAAGGATACGCCCATTCAACGCGTACGGTAATAAATTATTAATATTTTAAGCTTTATCGAAAATTATATAGCAAACGAAATGTCACAAAGGGGTGCGTTGCAGATGATTGCGTCGCCATTTTTTATGTATGTGGTTTTTGGTGACGGGAGAGAGAAATACATGGAAAGATTGATGTTCGGATGATGCGCGGGTGTACATCTGTACTCGGAATGTTTCAATGCGCGTAAGAAATTTTGGATAAAAATTATTAATTAAATACAGCTGGGAGGATATTGAGTCATGCAGGCGATTGAGTTGACCGGAAATGAAATATCGTTAGAACAAATCATGAATGTTGCAAGACAAGGGGCTCAAGTCATGCTCTCCCGATCCGCAGAAGAAAAGATAGAGAGATCGAGAAAAGTTGTCGAACAATTGGTAGAAGAATCCAAAGTGGTGTATGGGGTAGCGACGGGGTTCGGAATGTTCAGCGAAACGTTTATCGAGCACGAATACACGAATGCGCTGCAAAAGAATCTCATTGTTTCACACGCGGTAGGCGCCGGCGACTATTTTCCGGAAGAAGTTGTACGGGCGGCAATGTTGCTTCGTATCAACAATTTCACATATGGTTATTCGGGCATACGGCTGCAGACGGTCAAGACATTGATCGAAATGCTGAATCGGGGAGTTACGCCCCTTGTGCCGGAGAAGCGTGAGTAGGTGAAAGTATACTTTTCCGTATTTAAACCGACACTTTACGGATATTTTCCGTCACTTCATTGTCAATATACAAAAAACGCCGCCGATAAACAAATACCGACGGCATACAAAAAGACGTTAAAACTCAAATACTGACGCACGGAGCATAAGGGCGGATCGCCAAGCGGTTTAGCGGCGATCGCCCGTTGCCGTGTGCATTTGAGTTTCGTTTTTTATTTCGTTGTTTGTGGCGGGTGCTTGAACGGCGAGGCGCAGCCGAGCCGCTCGTTTATTCAAGCACCCGCCATAGTGCCAAAAATGTTTTGAGGATATTACACTTGAAAAATAACTTGATTTATGCTATGATAAATTTGTTAATCAATATGATAAACAGTTATTTAGGGAGAAAAATAAA
>CALVHR010000016.1 GCA_944328495.1 uncultured Clostridia bacterium
GTTTAGTCCATTTATCTGCGTCCGCTCGAAAATCATGCAAATACAGTATAACAGTATTTAATAAATTTGTCAATATTTAAATTAGTTAATTTGTCAATATTTTAAAAACTTTATTGTAATATTTTAGCGTTTTATCCGAATACTGCATGCGGCACTTGTTATACCAAAAAGGCAACAGCGACAGCCGACGGCTGTCGCTGTTGCCTTTTTGTGCAAGCTCGGAATGAACACCGTCTATAAGTTGCCAGGAACAGAATGCACCCTTCCGCTGCAACGAAATTACACCTGTTTTATTTACTGCCACACAAGCAACAATTCCGAGGATCGTCATCCTCGGAATTGTTGCTTTTTTTTAAACATTATACTCAAATTATCATCAAATCAAATAAAAACAGTGCATTCAGACGTTTCGAAAGAAGTAATCATGGTCAAAGCGCCAAAATCAACGTATTCTTCTTCATAATGCGTCGGATCATTATACACACAGCCAAGATATACCTGATACCGAATCGCGCTTGCTCCCGAAAGATCATCCGCGGTGAACGTAGTTGTAATTTCACGCGTCCCGTACGTTCCCGCCGTTCCAGGCTGTTCCCAACTTGCCGCAATATTCGAGTGCCCCTCTATAAGGTAAAACACACCGTCGTCACCGCCGCAATTGCAGTATTTACTAATTTCAATCTCCTGTGTAATGGAAACTATTTCTCCCTGCACTCCCTGATATCCGAGAGTGAACACAATGCCGCCGCTGTATCGGTTTGTGACCGTAAATCTTCCCGCACTGTCGACGGTGGGAACACCGCTGATTGTCAGTCCGTACAAATCCGTGACCATGCCCTGCATATTTTCATACAGCTTTTCGCCCATGTCAATACTTACCTGCATAAGTACGGAAACATCTTTCACCGCGCTGCTGAAAACGCAATCAAAAACATTGTCCAGATCCGTCTCCGTCACATCATAACGCAGTTCGCCGCCTTCCGCCTTTGCTTCATAGCTTTGTATTTTTGTGCCTTCACGATAAATATCGAGCGTAACTGATGTGCCGTCCGCCGCATCCGTCGAAGCGACGATCTCCGATGCCTTCCCGTAAGGAAGCTGCACCGAATAACCTTTCAGGGCTTCTTTCTCTGTATAAGCAGGCATATTCTCTTCTCCGGCAATTGCAAAAAGTTGGCCGTCACCTCTTTCCGTACGCTTTACCGACATCTCTCCGAATTCCAGCACTTCTCCCGCATGCGCCTCGACCCGCTCGGAACAGCCCATTCCGTAAAAGATCGAAAAAGTAGAAGAGGTGCACTTTGCAAGCGTTTCTCCCTCGATCACGATCGTGCCGCTGTAAGTTCCGAGCGCCTTGTCCTGACAGCTGAATTGTCCGACGATCTCTCCTCCGTTAATGATCCAGAACCAGTCGCCGCCGCCGCAGTTGCAAATCTTTCGGAAGGTATACGCAATACTGATTCTCTCCACGCTCTCAAGATCGGCACAATCAATATAGTAATCGTAACCGTTGAGCGGTCGCTTTTCGCCTCCTATCCAATAATTCTGCCTGTAAATATTCTCGGTATCCGTACGGATGCAGCCGTCTTCACCGATCGTCAGGGATGCGGTGCCCTTGCGCACCGTCCAAATTCCCGCTCCCGAAGATGCATACATCGCTTTCCCGAGATGGAACGTTTCCTCTATATCCGCCGTCGCAGAATCAATTGCAACATTTCCTGCTTCGGACATACAATACATTGTGACGGCCCCCTCTTGCAGGAACTGACCGATCGAGAATATCGCAAGCCCGTTTTCCTCGCACAGCGCATAATATTCGCCCACAGTTGTATTTTGACTGTCTTTTATAACGGCTGTATATATTTTCCCGCTCTCAAATTCACCGTACGCCTTGATCTCACGTGCGCCGTACAATGAACGGAAAGGCGTTCCGGCAAACACTTTCACCGTATCGGGTATCTCGATCGATCCGCCGATCATGCGCATATCCTCACGCTGACCGACCGTACTGCCGTAAAAGCGCACCGCACCGAGACTAATATATTCCTCGCCGTGTGTTTTGCATTGCGACCAATCACCCACGCAACCGTACCACAAATCCAGAACAAGTCCGCCGCCGCATTCATCATATGTATAGGAGAATGTTCCCTGCACGATCTGACCCGTCCCGTCCGTGCTGCCCAGAAGCATATCCAGTTGCTTCGTCTTATTTTTCGAGTAAATATATACCGCATCCCGTCCGCCGCTGCCGCAAAGTCCGAGTATGGAAAGATCGATCTCTACCCTGTCAAAGCCCTGCGGAAACCCGATTTCGACGCTGCCGCTCTTCCAACCGCAGTTTGCGGGATATCGGATATACCCGTCTGCATCTGGACGCAATCCCGAAGAAACAGTCACACCGTCCGTTTCCGATACGGACGCCGCAAGCGACTTTCCGACATCCGCCGAACCAAGCAGGACTCCCTCTGCGCGCACCTCGGTCACTGACGCGCCGCCCATTGCCGTACGCACGACCGCATATAGATTGACCGCTTTTTCATCCAAACCTGTAATCGTAAATTTTGCCAGGTTGCCTTCAATCACGGAATAATACACGCCGATCTCTTCATTGAGAAGATTTCGAAGCGACAACATGGCCAGATCACCGTCGCGCACGCTGCCTGTTTCAAAACACACCGTGATTGTATCGCTTTCGCGCAAACTTCCGAAATAATATGCTTCCGTTTGCTCCGCTTTCCAATAGGTATCGTCGAACAGGAAATCCAACGCAGAAACAATTTTATCACCGACATTGATCTGCGCGCCCGCAAGCGGATCACCGACAACTTCGGAATACAATTTGACCGTTTTTCCCACATACGTATCGCCCAAAAGAAATACCGCATTCCCGTCTTCGCCGACCAAAGCAAAATAACTTTCACTTTCGGAGCCGCAATTCAAATATAGAATCGCAAGATCGCCCCTTGACGCATCTGCAAAGCTGACCGTGACTTCCGTTCCCGTCAGGATGCCCTCGTTGTAGCGCGCCGCGCCTTCGCCGATACGCGACGCAGCCGTTTTCAGACTTTCAATCGCCCTCTGCACTTCCGCCTCATCCGAAGCTCGGCTGAAAAGCACCTTCTTTGCCGCATCCAGCGCTTGTGCGAAATTCTGTGCGATATACTGCTCACAGGCGGAGCAATCCCGCTCATCTTCCTGCGCCACGAGAGCGGAAAGTTCAGATTTGTCTACGTCGTAAGGCACGATCTCCGCCTTTACGAAATTAAATGCATAAGTGCCGTCCCCGACGCAGAGGAAAGTAAAGGAGTCAGACACCCCGAGCAATCTTGCAACGCGGAAGGTTACAATTCCGTCCGAATACACATAATCCAACTTTTCGCCCTGCCAATAGATCTCAAACGCGGTCGCATCAAAATTTTCCAGCGTGAGCCGATATTCGTATGTTCCGTCAATCGGGACGGCCATATTGGGAAATGCAATCGTTCCGTCCTTCCTGATATTGCTAAATTTGATCGGCTGCATCATGTTCGATTGTTTTTCGATCCCGGAAGAGACGACAACGCCATTGTAAACCCCTTCAAATCCGCCTTTATACGTCTTGCTTACGGACAAATGCAGAGTTTTTGCACAGTCTAACCGCGCACCCGTACCCGTCGATACCTCATTCTTCCCGATACATTTTGCCGTGATCGTGTATTGTCCTTCTTTCAGATCAACCGTACCCATTGCATACGTACGGTACTCAGAAACAGGAGAATACATGTCGATATCGGGAGAGATCAAAATTCCGTTATAATAGAACTTGTAAATTCCTTTGTCGGGCCCTGCGAGATAAGTCAGAATCAACTGCGCCCCACGCGCCCTCGTAATGACACCGGTAAACTCCGCAGTCTGTCCCTGCGAAAGCGAAAGCTCTGCCGCATATCCTCCGCTCGCCGCACTGTCTTCCACACGGGATGCCCCTTTCAACATTTCAAACTCAATGTAGTTTGATCCCATCTCCATAAAAGACACATAATCGATACACAGCCCGAGCATCCAACCTTCAAAGTTTATGTTCGGCGTGCTCCGCGCCGTAAAGGTAATGATATGTTCACCGGCCGCTATAAACTGCATCGGAAGATAATATTCCATATATTGTGACGTCGCAGAATATGTATTCACCGTTCCCGAATATACACCGTCAAACGCCACGTCGAACAAGCCGCCTGTCTCTCCCACCTTGAAATTAATGACAGGCAGGGAATATCCGTCTGCAAGAACATCCACCTTGGCCGTAACCGCATCACCGAGACGAACTGAAAAATCGCTGTATCCGCCGCCTTCCATGCCTTCCTTTTCCATATAGACGGGTTGCGCGCCTTCAAATTGCATCGCCGTATCATCGACGACCTGTTCCGCATCGTCCGGAGCAAAATAGTACTCACCCTCGGTAAATCGAATATCCGAATAATAGGCACATCCTTCCGTAAAATAATTGGATGCATTATAATCGTTAAGTACCGTACCGTTATAGGAAAAATTGTTGAATATCACATTCGAGATCTGATGATCTTCACTTGTCCCTTTGAATTCGATCTTCCTGTCCGGATTGCCGTTATACGTAATATTATTGAACACAACATCCGAAATCGTGCCGTCATATGTGTCCGTACCATAAAACGCATCTTCATTGCTTATGAGCTCGAGCGATATCAGCTTGGCCGTATTTTCGTAATCCGATCCGTACGCATACGTCCCTTCATTACTCGAATACGTATTCGTAAGTTCCATCCGAATGTCGTCAAAAATTACGTTGGTTACGCGCGCACTGTCCAAGATTTCCATCGCAATTGCACGATTGACATTGTTGTGGATAATGTCAATGTTGCGGAAAATAATGTTATTATAAACGTCGGTACAGCTCTCCGAGCCCACCACAATACCGTTTCCGCCCTGATAATTCCACAGAGTCGTGTTCTGCACAACAATGTTTTCAATGTACATGCGGGTATCCTCTTTCCCAAATCTGCCCTTGATAGTCACACAGTCGTCAATGGTGCGGATCCAGCAATTATCTACGAGAATATCCGAGGAATTGCAAATATCAAAGCCGTCATTGTTGTTGCGGCGCTGTCCCGCGATACGGATGCTGCGATATGTCACGTCCTGCGATTCGGTCACAACATTTGTCCAGTTGTTGGAATGATACATCACAAACCCTTCCGCGACAACATTTTTCGAATTGGTTATCAGAAGGATATTTACCTGCCCCGTCATTTGTCCGCTGACATATCCTCGGCCCTCGATCGTAACATTGGTCGCGTCTGTAACGCGCAAAAACCCGTAAATACCCGCATCTCCGTGAATATACACGGTAGTATCGGATGGAATCTCAAACTCCGCCTGCCCGGCGTACGAGCCTTCTCCTTCCGTCAAAAAATAAATTCCCTTGCCGAATACAATCACATTGTGCTTGGCGGAAGAATATTGTTGATAAATGTCGTTCACATTTACCGTTCCGGGTTCCGCTATGATAAGATTTTCCTCTTCGGAAACAGAAGAGCGGACCGACTCGATAAAATCTTCCGACTCCATACTGTATTCACGGATCTCGTCGGTGAACAGCATGAGATTGGTGCACGTATTCCCGTCAAATTCCACACTGATATTGCAAGGACGCGTCAGGGTAAACTCGATCGTATTGTCCATACCTGCCACGCGCTCCCATTCGATCCCCAGCGACAGCGGCCTTATATCTACTTGTTCAAACGCAAAGTCTGCCGTAACGCGCACGACCGCCTCTCCGTTAAAATCGAACATCCCGATCGTGGATAACCCGAGCTGCTGGCCGTGCATTTGCGAATACGCCGCTACCATCCCGACATCCTGCATGTGGATCTCGTCCCCCGGCGCATATACGCTGACCGAATACCTGCCTTCCCAGTCCAAATCCTGACCCGTTTGGATCTCGTAATTGATGGTGCGTTCGCTCCATTCCGGATCCATCTCGTCATAAACATAGATTTTATTTTCCGTCGTCGGTGCGGGAAGGATCTCCCTTTCCCGCACCGTGACCGTATACGAAGTTTTCACATCGGTGCCGTCGGCGCTGACTTCAATCGTATAATTCCCCGGTACAGTCCGTTGGTATTGAGAACTGTCCACCGTAAATTCATCATCCGAAAGAGTATCTTGCGATCCGTCGTCATAATGTGCCGTGACCGTAAGGCCTGCGGAAGAAAATGCCTCGCCGTATGCAAACGACGTATCCTGTCCGCTCAACGTCAGCGAAACAATCCCATGGCCATCCTCAGTATTCTGCGTCTTTCCGCACGCCGCAAAAGCAAGCATTGCCGCCACAAGAAGCAGTGCCGCAAATGCTGTCAGGTATCTTGCCTTCTTTTTTATCCTCATTCCTGTCCCTCCTGCGGAACAAATTCGATTTGCGCCGAAACATCCATCACAAGCGTTTCCGCCAGCTCGTAATTCAGATTGAATTTCAGTTCGCCAAACGTCAGCGTCTCACCGACATGCGCAGCATTCTTTAAAGAACATCCGAATCCGTAAAATATATGGAATGTATCGGACGTACACAGCGCCAATTTGTCCCCTTCGATTTTAATTGTCCCTTCATATGTTGCGTTTGCCTTATCCTGACAGCTGAAATGTCCGACAACCTGACTGCCGTTGGTAATCCAAAACCAGTCGCCGCCGCCGCAGTTGCAGATCTTTTTAAAAGAATAATCAATGGTTATGGACGTGACATTCGAAAGATCTCCATTATACACAAAGCTGTAATCGTATCCGTTGAGCGGTTTCGCTCCATCGGACACCCAATAATTTTGTCTGTACATGGCTGATTCTGTGGTAACAATGTCCCCTTCTTGCGTCAGAGACAGCGACGGACGCGCATAATACGTTGTGACCACCGACGTAACCGATGAATCGTACAATGCTTTGCCAAGCGATTCCACGCTCGCAGCGCCTTCCGCCCGGAACGCGTCCGCGCTTACGCCCGTGCTCGTCACACCCGCCAAAAGTACGGTATCCGACCTTTCCTCGACCGCAAACACAGCCGTTTTATCCTCGCTTACCTGTGCATAGTATGTCGCAAGCGTATTTCCGGATTCGTCACAAACGGCAAGCATTGCGGCATCACCGCTTTCTGCGCCGGCAAATGTTGCCGTGACTGTTCCCGCTGCAAGACCGTCCGCACGCACAAACAGCTGCCCGGACGGAGCAACATATTCTGCGCCGACTCCGTTTACCGCATAAATCGTTGTTTCAGCCGCATTGTTTGCCTGGTAAAATACGATTTCTCCTCCTCGCACCCATTCCTGAGGGTGCGTTTTGCATTCACTCCAATCTTTGGCACAGTATTTATAAATAAGAAGTCTTATTCCGCTCTTGTATTCTTCTTTCGTAAACGTAACCGTCACGCTGCGTTCCGCCCCGAAATAATATATACCGCTGCTCTTAAAGTTGAACGTTCCGAGCGTTTCGCCGCCGGATTGCAGGAATACCGAATCATCTCCACCCGATCCGCAATAGCTGATGCCGCTCATTTCTACAGTCGCGTAATCAAATTCTCCGGCATAGAAAACTTCTATCGACGTTGCACCGTTCGCAAGAACGCCGCCGTCTTCCGTAAGATCTTTGGCTTGAGGCCCGTAAATATCAATATTGTCTACCCTGATTGTGCTCGATGCGAGCGCCTTTCCGATATCAGCCTTTGCCACGATCGCCGCTTGCGTCGAAAGGGAAGAAACTTCCGCCCCGTCACTTTCCGCAGCAACAACCGCTTTATATCCCCGCAGATCCAAACCGCTCGTATCAAACTCCGCAACCGAACCGTTCGCTCGCGCATACAGACGATGCTGCACCGCGTTATTTCCGTCACGCAGCTCCATCATCACCATCGTACCGTCTTCGATCGTGCCCGCCTCAAACACGGCTTTTACACTCTCTGCTCCCCTCATGCCGCTCAAATCGTACGCAGTTACCTTTTCTGCGCTGTAATATACACGCAAAACCAAACTTCCGTCCGCTGCGACAATCCCTTCCGTCAGACTGTCCTCATGGGAAAGATCCGGAAGCAGATTTTCGTTTTCGGGTGTATATGCCCCGGCCTCGACCTTCGCATCCGTCGTCCCTTTCATTTCCGCAGTGCTCACAAGTCGATAGGTACCGTCCGCCTGCTGTTCATAGTATTCAATCTTGTATGCTGTATCCGTCTTAGGCGTAAAACGCGCGATGAGCGTGATCTGCTGTGTAACCGGACTTTCAAAATCAAACAAATTATCGTTGCAATACCACCCTGCAAAGTCATACCCTTGCTTGGAAGGATCTGCGGGCCTTTCTGCTTTTTCGCCAGGATATACCTTGACAGTCTCGTTCTTTCCGTCCACACTGAAAATGACTGCAATCTTGTCTACTCTGTCGACTTTGCCGCATACTGCGCACGTTCTGGATTTCCCGTTTTCGTCCTCTTCCCAATTTCCGAAGGAATGTATCTCTTCCGATTCCGAATTGAGTATACTGCATTCCGAAACCGTATGCACGCTGTCCTTTGCCCCGACAACATACACACGCAGCAAATACGTCCCCTCCTCTTCGACTGCACTCCCCAAAGGAACGCGTACGGTATTGCCGTTAAACTCCTGTTCTGCAACAACTACGTTTTCCGTTTCCTCTCCTTCCTTGCAAATCGCCACTTTGAACTTTCCCGTCCCGCCGAAATACAAGTATTGTCCGGAAGAGAGACTGATCTTGCGGTATGCCACTGACCGCCCGTCTTCTGTCGTCATTGTAAAGACTGCCGCATAGTTTCTGTAATCCAATTGTATTCCGCTCATCCATTTCTCTGGATCGGAAAAGAGGAACCGCGCCTCAATGCTCTCGATATGCATTCTTCCGCAAACTTCGCACTCGTAATCGATCTCTCCGGAGCCATGGCAGGTCGCTTCCACCCGAGAAGTTTCCTTGTACCGGTGGATCGTTTCATCCTGCGCCGAAAGGAAAGTCAGATCGCGCACATAAGCAATAGAATTTTGAGCCCCCTCCAAATATATGTTCAACCCGTATGTTCCGGACGTCGTGATTCCCATTTCCGAAAGCGGTATGACATAACGGCCGCCTTGTGTAAAAATCTGTTTGCATTCGTCTGCCGTCTCTGAAAACTGTACCGCAAACGCCGATGCCGTCATCCCGTCAAAATCGATCAGAAAATATTTGTCTGTCTGTATGTCGATCTCAACATAACGAAAGTTATAATTCCAGATATCGTTCCTGTTTTGCGTGATCTTCACGCCGCCGGATACGTTCTCCAACAGCATGGCATCCGCCTGCCACTTACTCATATCCGCCAGAAGAAAACGTGCTTCGGTATAGTCGTCGGTATAACTGTCTTTGCACACGCTGCAAGTATAAACGGTATACCCTCCCTCCGCGCAGGTAGGTTGGACCGTTTGTGGATCATATGTGTGCGCTTCACTCTCCACCGTCACGGCAATCACCGATTCCGGCCCTGCAATATAATCCGCGGAAGAAAAACTGTATACTCCATCCTTCCCTTCAATGACATCCCCGTTTACCTTAACGGCAATGATATGTTTGCCTTGTTCGGGCTGCACCGTAAAACTGACCCGAGTATCATTTCTGACCATTCCGCCACTGACGCCTTCGGTGAACCGGACCGACGCAGGCGCGGTCAAAGGATAGGTTCTCTCTGCCGTATTCACTGCAATTATTATCTGCGGCGCACTCTCCGAAAGATAATCACCCGCCGCAAATACAAACGTCCCGTTTTCCGCCTCGAGCGGATTATCATTAACGGTGACCGAAGACAGCACTTCCTCTGCCGGAACATCGACCGTAAAAGAAACAATGCTCTCTACCGTAACTTTCCCCTCATTTGTCCCGCTTGTAAAGGTCACGGAAGCGGGAGCCTGAACAGGGTAAAGAATTGCCTCACGCGCAAGCGTAACGCGCACGTCTCCTCCGGGCATTACAAATACATTGTCTTCGATCGTTATCGGATTTTTTCCGCTCACTGCGGAAAGGGTGTAAGAATATCCGAATTGTTCTTCATATGATAGCCCTACTTTCTGCCCTTCTGCGGCAGTGCTTACGCTTTTTCCGTCCACGAGAAAGGTAATTCCATCTCCGGTCAGCGCATAACTTTTTGCCGCGCACGCAGCAAAAATACCGACAAGCGCAACAACCATCAAAACCATCCAAAAGCATTTTACTCTTTTCATTTTTTCCTCCTTATAATTCCGCTTGAAAAGGGATAAAATCCCATAGTCTTTCAAAAGTTAACTCCAATCATCCATGGGTTAATCCGACCTCGGTTTCCGTCAATTTTCGCTCCCCGTCATAAAATGCAAACCGATAAATTCCCTCTCGCAGCGTACGAGCGTGCCGTGTTTCATCCCAAACCGTGAGATCTTCTGCATCGACAAAAAACTCCGCTTCCGCGCACTCTCCCGGTGCCAGTGCATATTTTTCAAACGCAACCAACTCGCGAGCGGGAACATCCTCGCCCGGCTTTTGCACGAAGAGCATCGCGGTTTCCTCCCCCGCCATGTCTCCGACATTGCAAATGCGCACTCTGCATACAACTCCTCCGTCCTGCACCATGCATGTCATGTCCGAATATTTAAAGGACGTATAGCTCAAACCGTAGCCAAACGGAAAGCGCACCGGAATATTGCGCGTATCGTAATACCGATACCCTGTATAAATTCCTTCCGCGTAATCCAATCTGGCCTTCTCTTTCGCATAGTACGGATAGGACGGGTTGTCCTCATAACGGATGGGAAACGTTTCCGCGAGCCTGCCGCTGAAATTGTGTTTCCCAGAAAGAAGGAGCGCGATCGCTTCGCCAGCCGCTTCACCGCCGAAATACATCTGTACGATCCCCTGCACCTTTTCCGCGTACGGCATTTCCGTGACACTTCCCGTCTGCAACAGCACAACAACCCGCTCACAACAGCAGCTTACCCCGTCAATCAATCGCAGATGCTTTTCAGGAAGAGCCAATGTGGCGCGATCGGACGATTCTTCCTCCGAATAGTCGTCGCAATCGAGAAATACCAGAGCTGTCCCGCTCTTTTTTGCCAGTTCGCACGCCTCGCGCATGCATTGTTCGTCATACGGTTCATTGCGCTTATAGCCGCGGGCAAACGGAACATTGCCGTATAGTTTTTGAAGCTCTGCCAGAGGGGACGAAACCCTGTAGCTTTCCACGCGCGAACTGCCTTCCCCCTGAATGCGCGGAGTGACCGCGGCGTCTCCGATGACGCAGAAATCCCCGCGCAGCGGCAGTACTCCTTCGTTTTTCAAAAGAACCATTCCGCCCAGCGCAATTTTGAGCGCAACGTCGTACCCTTTTTCGAAATCAACGGGCTCTCCTTTTTTCCCCGAACACTGCTCCCGCAGCCGCAAAAGCCGCGCGCAAGAACGATCCAAAGCTTCTTTCCCCTCTGCGCCGCCCGCTATCTGCAACACTTTTTCCTTTGAACCATGATATTCGAATCCCATTTCGAGATCACAGCCTGCAAGCAGGGCTTGCGCACGATCGCGCACGGCGCCCCAGTCGCTGATCACGGTTCCCTCAAAACCCAGCGTTTCGCGCAAAAGTTCTTCCAAAACCTCCCTGCTTTGCGCGCAGTACTGCCCATGATAGCGATTGTACGCCGCCATCACCGTAAAGGGCTGTACCTTGGCGATTATCCGCTCAAAGGAACGCAGATAGATCTCACGTAGGGCGCGTTCCCCGATTACCACATCCACATTGTAACGGTCAAACTCGGTGTTATTCCCGAAATAATGCTTCAGACTGCACCCCACCCCGCAGGATTGCACACCCTGTATGTACGCCGCTGCGATTTCGCTCGTCAGCACAGGGTCCTCGCTCATATATTCGAAATTTCTGCCGCCGATGGGCGTGCGCTTATGATTGATGCCGGGGCCGAGCAAAACATCAACCCCGAAATGCGCCGCTTCTGTTCCGATCTGCTTTCCTACTGCATATGCTGCACGGCGGTCAAAGGATGATGCGAGCAGCGCGATCCCGGGGAAACAGGTCGCCTTGTAACTCGCATGTCTGTTGTGCTTATCTGTCGCCGTTGATTCCGGATTTTCGCAACGCACCCCCACGGGGCCGTCCGCAAAGCGCAGTGGGCGTATTCCCAATCGCGGAACGCTTCCCGAAATCCACGGCTCCGCTCCGATCACAAGATCGGCCTTTTCTTCCAAAGTCAGATCATCCGGCTTATTCATTGTAGTTGTCTCTTTTCATGTATTCTCTCTTTTTCTTCGAATGCGGAATGTTTTAATCTCATACGGCCCGAATTCCGCCCCAAAACCGTTGTTTACGATCTCTGCAGCAGTAATTGTCCGCTCCAAAAGATCGGTTTCCTCTGCGCTGAAAACGGGTATTCCCAAGGTAAATTCGCATGATGTCCGCCCGCCGAACGATTCAAACGCTCGAACAATGATCCCGTCGCCGTCTTCTGCCCGTTTGACCGTCTCGATCACCACGGATTTGCAGTTCGTACGGATCAATGAAAAGCGCGCGTCCAACCGCCCGTGCCCTGCCGCGGGAAGCGCGAGAAAAGGATCGTTGAGCAGATATGCCTGCCCGATTACGTCCGCTTCCCGATAATCGCCTTCGTGCGGCAACAAACTGTATACGAAAACATGTTTTCCCTGATCGGCTTGCCCGTACGGATAGGTGCCGCAGGTAAGAAGGGTCAGCCCGAGTTTCCCGTCGCCCGCGCTGTGCCCGTATTTGCAGTCGTTTAACAGGCTCACGCCGTATCCGTATTCGGACAGATCGACAAATTTATGCGCGCACGTTTCAAATTTTGCCGCGTCCCAAGACGTGTTTTTATGCGTCGGCCGAGATACCGCGCCGAACTGAATGTCGTATACGGCGCGATCGGCATGGATCGCCAGATCCGATTCGGATCGAAGCACTACATGGTGCTCGTGCCAATCGATTTCCGTTTCAAAATCGATGCGCGGCATATTTTCATACAGCCAGACTGTCTGCACGATCGCAGAATCGCGGAACGCACGCCGAAAACACACGCCGCGGCGCACTCCGTCATTGACCGTCTGAACGGAAACAACCCGAATTTTTTCCAGAGGTTTTTCCGCGTAATAGTCTTTCAGTTCCCAATTATCGAACTCGTACGGCAGATTTTCGTATGCAATCAGGCGATTGCATGCCCCGCCTTTGCGTACGACTTCCCGCCCGCAACGTTTGTCATACAGCGAAATGATGCTGCCGTCCCTGTCAAAACGTATCCTGTACAGCGCACTCTCCATCCCGCGCGCGCTTGCGCGGATGGTATTGTTGAAGCGAAATTCGTTTATGACGGCGTACCCCTTTGCAGGAATATTTTTTACCCCCGCCGTAACGCCGTTAACGCGAACCGTCGCTTCACCCTCGTAACAGCCCGGATTGAATACGAGCGTTCCCTCCTGCGCAACATTTTCCGCAATTGCCGCAAGCGCCGCGCCTTCGATGCCGTCCAGAGAAGCCTTGATTTGTTTATATTCTTCATCTGCGGCATCATACACCGCGCCGACCGAGGAGCCGGGAAGAATATCGTGAAATTGATTTGTCAGCGCCGCAAGCAAACAGCGTTCAAGTTCCTTTGCAGGGTATTCCCTTCCGCAAAGCGCAGACGCAAGCATGCTTTCCAATTCGCTCCGCCAGAGCGCAAACTCCGTTTTGCGGTTCGCACGCTTGATCTTTGCAACCGAAGTATAGGTGCCGCGATGAAATTCGAGGTACAGTTCCCCGACCCAGCGCGGAACGCGCTTGCCGCGCAGATTTTTGCGAAGCTGCGCAAAAAATGCGCCGCTTTGCGCAAAAAACGTGCGCGCACATCCCTTCACCCCTTCGGACAGATACCCGATGCGCTCGATCATTTCAGGGGTCGTGCCGCCTCCGCCGTCGCCATGTCCGCAGGGCATCAGCACGTCTTTCGTGAGCTCTTTGTCGCTCAGACGAAAATATGTCCCCTCCGCCTCCGCCGCCGTACCTTCTCCGTTGTACGTTACAAAATTGTAGCTGCGCTCCCCTTTCACTTTGCGCTGTGTCGTCAAAAAGTACGACAAGATCTGCGTCCCGTCTATTCCCTGCCAGTCAAAAATCTCGTGCGGCATGCGATTGGTTTCATTCCAGCTGATCTTGCTGGTCACAAACACATCCACTCCGCTTTTTTTCAAGATCTGCGGTAGCGCGGCGCTGTACCCGAATACGTCCGGGAGCCAACAAATTCGGCTTTCCTTCCCGAACTGTTTCTGAAAATACTGCTTCCCTTTGAGCACCTGCCGCACAAGCGACTCGCCCGAAGTGAGGTTGCAATCCGCTTCCACCCACATCGCGCCTTCGCTCTCCCACGTACCTTGTCTTACCTTCTCGCGGATCCTTTCAAACATGTCCGGATCCTGTTCCCGCACGCATTCATACAGTGCGGGTTGGGACGACATAAAACGATACTGCGGATATTCGTCCAGCAGAGAGAGCGCCGTTCCGAAGGAACGCAGTGCTTTTTCGCGCGTCTGCTCTTTGGTCCAGAGCCACGCATAGTCGATGTGCGTATGGCCGATCGCCCACACCGCGGGAAAACGATGCCCGTCCGTAAGAGAAGATAGAATTTTATGCGCCTTATCGACAGACGCATAAAACGCCGAAGAGTAAGGCTTTGCAAAATCGAGTGCGTTGCAAGCATCCGCAAGCGTATTCGAAAGCTCTGCACGAAGCGCCGTTTCATCCTCGGTATAGCCGAGAATGTCGCACAATACCGAAAAGCGTATCCTGAGCGCATGAACGCGCTCGTCACGGACAAAAAAACGCACCGAAACAGGCAAATATTTTCTTTCGTCCACCCCCGAATACATATATGCGGTCACTTCCCGCACTTCTTTGGGGAACGGAACGGCACGATGATTTACATCCAAGCCGCGCACGGCTTTGCCGTCATAAAACAACAGCATCTGCGGATTGCACGCATCCCAGCCCGAACTGCCGGTATCGATCTCCAAATAAAGCGTCCGCCCATCCTCCGCCGCAAGAGCGGGAGGCGAAAATTGCAGCCACGCGTGCATGTCCGCCGCGCACCGCCAGAGCCCGTCGAACGGCTCAAACTGTCGGGGGATCGCACCGTGCCGCGCATATCCCTTGCAGGATGCAAACTTCAGATCGGTCACCGTCTCCGAACGCACTTCTTCCAGTTCTGCCAGCTTTGCTTGTATGCATTCGTATCGCCTTTGATCTCGCTCGTTTGCCATTCTTTCCCCTTATATCGGATCGGCCATTCCGCCATCCGCAATCAAGTATTCTGTTTCCGTCCCGTTTGCCGTGACGGTATATTTGTCCTTTTCGCCGTCCATGCGAATGGAATATTCCACGCCGTTTAACCGGATCCCCGAAACACCCGCACTGCGATCAAAGAGGTTGATCGCGCCGATGCCTCCCTCGTGATACATGAATCCGTTCAAAAGCCAGACGTTGTCGATCATCAAAATTGCCCCAAACAGGCTCGGGCGCACTCCCTCGCAGACCGTCCCGCGCCAGACCGAATTGTACAGTTCGCCGATAAATCCCGAGCGCGGGATGTCGCGCAAAAGTGCCTGTACCATGTCCGCGGCGATGTCCGCTCTGCCGTTACGCACAAACCCGTACAGTGTGTACGCCCAGTCATCGTATTTGACACTTCCGAACCCTGCGAATGCTTTTTCCGGATCGTACTGCGACACGGCAAAATTTAAAACTTTTTCCAGCGCATCCCCCGTCAGTTCATCGCACCAGAGCGATTTACATACCCAAAGCGGAGTACCGGGATCCCGTGAACCGTCATTGACAAAATAACGCTGTACCGGCTCTTCCCCAGCAAAAAACCACTCGCACATATTTGCGTACATGGCATCTGCCTTGCCCTGCCAATAGGCGACATCGTCCGTACGCCCCAGTTCGGTGCAGATCTTCACCATAAATTTGAGATCCACGAGATATGCGGCAACAAAATCGATGTCCCGTTCATTCACATCGTCATGCGACCCGCTTAAAATCCAGCGCGGATTTTCAAAGCGCCAATTTAAATAATTTGTAAGCGGTTCGATGCATTGTTCCAGCTTTTCACGGTCATTTTTCGCCGTATAGCAGATCCAAACCGTCTGCGCCTTGTTCGAAGGAAGCGATTCCCCCTGAATGTTTCCGTCTTCGGGAATGGTCGACATTGTACCCAGGCACAGCTCCCATGCAATATCCGGATCCACAAACGCGTACATCTGCGTCCCGTACAGCGACTCCCAGACGCACGAATATTTGCTTTCCGGACTTCCAGACGACCACATGGACGCCTTGCCCAACGAAAGCGAACGATAGGAAAAATTCGTATTTTCCGGCAAAACATTGGACAAAAGCATCGTCCACGAACGATAATAATAACTGCGGATGTCCGAAGCCGTAATCCCATTGCTCTCCAAATCATACAGCTCAAAAGTCTGCGGCAAAGGCACGCGCGACAAGAGTTCGTTCCAATATATTTCGCGCTCCCCCGCCGCACTTACGAAATCGTTGTTCACATACGGCGCCTTTGCCCGCGACACGACATCCTCCGTAGTCTCACCGTATCCGCCGACCCCGACCGAAACGGATACAAACTCCGTCCCTTCCGCAGGAGTAAAGCACCACACGCCCGTCTGGTCTGGCTCCTCGTATGCCGTGCCCCCATCCGAAAAATCACTTTGCGAATTGTAAAAGCTCCATTCCCCGGGACAGGAAACCCCGATCGCAACGGTAATGCCGTCCGCTCTGCGGTAGACGAATGTTCCGTCCTGCATGCGCATAAAATTTGAATTCCCGGCAGCATACCCGCCCCAAAGCGCGATCGCCTTGCCGTTGGTCGTCAGGTTTCGGACAACGGTCTCGTTATCGTAAAAATAGTCATACGCCTCGATGCTTAAACCGCTGTCGTATTCCGCCGCATACGTCAGCCTGTCGGGACGCCAGCCGTTTTCAAACCCGTCCCTCGCATATAAATGCCCTCCGTACGGATTTACGCCCGCAACACCGAGCACGTTTTCCGCAATTTTCCCGGAGGAACTGTAATCCAGCACGCCGATGTCGATGGTCAGTTCGGCACGGTTGAAAAACTGTGTCTGGCGCACATCCGTCGTGGAATTGCTGCTGAAATCAAACGGATTGATCACAAGTTCACTGTCGGGCACGGAAAGCCAGCATTCCCGATCTTTCGACCGATCTTCCAGCGTTTCGACCCGCACGGCGCGCTCCGCCGTGTCCGTAACCGCTGCCCCGCCGTCCAAATACGTCTCCGTTTTTCCGCAGCCTACCGCTCCCGCACACAAAAGAAGGCCCATACCAAGTGCAAAAAATCTCTTGCTCAATTTTATCATCCGATCCTCCTTGCTTCATTGCTTGATCCCCGAAACGGAGATCCCTTCGATAAAATACTTCTGACAGCAAAAATACATGATGATCAGCGGCAGCATAGTCAGAACGTTTGCCGCCGAAATGATATTCCACTGCTTTGTATCGCCGATCTTGACCGTGTCGTACATCTGATACATGACCAACGCAAGCGGTCTTTTTTCGGGAGCGCCGCTCAAGTACAAAAGCGGCCCCATAAAATCGTTCCAGCTCCCCGTAAACGTGAAAATACCCACGGTGATCAGGATGGGTACGCTCATGCGCATCGCAAGCGTCCAGTAATTGCGCCATTCTCCCGCACCGTCGATCTCCGCCGCTTCAAACAGCGTTTTCGGGATCCCGCGGAAAAACTGACGGATGAGAAAAACATTCATAATCCCTCCGCCCAAAAATGGAGGGATCCAAAACGGAAAAAACGTATCGATCCAACCCAGCCTCGTATACAGCGCATACATTGAGATCTGCAAAACTTGCCCCGGAATCATGACCGACATCAGGAGAAAGGAAAAAATATATTCTTTTTCCCGCACTTCGAACCGTGCAAACGCGTACGCCACGAGCGAAGACGAAAACACCGTCCCGATCGTCGTGAGCACGGAAATATGCACCGAATTCCAAAGCCCGCGCAGATATCCCTGCTCGGTCACCGACCGCACATAGTTATCGAGCGTGAACGGCTTGGGAATCAGGCTGTTTGCATTGCCTACCGCATCTTCAAAGGTCTTGAACGAGGTTGTAAACAGGGACAAAAACGGGAGAATGAGTATCAGACTGCATACGATCAGCACGACATACCGCACCGTGCATCGCACCGTCTTCTTTGTCTTGGAAACTGTCATACCTGCCTCCTTTCAATACTCATAATGCACATAAAACCTGGAAAGGATCATGTTTCCGAACACCAGCACGGCGACAAAGACAAACAACAGCCACGCCATTGCCGACGCAACCCCCATCTGATAGGTGCCCGTGTATGCCAGATCGTAGATGCAAGCGACATAAAAACTGACTCCGTTTGCCCCGACATACGCTTCGGTAAATACCTGCACCCCCGCTATGATCGCCGTGATCAGGTTGTAGAGAATGGACGGGGTGACCAACGGCATCGTGATTTTGAAAAAACATACGGTACGGCTGGCCCCGTCCAGCTCCGCCGCCTCATAATAGGAAACGGGGATCTCGTTGAGGCCCGCAATATAAATGACCATTTTGCCACCAAACCCCCACAGCGAGATAATGATCAGCGTCATCAACGCCGTTCTGCTGTTCGAGAGCCACATGGGCAAATCTTCGCGCGCGATACCGAATTTCAGGAGCACGGAGTTGACCAGCCCGCTCGACGGATCAAATACAAACGCGAACATGATCACCGTCGCAACCGCAGGAAGAATGCTCGGTATGTAAAAGAGGGTCCGAAATACCTTTGTACCCCGAAATTGCTTCGTCAATGCGTTTGCCGCGATCAAAGCGATCACATTTGTCAAGATTACGTTGAAAACCGCATAAATCAAAGAATTTTTAAACGCCGGCCAAAATTTCGGATAAAATTCCAGCAAATAACGATAATTTTTTAAGCCGATAAATTGCGCGTCTCCCGGATAATATAACAACCTGTCCGTAAAACTTGCGATCAGCGACGAAAAAAACGGATATGCGGTCAGGATGCTGAACCCGATCACAGCCGGCAAAAGAAACAGATAAAAATGCAGCCTTTGCCGCCCCGCTCGGCCCAGGTGAAAACTGCCTGTACGTTTTTTTGTTTTTTCCATGTTTCCCCTCGGCAAAAAATCAGAATTCCGTCTTGTAACGGTACATAATGTATGCGTTTGCGTTTTCTTCCGCAGCCTTTGCCGCCTGCTCCGCCGTGGAATACGTTCCGTCAATCAATTTATTTACTTCCGGAACAATATACTGCATCGTCACCTCTTCAAAATAGGAAAGTCGGGGCAGCGACGCCGCAATGGAAACGGAATCATAGATTGCTTCCAGATTTTTATATTTTGTCGCACGCTCCTCTTTGGGCACCGCCAATTGCATGTCCCGCTCCGACTTGCGCGGCGTGGGCATTGCAAATTCCGCCAGCTCTTCAAGATCAGTGCGCGGCGCCGTGAGCCATTTCAGCAGTTCCCACGCACCCTTTTTGTTTTTGGAATTTTTATGGATCCCGTACGCCGTAATGCTCATTTCTATGCCCGCACGGCTGTCCGTAAGCGCCGATTTCGGCAGCGGCGCCACGTCAAAATTCAGATTGGAATTGGAAAATGTCATCAGCTGACCGCACGCCACACTATAGAGCATCGCCACTTTTCCGCCCGCAAAATTCCCGAGATTTCCGCCGTCCGAGCCGTTGTGCGTCCCGATCTTGTCGGGATACTGCGCATTCGTCTGACCCTGTACACCCGTAATTCTGCGCCAATTTGTCAGCGCGCGAATCCCTTCTTCCGTGTTCAGCGTCACATATCCCTCATCGTCATACAGAGATCCGCCGTCCATCCTCAGCATGGAATACCACTGCGTCCACCACTCCGTCACCGTCTGGTTTCCCCACTGCTGCGCCGCACCCGAAGAATCATATTTTGTGAGCGCTTTCCCCGCCGCAACAAAATCTTCAAATGTCCAGTCCTCTGTCGGATACGCCTGCCCTGCCTGATCGAACAGATCTTTGTTATACAAGAGAACGGATACATTGAACGTCGTCGGCAAATAATACAAACCTTCGCCCGAACTCAGCGAATCAAGCATCCCGTCCAAAAAATCCTCGGACTGCACTTGCTGCGCGTCGCGCTCGATCAGCTTGTTCAAAGGAAGCAAAAACCCTTTCTGGTTTTCAATATGTACGTCGCCGCCCAAAATCAGATCAGGAGGATTCCCCGTGGATATGGCAGACGTCTGTTCCTGCTTGACCCCGTCGCCTGCGGCACCCCAACGCACCTCTACGTCATACTGCGGGTACGCATCCTCAAATGCCTCGATCTTCGGCGCATAATAGTCCTGCATATCATTGCTGAAATACACAAGGATCGTGTTGCTGGAATCATTCTTTCCTTCCCAATCGATCTTATCCCAGTCAATGACATCTTCATACGTATTGGTTTGTCCTTGCGCACCCCCGCCGCATGCCGAAAGCAACATCGACGTACTCGCCAAACAACAAATCGAAAGCACGATCGCAACCAATTTTTTTAACATGATTTTTTCCTCCTTCCGCTTCCTGCGCAATCAAAGAACTGCATCTTCCGTCACAAACATAACTGTGTCAAACGTCGCAGACGTACCGGCCTTGCCGATAACATACAAATGAACCTCAAAACTCTCCGCGTTTTGCAGAAGTTTTGCAATTTCCGCATCCGACAAATCAAATTTATAGACTCCGAGAGAGGTACAATCCCCGGTTGCAATTGTTATTTCCGTTTCACCGACTGCTATTTTAACGGAAATTTTATCTGCCGTACGCGTTTTGGCACTGACAAGAAGATAACGGGCGCCTTCTATCGCCGATTTATCGACCGTCTGCGTCACATTTCCGAACCCGTCACCCGTAAGTGTTGCCGTCATGCCGCCCCCTTCCGAAGGCTCGCATTGGTATCCGGTTTCCCATACACCGTTCGTAATGTCGGCAACCGTCTTTCCAAACACCAGACGACCATACGTATATCCTCCGAGAGTCTCTCCGCTGCGAGTAACAAGTACCTCGAAGCGGTAAAGCCCGACCTCGTCAAACAATTTATCGCTCAGATCAAACAGGATCCTGCGTTGCGCATCCATGCTTCCCTGCCCGTTGACGTCTTTTTCCTCTTCCGCAATCGTCGTCCGCGCCAGCACCGTACTATCTTCACCTTTCGACGCGACGATCGTAACTTCATCTCCCGACAGGATTTCATTGCCGAGTTCAAAACTCCCGTATCCAATCGCGGACGGATCAAGCTCAACTTCCACCGCCGCAAGCACTTCGATCTCAACCGAGTCATATGCGGCACCGTCCTCGCTGTATGCACTGACCATAGCCGAACCTGCCCGAAGTGCCGTAACCTCTCCGTTCGCAACCGTTAGAACAGATTCATCGCTGCTCACCCAAATAATTCCCGCATGATCGGCATTTCCCGGAGAACACTGTGCACTGAGCTGAGCCTTTGTTCCAATCAGCATTTCTGCCGCCGCGTTGCTGATTACAACCGTTTGTACCGGCGTAAAAGATTCCTCTACTGTAAGTGAAAATTCTTTCCATGCATTGACATTATCTCGCGAAGATACCCTTACGATCGCGCTCCCCTCTTCCGTAAACGTGATCTTTCCCGCTTCATCTACTGCAAACCCCGTTCCTGCAGAAACCAATGTATATATTAACGTCTTATCACTCGCATCAGCGGGATATATCTCCACCCCGGATGCAAGATCATATGAGCCGTCCGAAAGTTTGACCGTCGCTTGTCCGGCCGTCGTCGTAAAACGAATCTCTTCCACTCCCACTGTCCCGTTCAATATCACAGATCCGTACTTTTTTCCGTCAAATCCGACAGCACTGATTTCACATTCGCCCGCTTCCTTTACCTGAATCACCCCGTCATCACTTACCGAGATCCGCTCATTCTCCGCGACCCATGCAAACTCTTGAAAACTGGCGTTCGCCGGAGAACATGTCGCTGTCAAACGATATGTCGATCCGACCCGCACCTTTTCGGGAGCGGAAATCGAAACCGTTTCCAGCGCAACATAATCTTGCGTTCCGACTCCCTTCACGTATTCGTTTCTATCCGAATAGTTTACAATATCTCCGATCGTCAAATCATCCTGCACCGCATAGATCACCAACGTGACTTTTCCGCCATATACATAATAGGCATAGTCGTTCAGATCAAATGTGCACATCGACTCTTCCGAAACCGCAATATCGCCTAATACAACTTCCTCAAAACGGCTGTCTTCTCCGTCACCCCTGCGCAGCTTTACCGCCCATACCGCACCCTTTTGTGCGCTGACTCGAAAATAAGGGTTGACAAAGGATCCGTCTTCTCTCTGCTGAATATCAAATACAATGCTCGCTCCCCCGTGATTGATTGAATCGTTGACTATACTAAGTTTCCCGTCTTCTCGCCGCTCTGCATTGTAAAACGTCCAATCCTCCCCTTCCGTCAAAGAACGAGAAATATACGCATCCGTATTATACACACTCAAAACTTTGCCCTGTTCATTCCCGACAAATCCAAATCCGATACCGTATACTCCGCCGACTATCCCTAAATCATCAAGTTGAAAATACACGCGATGATTCGGAAGCACTTCCGCCGTCGCCGCGCCGACTCGCACTCCGTCCTTTTCGGCAACGCCGTACACCACCGTCCCTGCCGCAATATCGGATGAAACATCCAAAAACAGGCAAGGCATACGTTCCGGTTCGGTCATCACCATAAACCGATTTTCCTCCGCGATCTCCGGTGTCACTACATGGACAGTGATCTCATCACGCGCAGTTGTCCCGTCTGCTGTCAACGTCACCACGGCGCTGCCTTCACCAACCGCACGAATATATCCCCCGTCCTCGACCGCGGCAATACTTTCATCCGAAGATACAAGATATGCCCGGCTCCCCGCTGCCAATAAGGGCTGCGCCGTAAAAGACAACAGACGAACTTCCCCGATATTCATCGAAACCGAATCCCCGTCATCAAACTGCAAACTCATTTTGCTGCACCCGATTAAACCGCCCAGTATAACCAGCAGCAGAATTGCCGCCATTAATATTTTTTTCCCGATCCGTTGCTTCATCCCTGCTCCTTTCCGTTTTCAGACACCTGAACATTTTCTTTCATGTGTCTCCTCCGGCATTGAAATACTTGACTTTCTAAATAATTCGATTATACTATAATCATATTTCCATTTTATCACTAAATTTTAGATTTTCAACATTTTATTTGCTTTATTAATCTTAAAAATTGCTATATTCTTAATTTTGGAGGTTTCGAAAGTTGGGCGTTGGTTACTACGAACTCTTCAGAGATTTTTCTTCAAACATCCTGATCAGCGAAAATACAAACAACTCTTGCGATCAACATTTTCATCGCAATATCGAACTCCTTTATGTACGTAAAGGAAATATGGACGCTGTCATAAACGGAAACTGCTATTCTTATAATCAGGATGAAATCGTATTTGTCCCAAGCTACTTTACACATAAATTCAGTACCCCAAAATACTCTGATGTGCTCGTCCTTGTCATCCCTTTCGAACTCCTTTCTGACTTTAACGAATTTTTTAAGGACAAACAACTTTCTCCACACCTCTCTGATTGCAAATACAATCTCATGATCCGCGACGCTTTGGAACTTTTACTTGAAATCCGTGCAAACAGCAATCAGTTCGTCCTGAAAGGCTTCGTCAACATAGTTTTTGGTCTGCTCGTAAACCATTACCCTGCCTCCTATGTTCGCAATAACAGCGGTGCAGATATCATGATACGTATCCTTTCCTATATAGAAGAACACTTTACCGAGGATCTGTCTTTAAAATCAATTGCAGAAACTTTTAATTATAATAAGTATTACGTCTCCCATATGTTTAAAAAATACGTGGGCGAAAACTTTAAAAATTATATCAATACTGTTCGCCTTCAACACATTATCGAAAGTTTTAATAAGACCAAAGAAAAAAATATTTCTTCCCTTGCCCATCGGTGCGGATTTAACAGCATGCCTTCTTTTTATCGATGCTTTCACGAAACTTACGGAATGTCTCCAAAAGAATTTTTTACACAACTAAAAAATAACATTGAATATAATATTTTAGACCAAACAGAAAATTCTCTTTAAACTTACTTTTGATTCCCTGAATCGTATATTTTAACAGTTAAAATTCGGCCCCTATTTTTTCATTAATTTGAATTTTTAATTTCGTAAAAAGTCAGGAGCCGCCGACTAATCCGGTGGCTCCTGACTTTTTTCAAGAATAACACGCTTAATCTGATTTCAAAAAATTTTTACATTCGAAAGAAATATGTATCTGCAAATATAAATTTGGACGCATTGTATAAAAAACAACCTCAACCGCCCTCTTTTATGAGTTCAGCTGAGGTTGCACTTGCGCGACCGCGATAAAAAAGATTTTTTGCGTTTTTTTAGCAAGTATATGAACTCACGGCTTTATATCTTTTACATAAGCAAAGATATACCTGTAAACAAGACCTGTAAACAAGTTCACGGAAGAATTAAGAAAACCGTCTACCCTCATAGAGATTGCAGACGACAGGAATATACCGTTTCAATAATAATTTGATATATTTTCTCACCACAATAAACACTTCTTAAAATGCTTATCACATTTAAAAGGGCTTTGAAAGTTATTCCTTAATTTAAAAAACAACTCCTTGACAAAAAGACTGTTTTGGCCTAAAATATTAAATATATTAGACGCAAATCTTTATTTTTTGTGTACGATAATTTAAATTTATTTATCTGTTATTCATAAGGAAATCCACTCATGCCTATTATCAATTTTATTGAAAAATACTCTACGATCCGCAATCTTGGAGTACATAGTCACAGCTACTGGGAAATCATTTATGTCTCTTCCGGAAGCGGCATGTTTGTGTTTTCCGATGACAAAACTATAAAATACAATCAGGGAGACGTCATTTGCATCCCGCCATTGTTGTTACACCAAAATTTCCCCGATAAAGGATTTTCCAATATACATTTAACCCTAATAAACTGGTCGCCCAATTTCCATGGCCCCGCACTCATTTCAAATTTGGAAAATGCCGACTTTCACTATGTAAATGATTTGCATTATATTCTCGATCTTACTTATCGGCAATTTCACTATATTCACCAAAACAAAGAGATTATCAACAATCTGACCAATCTATTATTGTCCTATATTGATTCATTGATCCAATCTCCAGATGTATCGATTTCATCTAAAATCATTGAATCGAAAATCGTATCAAATTTTGAAAACCCCTATTTCGATTTGAATTCCGTCTACGAAGAATTTCCTTATTCCAAGCGGCACCTGCAAAGATTGTTTTTAAAAGATTACGGAGTTAGCCCGCTGCAATATCTAATCCAGCAAAAACTCAATGCAGCGATCAAATATCTGAACCAATCGATAAAAAACGATTATTCGATTTGTGAGATCGCAGATCGTTGCGGATTCGGCGATCAATATTATTTCTCTCGAATTTTTAAAAAACAATTTGGCGTAAGCCCGAAAGAATTTCGTAAAAGCGGAGCTTCTTCGGCGGAAATAAAAGATGAGTGATCTTTTTCCTGTTTAGTCGCTTTTTAAAAGCGATGAAGCTCTTCTCCGTTGCTTTCGATAACTTTTTTATACCAATACGCGCTGTCTTTCGGGATTCGTTTCTGCGTCTCATAATCTACATAAACCAAACCAAAACGCGGTCTATATCCCAATTCCCATTCCATATTGTCAAAAAACGACCAACAAAAATATCCGTCCACTTCAGCACCTTCTGCAGCCGCCCTTTCTAACTCCAATAAATATCTTTGCATGAAATCTTTTCTTTGAGGATCATGCACTTTACCGTCTAAAGAAACCCAGTCGTGACAGCAGATCCCGTTTTCTGTTATCAAGACAGGTTTTTGATATCGCGCATATAACCATTTTGCCAAATATTTGATACCCGACGGAGAAATATTCCAATGCTCCGCATTGTATTTTGCTCCTTTTTTTTCACGCACCATATTGCCTTTTGCATCAACCGGATAAGCATTATAAAAATTTTGCCCGCAAAAATCCAATGGTGCATGGATCTCCTTTAAATCGTCTTCCCATGTTACGGGAAGATATTTTTTTAATGCGGACAACATAGGCTCAGGATATATACCCAGATAAATAGGATCGGCATACCACGACAAAGATGAATACCAATTAGGCAAACGATAGGAAAAAGTAGCTTCCTCCGCCGCGCAAATATTCTCCGAACTCTCTTCTATCGGATAAAATACACATCCCTGGTTTGCGAATCCAATTTTTATATCTTTATTTCCCGCTGCACGCATGGCGTGCACAGCTCTTCCGTGACCGAGCAAAATATTGTGCGCGATCGGCACCGTTTCCTGATCAGACAACGAAAGTCCCGGTGCTTTTCCACTGCCCCGATGTGCACCTAAGATAAGTTGGGGCTCATTTACTGTCATAAAGTGTTTTACTCTGTCCGAATAATGTCTCGCAACGACCTGGGCATATTCGGCAAACCAATCTGCAAACTCCCGATTCAAATATCCGCCTTTTTGAAAAAGCGTATACGGCAAATCCCAATGAAATAGAGTCACATATGGTTGCACATCGTTTTTCAGCATTTGGTCAATGACACGGTCATAAAAATCAAGACCTTTTACATTGACTTTGCCATATCCGTCCGGTAAAATGCGATTCCAAGAAAAACTCATCCGGAACGCATTTATCCCCAGTTGTTTTATGAGTGCAACGTCTTGTTCATACCTGTGGTAAAAATCGCAAGCCGTTTCACCTGTATCGCCATTAAATATTTTACCTGCTTTTTCACAATGCACGTCCCAGATAGACTGTGTCCTGCCGTCTTCACGACACGCACCCTCTATTTGATAAGCAGCAGTGGCGACGCCCCAAACAAAATTTTTTTTAAACATCCTGATTCTCCTTTTCAGGATAACGCAAAATTGGCTTTAATTTATTGTTTATGTAATCAAAACCGCTGTACCCATGCTCATGAGATCTTGTATCACGTACAAACCCCTTCTCGGGCCGATTATCCCAAGCAGCCCTTTCGTCCCATGCAGAACGGGAAAGCGAAGGCATACTTTCGCCGTTGCCGTTCACGCTTGTTACATAATACATCCCTTGCGGCACTGAAATTTTTCTGTCACCTCCTTCGTAGAACAAACGCGTTTCGCCGTCTTCTACTTTATAAAGCTTATACACTCCGCAACCGAGCACCTCGCCTCATGAAGCGCAATAATCACCCTGTGCCGTTTTTTCCACACGAAATCCTTCAGGACTATGCGGCAATGCATCGGTAACGTAAACGGGATAAGCATGCGAAAACTCGCCGAATTTTTTACCGTTTATACCGCGCACACGCACATAAAACTTACCTTTTTTCAAATCATTGACGGCAAATGAATTTTCGCCTTCTTTAGCTTGAACAGTCCCGACCGTCCTATAGGTATATTCATCATCCGCGCTCAAAGAAATTTCGTAAGTTTGCGCGCCGAGTAAATGCTCCCATTTCACATCGAAACCGTCCTTTCGAGCGACTGTAAAACGAACAGCCGCTTTTTCTATATCGGGCGTTTCGCCAATGTTATATGAATGCTTACCCCGCGGCATAATAAAGCAATATGCTCCTTTTTTGTATGAAAAATCAACCGCTTTGTGATCGACAAACACTTTTGCCTTATCCAACCGAGAAACACGAACAAACACCTCGCCTTCGGCACCGAATACAGCATTGCCCCTGACTTCATTCTCGCTCAGAACCGCACTCATTCCGTAGCGTATCTCTCTGTCAAAGGGGATCGTCAGAGAAAAATCATCCAGACGTATATATGAACCGTTGAAAATTGCCAAACGCTTTTGCAAATGCGTATCAGTCAAATATCCGACATATCCGTCAAAAGAAAATTCTTTTTCATCTACATAAATACGCGCCTGATCGTTAAACACCTCTTCTCTTGTCTGAGGAAAAATAAGTTCTGCGCCGTAATCTTTTTTATCGATCGAATAAATCAAACGTTCATCGTGATAATTCCTTAGGTGCGTGACCACTGTAAGAAAATCACCCTGACCATTAAAATTCATGATCTTACGCGGAGGATACGAGGATACTTTGAATTGTAACCCGCTCCGCTGTCGACGGGAACCCCCTCTCCTGTCACGAAAGCCTCGACTCCCGGCCGAAGATTTTTTATAACTGGAAATTCCCCGCCGCTGCTTTGCGACCAGGTAAAACGGCAATGTTGTTTTGCATCTCCGACTGCATCATATATCGCAATGTAACGGTTTTCCACCATCATAACGCTTCTGTATTTATAATACGGATAAGAGTAGGCTCCCGCATTTACTCTCGCATATTTTACAAATCCGAAATCCATCAGAGGCTCTGAAAGATCATTACGACCGACAGATCTATATTCATGCCCTATCAAGACGCCGAAATTCGTACACGATTGTACATCCCCCCGATTTTCGTCACCCACATCTTCGGGGCCATGATCGGTATATTTATAGCGATCGGCATAATAATAGATCTCCCCGCATCCGCCCTGTGCGGCGCGGCCCCATCTGTAATTGGGGCCCTCATCTATCTGCTGCAAAATAAGGCACATTTCTCCATCTTCATTGACATGGTCGCGCAACATAAACCCCATGCCCGTATATTTGCAGGAAAATAAATCAGGAGAGGTACCAAATGTATTGGTCGTGCGGTGTTTATACATTTCCCCGTAAATTCCGCTGCTTTCCAATACCCCTTTGAAATCTGCTTCGTTACGGAAATTATGTAACAGATATTCTGCATACAAAGGCTCGTAATTTTTCAGCATATCAGCCAATTCGATCATCGCCGTCATAAAACCGTGACCGAATTTTCCGCCATAAGACCCCGTACAAGCATGCGCCCCGTGAGGCGCATACAAGCGTCTGCCGTCAGCATCTTCTGCCGTTTGCATATTTATTAAAAAAGAGATAAATCTTTTTATATGCGGATATAACGCCGGCATTTCGCCGCCGTTAAGATCGTATACCATTCGGCAATCATATACAATGCACTGCAACATACACATCATGTATGCACCAATATTTTCCGTCCAGCGCCCGCCCAAAGCATCCCAATCAGGGACATCCGGCCTGATATGATATTTAAAATTACGCGCAAGCGCAATCTCATAATACTTCAACCATTTTTGATGCATAGGATGATTGGCACCGAGCAACGAAGCAAATACCGCTACCGTTCCCGCGACATCGGTCAAAAAATTGGGATGCCCTGCCAAAATGGTATCCGTCGGATAATAATTTTCGTCAGAAAGTGTATAACAAACCAAAGCCATGGCGGCGCGCTCTCTGCTGAATTCTTCGTCAGTAAGTTCACTTGCCGTCAAATCAAATGTCTGCGCCCAAGAAGATCGAAAGGCTCTGCATGAAACCGGCGCTATTTCCTCTAACGTAGTAAACAGCGTTGCGTCGCGATCGAGAATGTTCATCATGTCCGCAGCCGAAGGTTTACCTACATGACTTTTATAAAAGCCACCCCATTTTGTATTTCTTTGCACGCAAAAGTATTTCGGATAAGAATTTTTATCGTCTTCCCACTCGAGGACATAATCTTTTACTTTATTCAAAGAAACTATACTAAAATACCGCAGATAATGCGATCTCAGGGCGGTCACGGATCTATCTTTACTATTTTTACCCTTCTTCCATGTAAATGTATGCTCACCTCTATATGGAAGATCCGCCATTACTTTCAGGCGATACCCATCGTTTGTGGTTTCCGCTTCATATGGAACCGGCTTACCGTCCATGCATAAAATATCAGCGGTAAGGTTCGGGGCTTTGCCCTTCATTTCGTATATGAGCATTGTCTCGGGAAAAACATAAGCCCAATGCCGCAATTGATCTTTCAATACAAAATCTTCCATATGCACCTCTTTCCGCTCGTCAGATCATATTTTTTCAAATAAAAATTTTAATACATCATGCAGGATCTTTGCTCCATAAACATTGTCATGATGATAGTCAAAAAGAATAAAAGCATGCGCAGCCCCCCTCAGATTCTTAAATCACAGGTGACCTCATGCTTTTTCCCCAAACAAGCAGCATAATAGCCGCCGGCCGAATCGCCAACGGCGATCATCCGCAGATTTTGATACCTTTCATTGCATAATGCGCGAACGTACGTAAGCGCATCGACACAGTCTGCCAAACCGTCTCTGATGTCCGTACAAGAATTCTCATCAAGCAATCTATATGATATGCTTATGCCTATAGCACCGTTTTGCGCCGCGTATTGCGCATGAAGTTTTAATCTCTCGCATGAATCGCTCTTCCACCCGCCCCCGTGAATAAACAAAATACAACCCTTGGGACTTTCCAATTTGGGATAACAAACGATCATATCCAGTTTTTGGTCGCCCACGATCTTAAAAACCCTTCTCTCGCACGCGATCTTTTCTACTTCTTCTTTATGAAATGTCTTTACCATTTTTTCAGATAAGCCTCTTCGCCTTCTTTTGCGACTTTACTGCCAATTCCATTGCATGAAATGTTTGCTTGAAAGACATTGCCGTCTCCGTTCTGTGCAAACAATCATATATTAAATTGCTGAAAAACGGTTTTTCCGTTTTATCTTTTACGCTCTCTTTTGAAATTTTATCTTTAGTCACCAAAATAACATTTTCACATGAATCGCCACAACCCACATCGATATATTTTCTCAATTCTATGTAACCCGTTTCTCCCAAGATCACAACTTTGCCGTCCCCGAAAACAGGCAATGCTTCCGGAGTGAACCAATCCACTCGTATATATCCCGTTGCACCGTTTTCACCAACCAAATGCACATCTCCGAAATCATCAAATCCTTCAAAATCCCTATGCGCAAAATTCCCGATACCGGACGACAAGATCTTTGCTCTGTTGTTACCTGTAAACGTTAAAAACTGATCAAATTGATGACTTCCGATATCGATCAGGATCCCCCCGGATTTTTTCCTCTCATAGAACCATTTAGGTCGGCTTTCCCCTAGTCTATGCGGCGCCAGGATCGTCACATTCAAAACTTTTCCTATCGTACCTTCTTTTATCAGCTTATCAGCATAAACTGCGGCTTCACTTTCAAAAAACTCTGAATAAAAGACAAAAAACTTATTTCCTGTCTTACGCATTGTTTTCTTTATGCCTCTGATCTGTCTTTGTGTGATCGCAGGGGCTTTAGCGCAAAAGAAATCCTTTCCTGCTTTCATTGCACGAATTCCCAAAGCAGCCCTTTTTGAAGGTATATCCGCGCTGGCAACAAGCTTAACTTCTCTGTCGGAAAAAACATCTTCCTCACTCTGCACAGGTATAACTTGGGGAAATACGCGTGTAAACGACTGCACAGCAGATAAATCCTCGTCGTAAACGTATTTCAATTGTGCCCCTGCCGCGATCAATCCTCTGCACATTTGATAAATATGGCCATGTGCGAGTCCGATAACAGCAACGATTATTTGCTTGCTCTCGTTCATAGATTATCTCTTTAACTCCGCTATACTCTTAAACTCGGACAATTCCTCTAAAAGCTTATCTTCTGCATAGCATTTTTCGAGCATTCTGTCTAAGCCTTTGACTGTTAAGACATCATCTATAATTTCTGTCGCATCCCGCTTGACATCTATAATTTTGTTATGTTCATGCAATGCAGCGACAAATCGCACCTGTTGTTTAGCGGCAAACACACCGCAAATTGCACTTTTTTTCTCTTTTATCGCTTGCAAACAAATGTAAAATTTATGCGAAGCACCCTCGGCAAAAGGATCCCCATATATAATCTTTCTCCCATCGGCAAAGTGAGCCTCGATACAACCTGAATCATTCGGATAGATCACTTTACATTTTTCAAAGGCATATTCAAACGTCGGATCTACCGTCGAGCGTGTGCTGTGCGAAACGACAAACATACCCGTTCCGCCGCAAACAAGACCAAAACGCACTGTTGCCGTATCGAAAGTCTCTATATTGTTGGCACGCAGCAGTGTCGCCTTTATCTCTGTCGCCGCCGCCGACGTATCGATCTGCTCTCCGAGAATGTAAAGAATATTATGGATATAATGCGCCGTGGCGTTATTGACAATACTGTCTCTGATCATCGTCCCGTCCGAAGAATATATTTTACCCGCCCATCCGGTAGAACGAGTAAAATATGCGCGCGTTCTCGGCCAGCAAACCATACATTTCAAATGCAACGCTTTTCCGAATACACCCTGCATAACATCCGCTTTTAGTTTTTGTATCGCGTTGCTGTAACTCCATTGATACCCTATAGCGATCAGCCTGTCCGACTCCTTCGCACATTTTTCGAGAGCGGACAAATCCCCGATATCACCCGTCATCGGCTTTTCGCATAAAACATGTGCGCCATGCCTGACAGAAGTAAGTATTTGTCTCGTATGGTATTGTATAGGCGTTGCAATAACAACAAAATCAGGTTTTTTGCCTAATTTTTCGTTTTCCGCAAACATTTTTTCTATATCGGAATAAATCGGGATCCCGATGCTTCTCAACTCCTGAAAACACGCCGACTTTTCCGGAAAGAGATCTACAGCGGCAACAATTTCAAAACCTTCCATAGGTTTTTGAAAAATTTCATTCAATATAACGCCCCCGTAACCGCCGATACCAACAAACGCCACTCTTATTTTATTCATTTCGTTTTCCTCTTTACGTTTTAGTTTAACACAGAAAACAACCGCATTCAATAGTTTTTTGTATAATTCCTGAAGCGATTCCAAACTTTTTCAAACCACAGATCCCGTTCAGGGATCGGATGCACTTTTCTTTCCGTGATCTTCAACGCATTCTTTTCTTTTGCAACGATGAGCAGTGTTTTGCGCCCTGTTTCGTTTTCCTTCCTCGGATTGCGCTGCATAAAATCGCTTCCGTCCAAAACAAAAGCAGAACCTCTCGAACCGTATCTTTCTGCGGCTTCGATCATGGACTGTGCGATCATTTCTTGCATAATCAAGATTTCGCGGTTTTTGAATAGAAAAAATATATCATAAGGTTTTGACCAGCCGTTATCTTTACAAAAACTTATTTGCCATTCCCTTATTTTATTCAAATGTAATTTCATTTCTTCTAAATTACGAATAAAGGCAAAATGCTCGCTCATTGCCTTTTGATATTTTCCGCGTATATCTAAAAGATCGGTTTCCGAACGATGCGTCGCGCATTTTAATTCTTCAGCTTCGCTTATAGCATCTGCAAGAACAGTTTCAAAATTTTCAAAGGATACTTTCTTTCCGAAGTAAGCGATATGCCTTGCAGCGCGCATGCCTCCGACCTGCGTCGAATTTAAAGCGGAACCGCCCGGCCGGAAAATGCCAAAAGTACCGGCAGCCTCCCCGCATGCATACAGCCCGGGAATACTTGTCTGCCAATTTTCATCTACGCGAATGCCTCCATTATTATGCTGCGCGCATACGGCGATCCGAAGAGGTTCTTTTTCAAGGTCGATCCCGTGTTCTCTATATAGAGAAAGTGCGCCTTCATTCATTTTTTTCAAGCGCTCAACTGGCAATGAAATAAGTGCATCGCTGTTTTTAAGATAGTTATATGCAACTTCATCCAACGCATCAAACCCATTTTCAAGTCGGGAAGGCTCTCGCGTAAAATCCATATACACGTCCCTTCCTAACAAAACGTTTTCCCTGTAAACGAGCAGATCTATATAAGATGACCCGCAAATCTTTCTCACGTCAAAAGGCCATTCATAACCTTTGAGAAATATATTTTTCAACATTTCTCCGTGATTTTTAAAATTCTCAATCAAAAATTCTCTTTCCGTACCGTCACGATCCACCGATATATATCGCGGCAAAACCTGCTGATATGTTCCCGATACATTCCAGCGAAAATCAACAGATGCCAAGCCGTATTGCCATTCGGATAAATTAACAAATTCCGCCCCCGCTTCAACGGCAAGAGCAGAAGCCCCCGTTTGGCTCTCTGGATAAACACTGTCAAAATAAACGGACGCGGGTCCGCCCGTAGCCAAAACAACATTACCTGTCCTGATCGCTATGTATTCACCCGATAAAACATCGATCGCCAATATTCCGATAACACTCCCCGTGTCTTTCAAGATCCGGATCACCTGACAATTATCGTAAATCGGAATATGCTTTTCCATTACCGCTTTTTCCAAAACTTCCGTCATTTTTTTAGATGTATATGGGCCAATGGAAGTCGCTCTTTGATATGGATCATGATCTGTTTTATAACCGACATATTCTCCGTATTCATTTGTAGGGAAACGCACGCCTGAATTGGCAAGCTTCATGAAACTTGCCACAGAATTGGCTGCTTCACAGAGCGCTATTTCTCCGTCGACAGCACCGCCAGCAAACAGCGTTTCGGCCATGAGCCTTACGCTGTCCCCGTCGTCACCAGCAAGCGACATCTTATAATAGGTCTGCTTATCGCTTCCGGTATTACGAGATGTGCCCATCATACGGCCTTCGGTAACGATCGCAACGTCCGTGACACCATATTCATATAATCTGTCGGCACAATTATAGCCCGCGCAACCGCTTCCGATCACGATTGCCTTATGTTCATAAACTTTCATATTTTCCCCGATTTAAATTTTACGAAATGTGTCCAACCATTTTTCCGCAATAAGTTCTGCGCCGAAAAGTGTCGGATGTACACCGTCAGACAATACAGCCTCATTACCGTAAACTTTTGCCAAACGATCAAGATCCGCCTGCAACGGAACAAACTTTGCCTGAAACTCTTCCGATAAAGAACGTACGATCTTTGCATAAGCAGTAATTTCGCAAAACCCTTCATAAAACGCATCGGTTTCCGTTCCGCGCATCGCAAAAGGTTCCATTAGAATAAGTTTTACGTTCGGAAAACGTTCCAACGTTTCCATTATGATCGCCCGATATACTTTTTCATATCTTTTCAATTCCACGCCGCAACCGAGCTTCACATCAAAGGCAAGATCGTTTACCCCCACTAAAATTGAGAGCACGTCGGGATTTTCATTCCAAACATCTTTTTTCAATCGTGCATACAGATCAACCGTCTTATTTCCGTTTATGCCACGATTGAGTATTTGATATTTAGCATGATCTTCACACAATAATCTGCCCGCTACCGATCTTACAAAACCTACACCATAAGAAGAAAGCGCATAATCCGCCTGATAACTCCTGTGCGCATCGGTAATGCTGTCACCCAAAAATATGATCTTCATTTTACAACCTTTTAATATGGAATCCTCCGTCAGCGTTCAAAACCGTACCTGTACTAAAATCGAGATACCCTTTCGCGACAGCCAAAACGCACTTGGCAACATCCTCAGGAGTTCCCCAACGTTTCATAGGCGTAATACCTTGCGCTATCAATCTGTCGTATTTTTCAGTAACCACTTCCGTCATGGGCGTTCTGATGATGCCGGGACGAACTTCCAAAACAGGAATATCGTATTCCCCCAATTTGTCGGCAAACAAAGTGGTTATCATCGAAACACCCGCCTTTGAAATACAATATTCTCCCCTCGAAATACTGGATGTGTAACTGGAATTAGAAGCTATGTTAACAAGTCTCGGCTTATAATCTTTTATGCCCTTTCCCATACAATCGATCATATAATTTGCAAACAACTGGCACATAAAAAAAGTGCCTTTTGTATTGATCTGTATAAGCCGATCAAAACTTTCCTCGGTTGTTTCAAGAATATCCCTGCGCACTTTGCAAGCTACCCCTGCATTATTGACCAAAAGATCAATACGTCCGAACGTTTTATCCACATATTCCAACAGAGACTGCCTATCTTTCGCCGAAGATATATCACATTTACAATAATATCGAACCTCGGGCATTTTTTCATGGATATCCGAATACACGACTTCGTATCCGTTTTGCGCCAACATATCCGCTATACCTCTTCCGATCCCCTGGTAAGAACCTGTCACAACCGCCGTTTTCATACTTTGACTCCCTCATATAATTTTTTATAGTATTCGTTGAAAGTTGCACAACCCGAAACACTGTGTGCCCGCATCAAAAAAGTACACTTTGAACAGGCGACACAACACTTTTTCGCATTGAATTTCCCGCTTAGATAATCCCTGTAAAATTCAGGATAAGCCAAACTTCCGCGGCCGAATCCAACAAAATCGCATACCCCATCCTGCAACATTTTTTCCGCACGCGACATCAGATCATCTCTGTAATAAGAAATTCCCGATGCAACGATATTCAGTTGCGGAAAAGTCTTTTTCAACTCTTGCTCTACATCGTAAAACCTCTGCAACCCAGTCTCCGCTTTTTCAGGCGCTTTATAAGCACCGACCCTGAACGGTCTGTTTACATGCGGATTATAATAAGGATTACCCAACGTCACATTGAGGATCTCTACTCCGCACTCGATTAGCTTCGAAACCAACATCTTTCCTTCCGTAAGATCGAGATTCCCCTCTTCATCCGTACCGAACCCATATGGCTTTTTTACCATATCGCTCAGGCCCAGACGCGATACAAGCAAACGATCCTGCGGTATCGCTTGCTTAACCGCACTGACGCAATCAATAAAACATCTGCTCCTGTTTTCAAAGCTGCCCCCGTATTTCCCCTTACGGTCAAACGCCGAAAGCAGTTCCTGCATCAAATAACCGTGACAACATTTCACATCTACCCCGTCAAACCCCGCTTTTATTGCAAGTTCTGCGGTTTTAGCAAAAGCGGAAGGCAAACTATCTAAATAATCATCCGTTACAATGCAATCGCCTGCAACAGGTCTTTTTTCTTCATACAAAGGATTATGATACGCGATCATCGGCACGACGCTCTGCCGTCCGGAATGTGTCAGTTGTAAAATCAAAATCGGCGCAAATCCAAACTCGCGCATGGCGATCTGTCTCATCTTCTGCGTCAATGCAGAAAATTTTTCAAGATTATCTTCTGTAAGGCGCATCTGCCTTTCATTCGTTCGACCTTCGGCACATACCGCACTCGCTTCAAACCAAATGATCCCTGCGCCAGATGCTGCATATTTAAAATATTTTTTTTCTGTTAGTTCACTCGGACTGCCGTCTTCCAAACAATCGCAACCTTCCATCGGTTGTATGACTACGCGATTCGCTATATTGTATTTTCCGATCTTTATTTCTTCACTTAAAAACATATTTACCTCTGTACTCAATTAAAATAATATTCTGTTGACCAATCATACACCTCTTCAGGCACCAGTTTTATCCGCAATTTCGGTTCAAACGAAATAACGCGGTCATTGACAAATACTTGCAACAAACCAAGCGGATAATCGCCGAGCGCCTTGTATACAGTTCGCTCGCCACTATAAATCGTCTGTATGTTTACCGAATCTCTCCCCGTCCAAACATAGCAGATACCTTTTTGCGTTTGCTCACATTCCGAAATACCATAAGATACGAATAATTCGACTGCACCTTTTTCACGTACAATAAATCGTTCATCGGTTTGCAAGTTCAATGCAGCCGGAATTTCTATCCGCAATTTCCCTTCTGCACCTTGAACAGGGAGAAAAGCGTGCGAATACCATAACGTCTCAAACACCTTGTCTCCTCTGTTTTTCAAAGAATGCGATATCCGAAGAGCATTGCCGCTTAAAAGAATTTCTTTTTTATAATAATAAGAATTCTCTCCAAGTGCATCCGCCTGTGTAAATACAACAGACATTCCGTTTTTCACAATGCCAATCGGCGCCACACGGCTGATCTTGTGCTTATCCCTGTTTGTATATATTTTTTGATCTGCTTTGATCTGCCTGCCCACTCCAATTTTTAAAAAATTTCCCCCGTTCTGCGCTTCATCATAGCCGACAGGCATTTCAAACTCATCAGGAAATCCCTCTCCCGAAAACGGATCGAAAACAGATTTCGGTGAATATAACAACTCTTTCCCTCTGACCTTATCAAAAATGCTTCTTATGTAGCCGCAATAACTGTAACGCGTTGAAAAATGCAGATCAGCAATATTGGATGGGTCACAGATCGCTATCCTAAATCTGTGATTTTCAAGTATGATTTCTTTCGTATCCACTGCGTCACCCGATCACATAATCTGTATTTGCGGCTAATGCGTATCTCTTTCCCGCATTGAAAATATATGTATTGCCATCTGACCTGACCGTAAACTTCTCCTTGTCGACAGTAACGGAGTATCTTATTCCTTTAAATGTAATTTTATAGGAAAGTTTTGACCACTTATCCGGCATTTTAGGATCAATATGCAGTTCATTTCCACGGAAATGAACACCACCAAATCCGTAAACAGTTGCGCACCACGTTCCTCCCGCACATGCAATATGAATCCCTTCGAACAAATTCTTATCCATATGCATGTTTTTCAGATCTAACAGCGCAGTCAAGGAAAGATACGCGTAGGCATATTTATCAAAGCCGTTTCTCAACCCGACAACACAATGTACCGAAGGACTCAAGGAATATCCGTGTTTGCACCGCTTTTCATAATATTTGAAACTTTCCGCCTGGATCTGCGGAGAAAAATCTTCCGGAAATAAGTAGTGCAACATTACTACATCCGGCTGTTTCAGCTCCTGTAATCCACTGTCGAAAACCCGCCTTCTGTCCTTTGGCATCCCATAAGCATCGCGTTCTATTTCTCCGATATCTTTTAATTGGAAAAAACCTTGAAACTGCTCACAGACATTCGACATCATCGCAGGGAAAGCTATACCATTTGCCACTTCAGACATTTTTTTTCGCGACTCTTGATCAAAGGAAGTGCCCTCTTCTATACGGTGATATGCCACTGTCTTTTTCCTTTCATGCTTCCATAGAACGGATCGCTTCAAGCATATTCCATTTTGCAAGATAATTTGTATAATAATTATCTGTAACATGAATGTTATATTCATCCGGTCCGGTCACATCTTCAATATGATATTTACCGTCTTCCCCGAGCGTCGTTCGTGACATGTAATACTTTGCGGTCTCCACGATCGTCTCAATCGCATAATTTTTGTAAAATTCATAATCATCTGTTTGCCTATAATAGTTGTGCATCGCATAGGCAACGGCTCCTGCAATATGTATTTCGCGCTTTGAACTTTCCGCCCAATCAGGTGGAGTTACATCACGCCCCGTATACGCGCTCGTCCATGGAAATTTTGCGCCCTCGCATCCCTCGTTTTTTGCAATTTCTTTAGCTTGTGCAAGGCGCTTATATCGATAAAGCAGCAAACTTTTTGCCTCTTCAGGATCGGTAGCAAGATAAAACGGCACCATAAAAATCTCGGTATCCCAAAATGCGTGCCCAAAGTATCCCTGGCCGTGCAACCCTGTCGCGCTGATGGAAATATCTGTATTCCCTTCATATGCCAACTGCATGAGGTTAAATATATTCCATCTGACCCCAAGCTGTATTTCGTCGTCCCCCTCAATAGAGACATCCGATGTTTCCCAGGCCTTTTGCCATGCGCTTACATGCTCTTCAATGATGCGTTCTTCTGACGTATTCGGCAGAACTGCTACGTCTATATCATCATGCGTCGTAAAATATGCGCAACGCTTAAAAAAAGAATATTTTTGACCTTTCAAGGCATTAAACTTAAAAATTTCATCTATACCATTTTCTGTTTTTTCAATGAGTTTTTTTCCTGTTCCCTCCGTTTCGGGCTTATCTGCCAAATGATTGGAAATCACGTCGCTGCGGATGAAAACCTCCTCTAACGTCACGAGTGAAATCCCAAAAGCCGAGGCACGCTCCTCGGGAAGATATTTATCCCAAGCAATAACATTGACGGAAATATCCTTCAATTTTTCTGCAACAAGCGCGCCAATCGTCCCGACTCCGATCAGTCCGACCGTCGCACCGTAATTTCCCGCATACTTTTCAAAAACTTTTTTCTTTTCGGCGTAAGGCATCTTCTCCGACGCACGAAAAAAACTTTTATTGGCCAATACAATTTGCGCAAAAACCGTTTCCGCAACAGGGATCGCATTGGAACGCTTGCTGCTGAAGATGCGAACACCACACGCAAACAAATTTGCCGCGAAATTCTTAACAGTACCGGCTGCATAAAATACATATTTCAAAGAGGGAAAAAATTTCTTTATTTCTTCTTGTGTAAAATTCGGCATTCCCCACGTCGAAAAGGCATATTTTACCGAATACAATTCCTCCCTCCAATATGAAACATTATGCCTTCCGATCGTCTCCGGCACACAGCTTCCGAACATACGCACTTGTTCTTTCCTTCCCTCGGAAAAAACTCTTTCTACCGCATTTTCTTCTGCTCCTAAAAACGCTATTTCAGCCATGCTCTCCACTCCTTGAAATCCGATCGCTTTTGCAACTATATTATAAACGCTGTTTTACAGGCAAGTCAATGCAGGATTTTCCCTTCTTTTTGTACAATCGGGACATTGACACATCGCAAAGTTACTTCGCGTTTAATACAAAATTAAACGTTAGTTGTTTTCCTGCCATTGTTATCGGTGTGTCTTTCGATAAATATATCGTTACTTCAAAAGTTTTTTCTTTTTCCCCGTTCAAACTCCCTTCGAAAAGTATAACGCCGCTTATAAAATCTTTTTCATTTCCATCGACACCTATTTTTAAACCCTCAATTTGGGTTTGCTCACCAATAATTTCAGCGCGCAGCTGAATCACTTCTGCATTTTCTGCCATTACAGTTATTTTTGCACTTTCATCTTTATCGGTTTTTTGGGGTTTGCTGCCTGCTATGGGCGCCAATTTTATCTGCGAACTAAAATAAGCAGTATTTTTATCAAAAGACAGCTTGATCTTATCCGTCTGCTCCGTGCCGCCGCAAGCGGAAAAGACAACCAAAATTACAAGAAAAAATAATAAAGACAGTACCTTCTTTTTCATTAGGTCGCCTCCCTTACCGTGACGGTGAACTGCATCACGACGTCCTCATTTAGTTCATTTATTTGTGGATCTTTTCGCAAATACACGATATATGTTCCGCTCTGCGCATCCGCCAAAAGAACAGTGTTTGCCTCCAAATGATTCCATTCTACGCTGTCGCCGATACGATACTGCCAAATACCTTCTGCTCCGCTTTCGGTTACATTCATCTCGGAAACCACAAGTTCCCAAACTCCGACCACCGTTCCGTGGTCTTCTACGAAAAACTGCACGACAAGCTCTTCCCCTTCTGCAAACGACTGTTTCGCCGTTGCAGTCATGGTTTCATATCCATACTCTTTCAACGTTCCTGTCAATTTCAGCGCGCCGTCTTCATATGCTTCATTGCCCGAAACTGTTTGTTTGCTCAAATATAAAGTATATGTTTCCCCGCACTGCGGATTTTTTTCCAAAATAAAGTCTTCGCTCGAAAGTTCTTTCCAGTCTCCGCTCTCTGAAACCCTGTATTGCCAAATCTCCGGTAAGTAATCGTTCCAATCTTCAAGACTAGACTCATCACACGAAAATGAAATCTTCTCAATCAACAATACCGTACCTTCTGCCGGCGCCTCGAAACCGTTTACGGTAAAATGCACTGCAATATCGTAATCATTACCGTTCCCCGATTCGGTATGCACAGTAAGTTTGGAATAAGACTCCACAAAAACGGTATTCTGTTCTGTTTTCAGTTTATTTCCCCATTTCCAAAACGCATAAACGGTTCCCGTTCCGACCATAATCAATGCGCATAGAATCACGCTTTCACTGCATCACAAAGCAGCAGCGACTGCCCCTGTGTATATTTTACGGGATTATTCGGAGAATTTTCTCCACCATTCAAAACATATGTAATGTTCGCAAAGACAGGATCTTTCGAAAACTTTGCATAGAGAGTAATATCTTCGTCCATAGTGGTCAAAATCGAGATCACCTGTGTTTCGAACTCTGCATCCAAGAACCAACCCTCAAACGTATACCCGTCTTTTGTGGCAGGAGCAAGCTCTCCCGTTCCCTCTCCCGCATAATAAGAAGTCGGATTTGTCGGAGCATTTTCTCCTCCGTCTAACATATAAGTGATCGTCAAAGGAGGGATCTGCTCATATTTTGCATAAAAAGTTACATTCTCGTTTACCGTGTATGCACCGTCTACTTTGGAATTTTCCTGAAAATCAGAAGTCGTATACCATCCCACAAAAACATAGTGATTCGGCGCGATCGCATCGGCAAGCGTTATACTCTCCCCGCCCATGATTTGCGTAACAGTGTTGGCCGTATTGTTCTTACCGATACCTGCATCATAAGAAATGTTGAAATATTCTACATCCGGCAATGCTTTCGTTTCGGAACAGCAGTCCGTAATCGGTGAACACCCCCTTCTTTGAAAATAATAATTCTTTCCCTATCTTTGCAAAATCTGTTTTTTGAGCTTCATCCGTTGTCATACCGCCTTTAATGGTCATATAATGTTGTCGTCCCACCTGTTCGATACTTTTTAGGTCCTGAATGAGCGTATAGCTGTCCGGATTGAAATATACATTGATGAGTTCCTTCGGGATATCATAGCCTTCGTAGTTTGCCACGGCATATACCTTATCTCTTTCATCCTGCACAAGGCTATCCAAAAGTTTCGCAAGATAATTTACCTCATCCAAATTCAAAGCTTTACCTTCCAGCATAGAAAGTCCCGACGGCTCCACTACTTCCGAAACGTATACTTTCGGAGCATTCAGATCGGGAATCGCAATCTTTTCCAAAGCCTCCGACATCTTTTTTTCCGTGCACGGAAATTCAATATCTGTGTCCCGGCCGGCGTTCCGCAGATTCAGTATTATTTTATTGACCATCTTTCTCCTCGAACCCATACCTGCGAATAGCAATACCGTTGCATATAATTTTTAAAAGCTTCGGCGACACGACTTCCCTATCCGCAAGATCTGCCGCAGTAATGTGTTCCGTTCCGTATGCCAAATCTTTTGCACAGCATAACAACGTATAACTCCACTCCGTGCAAAACGAAAAGCGGATTTTATTCAACGGCAATCGATTCCCTTTCAGTTCACGCCGTGCCGCTCTCCATAATGCCCTGTCTGCAGAAAGAAGATATATTTTGCTCATCAATTTTCTGTCCTTTTGATTTAATCCCTTCACCGCATTCGAAAAAGCAGTTCTGTGCCTCTCATCCCTGAAATACATGTTGTTTCCTCCTTGTATAATAAATTAAAGATTTGAATTAAAAAGTATTGCTTATCCCATAGCCTCTATGAGATAATATTC
>CALVHR010000017.1 GCA_944328495.1 uncultured Clostridia bacterium
TTTACATTTCCAAACACCGCAAGATTTGTTTGAACAAAATCTTATCATGTGTTGCACTTAGTTTGACAATTCATCATTGAAAATATTTTTGCTTTGTGATCAGATCCTCTGTTGTGCGAAGTGCGCGGCGCCGACCAAGCCCGCGTCGTTGCCGAGCGTCGCGACAAGGAGTTCGACGGGCGCATATTTGGTGCCGCCGTAGAGCATGCGGTTGACTTTTTTGCGCAGGGGAACAAGCAGAGTATCGCCCTGTGCGCACACGCCGCCGCCCAAGACGATGGCGTTGGGGCGGAAGATGTTTGCAAGGTTCGCAATGCCTTCCGCAAGGTAAGTTATGTAATTTTTTACCACTTTTTCCGCGGTTTTGTCGCCTGCCGCGGCGCCGTCGAAGGCGGTCTTGCCGTTGACTTTGTCGATGTCGGGGCAAATTTTCCAAAGCGCGCTTTCGCGGTCTTTTTCCATGGCGCGTTTGGTCTGGCGGATGAGCGCCGTTGCGGAAGCATACGCTTCGAAACAGCCTTTTCTGCCGCAGGTGCATTTTTCGCCGCCCACGCGGATGACGGTGTGTCCGATCTCGGCGCCCGCCGAGCGATTCCCTTCAAAAAGAACGCCGTCGATGACGATGCCGCCGCCGACGCCCGTGCCGAGGGTCACGAAAATGCTGGAAGGATATTTTTTTGCTGCACCGGCAAAACTTTCCCCGACGGCGGCGGCATTCGCGTCGTTCGTCACGAATACGGGTACGCCGAGGTGTTTTCTGACTTCGTCTGCGAGCGGTACTTTTTTCCAGTTCAGGTTATTGGTATAGATGATCACGCCGCGCTTGCTGTCGACGGTGCCGGGCGAGCCGATGCCTGCCGCTTTCAGATCGGAAACGGCGATATTGGCGCGTTTGGCGAGATCCAGGATAAGCGCCGCCATATCTGCGGCGATGTCCTGATAGGGGCGTTCGCGTCCCGTGGAAACCTGGTCCTTGATGAGGATGTTCCCGTTTTCATCGACGATGCCGCCTTTGATAAAGGTGCCGCCCAAATCGATACCTGCAAAATAGTTCATGTTTTTCCCTCTTCCTTCAATAATTTTTACGGTTTTTGTGTCAGAATGATCTTTGCGTTTCCCTCGAACGAAAACGGTTCGCCGCGGGGGATAAAAAAGCTGTCTCCCGGGCGGAAGGGTTTTCCGTCCGCACGCCCTTCACCCGAAAGCACGGTCGCGGCGGTAAAGGAATTGTCGTTTTTGCCTTGGTATGTACCTTCGAGAAGAAGTTCATGGCAGCAAAAATATTCGCATGCGGTGAGCAGGCGAATGCGGCCGCCCTGAACTTTTCGGAAAGCACCGCTGTTTGTCGTGTCGGAAAATTTGGAGAAACGGATGACGTTCAGCGCTTTTTCCAGATGCAATTGACGCGGCTTGCCGTCTGCGCCGACGCGGTTGTAGTCATAGACGCGGTAGGTGACGTTGCTGCTCTGCTGTACTTCGCAGATGACGCAGCCTGCGCCGATGGCGTGCACCGTTCCCGCGCGGATCAGGAAACAATCTCCCTCTTTGACGGGGATAAAGTTGAGAAGTTCTTCCACCGTTCCGTCCGCGACTTTCGCGGCAAATTCTTCCTTGGCCGTGTCTTTGCGGAACCCGCAGAGGATGCCTGCGCCTTCGTCGGCGTGCACGACATACCACATTTCGGTCTTGCCGTTGTCGTTTTCGTATTTGCGTGCATATGCGTCGTCGGGATGCACCTGAACGGACAGATTCTGTGCGGCGTCGATAAATTTGACGAGCACGGGGAACGGACTGCCCTGTGCGTCGACCGCCGTGGGGTGTTCTTGCAAAAATTGCGCAAGGGTGCCGTCGCCTTCGATGCGGCTGAGCCCGTCGGGATGGACCGAAACCTCCCAGCTCTCGCTGATTTTTTTGCCGCCGTTATCCCTGCCGAAAAGTGTTTTGAGTTTATAGCCGCCCCAGATATAATCTTTGAGGGGCGGGATCAGGCGAAACATTGTGAATTCCTCCGAAAGTCTTTTCAAAGATTATATCACAAATTCTCACCGTATGCAATGAACTTTGAAGAAAATATGCCGATTGCGAAAAAATCGGAACGCCGCCGCCGAAGGGCTTGCAATTCGGCGGGAAATCGTTTACAATACATGTAAGACCAAACGGGGAAGGGCAAAACTATGCGAAAAATGCAGGACAACGGATGGATGAGCGCCGCGGAGCAACTGATATACGCGGCGCTCGGTCTGCTTGTCGGGCTTGCGGTCGGCGCGGTTGTGGGAATTTTCGGTATGGGCGTGGAATATTTTTCTGCGCTCGGCGCTTCGCATTTTTCTTTATATGTTTGGTTTATGCCTGTTGTGGGTATCTTGACGGTAGCGATGCTCAAAAAATGGGGCAAGGGCAATATCGGAATGGCTGCGGCATTTCGTGCAAGCCGCGGCGAAACAAAAGGGTTTCCGTTGCGCAACGTTGTTTTTCAGTTTGCCGGAACGTGGAGCGCACATCTTTTCTGTGCAAGTGTCGGGCGCGAAGGGGCGGCGATCCAGATCGGTGCGGCGCTTGGCAGCGGTATTGGCAGAAATATCCCCTTACGCGGTGCGGAAAGAATTCTGATTGTCTCGGGTATGGCGGCAGGTTTTTCTGCGCTGTTCTCGACGCCCGTGTGCGCGTTGTTTTTTTCGTTGGAAGTGACGATCGTCGGAGGTTTACACTTGCGCGCGCTTGTCGCTTCCGCCGTTTCATCGTTTACGGCATGGTATACCGCGTCGCTGTGCGGTCTTTCGCATACTCTGATTGCGGCGGGCGATGCGCCTTCCCTCACGCTTGCGGTACTTGCAAAGTTGATCGTTCTCGGGGCCGCGTTCGGCCTGACGGGCTTTGCGTTTTGCATCATACGCGGTGCGGCGGGGAAATTTTTCCGTACAGGGATAAAAAATGCATATCTTCGCGTCGGCCTGGCGGGCGCAATGCTTGCCTGCTTGTTATATCTTTCCGGCGGCAGATACTCGGGGCTGGGCACGAATCTCATCGAGATTGCCGTCTCGGGCGGAAAGATCTATTCCTTTGATTTTATCGTCAAGATACTGTTTACGGCCGTGACGCTTGCCGTCGGGTTTTTGGGCGGGGAAGTAACGACATTCTTTGCGGCGGGTACCTGTTTGGGACTCGTGCTCGGGGAAGCGCTCGGGTTGCCTCCCGTCTTTGCCGCCTGTCTCGGGTATGCCGCCGTGTTCGGCGCGGCAACCAATACGCTGTTCGCGCCCGTGCTTTTGTGCGTCGAGCTGTTCGGCGGCGCTCTTTTGCCGCATGCGGCGATCGTTTGTACGGCGGCATACTTGTTCAATTTCAATCGTTCGGTCTATGATCAGCGTTACCGCGAGGGCGTAGCGTCCCGTTCGGTTTTCCGCAATCGTTTTCGGCAAAGCGAGCTTCCGCTCTTGCACAGGGCAGGCTGATCGCAATATTTCGTGAATCGATTGCAATCTTTCAGAATTTGTATTATACTGTTTGCATGAGCATCTGCATCGACCTAACACCATACCGCGGCAAGCGCGTCTGCATCGCCCTTTCGGGCGGCGGCGACTCGGTCGCGCTCTTTCATTATTTTAAAAGAAATGCAGCCAAGCACGCGATCGAGCTTACGGCGCTCAATGTCGAACACGGCATACGCGGCGCGGCGTCACGGGCGGATACAACGTTTGTCAAAGAGCTTTGCGCGCGTGAAAAAGTACCGCTGTCCTGCTTTTCGGAGGACGTGCCTGCGCGCGCGAAAAAATGGGGCATCGGCGAGGAGGAAGCGGCTCGGCGCTGCCGCTATGCGATCTTTGCCGCGGTGCTTGCGGAAAATCGCGCCGATCTGATCGCAACGGCGCATCATGCGCTTGACAACGCGGAGAGCGTATTGTTGAATTTGTTCCGCGGCGCGTCGTTGACAGGGGCGGGCGGCATACGCGCTTTTTTGCCCGCCGAAGAATTGGTGCGGCAGTATCTTCCCGAAAAAAAGGACGTTTCGCCGCTGTACGGCAAGGGGATTGTGCGGCCCTTTCTCGGCGTAGGGAAAGCGGAGATCGAAAGGTATCTGCGCGAAAACCGTCTGCAATGGCGGGAGGATGAGAGCAACGGCAATACCGAATATTCGCGCAATTTCTTGCGTCAGAAGGTGCTTCCGTCCGTAAAGGAGCGCTTTCCGCGCGCCGAAGAGCGGCTGTACGATTTTTCGCGGGCTGCGCGCGAAGACGATGAATTTCTGTATTCGCTGGCACGGGGCGCATTGGAGATCGGGGAGGAATGCCGCATCGATGAGAGTGCGCCGCGCCCGCTGTTTTACCGTGCCTGTGTGCTTGCTCTGCGGCATTTCGGCGTAGAAAAGGATTACAGCCGCGCGAATTTAGAGGATATTTATGCGCTTACAAGCGGAGAAAACGGAAAGACGATCGAACTTCCCCAAGCCCTTCGCGCCGTGCGCGATTACGGAAGTATCGTGATTTATCGGTTTCAAAGCGCACAGGCGCAGGAATATTCTTTCGGCGCGGGCGAATATGATTTCGGAAAATACACCGTGCGCATATTGCACGGCGGCTCGCTCGGCCGCGGCGACGGTGCGGGGTATCGTACGCTCGTGCTGGACGCGTCGGCGCTCCCTGCGGGCAGCGTATTGCGGCTGCGGGCAAAGGGCGACGTGTTCGAAAAATTCGGCGGCGGGACCAAAAAACTCAAAGCGTTTCTCATCGATAAAAAAATACCGCGCAGAGAGCGCGATCTTTTGCCTGTCGTTGCTTGCGGCGGCGAAGTGTTTGCGGTGTGCGGCGTGGAAATTTCCGAAAAAGTTAAGATCCGTTTCGGCATCGGCGCGAACGTTGCGGACGGAAAAAATATTTATACAATCTTACTTACCAAAAAAGGAGAATCGGACAAATGCATCAAGACGTAGAGAACATCATGTTTTCCAAAGAACAGATCGCGGCGCGCATTGCGGAACTCGCCGCGCAGCTCGACCGCGAATATGCGGGCAAGAACCCCCTCATGGTCGGAATATTGAAGGGGAGCGTCATGTTTTACGCCGATCTGCTTCGCGCGATGACCATTCCCGTCGAAATGGATTTTATGGCGATCTCTTCGTACGGTGCCGGCGCAAAGTCGTCGGGCGAAGTTAAGCTGATCAAGGATTTAGACCGCAAGATCGAAGGCAGGCACGTCATCATCGTGGAGGACATCATCGATTCGGGTTACACCCTTTCGTATCTGAAACGCATGCTGTATTCGCGCAAGCCGGAATCGGTCAAGATCTGTGCGCTTCTGGACAAATACAGCCGCCGCGTCGTGCCCATCGAGGCTGATTACAAGGGCTTTGACTGCGCGGATGAGTTTGTGGTCGGATTCGGCCTCGACTATGCGGAACGCTACCGCAATCTGCCCTATATCGGCATTTTAAAGCGCAGCGTTTACGAAAAGTAAAAATATATTTAACGGATGTTTCTCCGACAGAGAAGGAGATTCCTTTGAAACGGGCATCCCCGCGCTTTCGGCGCGGGGATGCCCGTTTCGATTGAAAATCAAAGTCGATCGATCAAAAAGTGCCGCACGAAACCGTGCGGCACAAAAATTCAATGTTGTTTTTCGGGGTTCATCATAACGTCGGTATATCGTTTGAAAATATCGCCCGAAGGTCCGTCCGCAACCATTCTCCCGCGCTCGATCCAGATCGCGCGTTCACACAGGTCGCGCACCGAGTCGCTGTGCGAAACGATGAGGAAGGTAAGCCCCTTCGCTTTGAGTTCGGTCAATTTGTCATAGCATTTTTTCTGGAACGCCATATCGCCCACGGCGAGGATCTCGTCGATGAGCATGATCTCCGCCTCCATATTGATGGCGATGGAAAAGCCGAGCCGCGCAAGCATACCCGAAGAGTATGTCTTGACGGGAGAATAAATAAAATCTCCCAGTTCCGCAAAGTCAAGGATCTCCTTTAATTTTGCATCGATCTCTTTTTTGGTATAGCCCATGATCGCCGCGTTGAGATAGATGTTTTCCATGCCCGTGGCGTTTCCGTCAAACCCCGCTCCCAACTGCAAAAGGGGAGAAATTCTCCCGTAGCTTTGCGCGTAACCCGAAGTGGGTTTCAAAATGCCTGAAACGATTTTTAAAAGTGTACTTTTTCCCACACCGTTTCGGCCGATGAGCGCGACCGCTTCGCCTTTATAGATCTTAAAGCTGATGTTTTTCAGGCACACGAACTTTTCGCGCTTAAGATCGCCTTTGAACGCGCGGACGACCAACTCTTTGAGCGAATCCACCCCCACTTCATATTTGGTGAATTTCATGGTGACGTTATTCACTTCGAGCAGGCACCCGTCCGCGGGAATTTTGTCTTTCTTCATAGTCTCCTCACAGTTTTGCCGCGATCTTGTTGCGGACAATGCACATGAACAGATATCCGATCACAAAAGCCACGATCCCGAACGCGTAACAGACAAGGTGTTCCCAAGCCGAGGGGACAATGCCGGTCAGAATATCGCGGAAATAGGTGACATAGTGAAACATGGGATTAAAGGACATGAACCGCGTCACGGTCGGATTCCCGAGCACGTCGATGGTATAGAACAGTGGGGTCAGATAGGTCCACAAGGTGAGGATGACCGAATAGATGTGTTCGATATCGCGGAAGAACACGTACAGAGCGCTCAAAAAGTAAGAAAGCCCGAGCGAGAAGAGCATGACCGCGGGAAGAAGGGCGAGCAGCAGGACTATATGCCAGCTGAATACGTACTTTCCGACGGCCAGGCGGAACAGTGCGACGATGAGAAGTGCGATGAAGGAAAACCCGAAAGTCACCATCGAGGATAAGACGTTTGCTGTCGGGAACAGACCGATGGGCACCTTTGTCTTTTGCAGCATGTCCTGTTGCTGAACGAGACAGGGCAAGGACCCTGTCGTGGATGTGCGCATGATATTGAAAATGATGTTGCCCGAAAGGATATAGAGGGGGTAATCCAGGCCGTTGGTGATACCCGCTCCGAAAATGGAGGAAAATACGAATGCCATGACTGCCATGTTGAGCAGCGGGTTGAGAACCGTCCACAGGATCCCGATAAAGGAGCGGTAATATTGATTTTTAATGTTTCTCCGAACGAGCAGGGTCAGTAAATACCCTTGCTGCGCCAAGAATTTCGACCTTTTTTCTCTCTCCATGCCGAATCTCCGTAATTTCTTATGCGCATCCGTGCGCCGCGCTCACTGTCCGCGGGCAAATGCATATCGGAGCGGTTGGTTAACCGCGTGTGTATGATGAAAGCCGAGCGCCGAGCGCCCGATCGTAAAAAGCGGCAAGGTTGTCCGCTTCGAGACGGATGTCGTATCCTGCCGTGCGCAGAATCTTTTGCGCATCCGCGATCCGAGGCAAATCTTTCGCCATTGCGTCCGCCCAAACTTCGGCGTCGAGCGGCAAAAACACATTTTTTTTGCAGATATCCGCTTCGCGGGTGATCTTATCCGAAAACAGGCAGGGGAGGCCGCATGCCTGCGCCTCGATCCCTACGACGGGAAATCCTTCGTAGAGGGAAGGCAGGCAAAAGAGGTCTGCCGCGCTGTACCACGGAGTGAGGCGGCAGGGGTCTACCCACCGCACGCTCTCTGCCAAACCCAGCGCATCCGCTTTCGAAATCAGTTCCTGCTTTTGCGCCCCGTCGCCGACCATTGCCAAAGTAAAGGGGATTTCGGGATATTTTTTTCGTGCAAGGGCGAAAGCTTCGAGCAGAAAAAATAAGTTTTTCTGCGGCGCGAAGCGCCCCGCGAATAAAAGTACCCGTCCAAAAAGTCCCAGCTTCGCGCGTGCTTCTTTGTCAAAGGAAAACGTTTCCAGATCGATCGCGTTGTGCAAAATGAGCGCATCGTCTGCATGATTTCTGTACAAATTCTGTGCGGCAAGCGAACCGCAGGCCATGCGGTGCGTCGCATATCTTGCCGCGAACGGCCGCAGGATCGCTTTGACGGCATAATGATCGGATTGCCTGTCAAAGGTGCTGTGCGCATGGCAGATCCGCACGGGAACGCCCGCGCTTTTTGCCGCGCGCAGGGCAAATGCCGAAAGAGTGGTCAAATGCGAATGTACGATCGCATAGCCGCCTTCGCGCAAAATCTTTTTCAAGGCGCGCATGGCGCCGAGACAGCTCGTCCCGTCAAAAGGCGGAACGGTAAACACGCGCGAATCGGGATCGATGCTCCGCAATTTTTCATCCAGCGGCGAAGGCCCGTATGTGACAAAATCGAAGCGATAACGGCTCCGATCCATGTGCGAGTAATAATTGAGAACGCAGGAAACGACGCCGCCTAAGCGCGCGTTTCCTACGATCTGCATAACTTTGATTCGGCCGTCTTTTGTAAGCGGCGTTTGGGTCGTGCCCATGTTTTACGAAAGGGTAGACGGGTGAAGCTCGGCCGCCGTTTCGGGCTGAACCGTATAACGGCGCTTCACTTCGCGTTTCAGATGACGGTATTCCTGTTCGGAAACAGGGCGGAGGAACCGTTCCTCACCCAAAAATACGACGCCGATCGTCTTGATCAGGATCTTGAAGTCCAGCCAAGGCGATGCGTGCATGGTATAATACACGTCATAGTATTTGCGGTCTTTCATATCCAGGTATCCGTTCCCGTACACCTGTCCGAGGCCCGTAAGGCCGGGGCGCATTTCAAATTTGACGAGCTCCCAATCTTCGTAATCGCTGTCGTAAACGGGCAACAGGGGACGGGGCGCGATAAAGCACATATCTCCTTTGAGCACGTTGAACAGCTGCGGCAGTTCGTCGATTTTGAACTTGCGGATTATTTTGCCGACTTTTGTAACGTTCGCGTTGTTGTCCTGGATGACAGGATGATCTTTGTCAAAGCTCACTTGTGTGCTCTTCATGGAGCGGAATTTATAGCAATTGAATTTCTTTCCGCCCGCTCCCGTACGTTTTTGCTTGAAAATTACCGGCCCTCCGTCTTCCGCTTTGATCGCGATCGCGACCGCTGCCATGAGCGGCGACAGCGCGATGACGCCGATCAGCGCCAATAAAAAACCGAACGCATATTTGAATTTCAAATAAGCTTTGTTCATAGACAATTCCTCTTTCTTACCTTCGTGTGATCGTGGTTCACATCCTGCCGTGTGAAATGTAAATATTCCTTTTGCTACAAGGTGCATTATAACATATTCATTACGAACATGCAAATAATTTTGTCGCATTTTTGGAATTTACACAAAAAATACAGCGTTTTATCAAGAAAACGGGGGCATGATTTTCGAACCGCCGCACAAAAACGTGCAAAATTCTATTAATATTTATGATTGTCGGCGATACTTTCACACGATTTTTCGGACAGAAAACCGCGAAAGCGGCGGGGTGATTTCGCGCATGGTGCTTTTCGGTCGTCCGTGCCCCGTCAAAAAATTACATATCTTGTTATTTTTTGGTGCGGCGCGGGCGGTTTCACGGACAGTATGTGCAAATACGGCAAAAATAATAGATTTTCGGCGAAAACATGTTTGGTCAGAAAACGGCTGCCGCGCTCATGCGATTTTTTGTAAGCCGAAGCAATGCCTTTACAATTTTGCGCGCTGCTGATATAATGTTCGAAAAAGGAGGGCAAAAAACCATGCGGTATGCAATTTACGGGGCAGGCGCGATGGGCACGGTTTTGGGCGCGCACATAGCGCGCGCGGGCGGGGAGATCGATCTTTTTACGCGGAATGCGGAGCACGTTGCGGCGATGCGCGAACATGGTGCGCAAATTGCGGGGCTCGCGCCGTTCGTGCAAAAGGTGCGCGCGTTTACTCCCGAGAAGATGTGCGGGAAGTACGACGTGATCGTGCTCATGACAAAACAGCGCCGCAATGCGGAGATCGTACAGGCGCTTTTGCCGCATCTTGCGCAGGACGGTGCGATCTGCACATGTCAGAACGGTTTGCCCGAACCGGAAATCGCGAAGATCGTCGGGGCGGACCGTACGCTCGGCTGTGCCGTCGCTTGGGGGGCAACGTATGTTCGGCCGGGCGTATGCGAGCTGACTTCCGACCCGAATGCGCTGACCTTTTCGCTGGGGGCATACGGTGCGGGAAACCGTCTTGCGGAAACGAAAAGTTTGTTTAAAATGATGGGGACGGTGCGCGTCGAACCTGACCTGATGGGGGCTCGTTGGGCGAAACTTCTGATCAACAGCGCTTTTTCGGGGCTTTCGGCGCTCACGGGCGCTACGTTCGGCGAAATCGCGCATGAGAAGCTTTCCCGCCGCGTCGCGCAGTGCATTTTGCAGGAGGGGATCGAGGTCGCACGGGCATCAAAGGTTCAAATTGCACCGTTACAGGGACACAGGATCGATAAACTTTTGGGCTATCGCGGCAGACTGGGACAAGCGCGTTCTTTTTTGCTCATTCCGATCGCGATGAAAAAACATGCGAGGCTGATTTCGGGGATGCTTCGCGATATCCGCCGCGGTGTGCCTTGCGAGATCGATTATATCAACGGCGCGGTCGTAAAATGGGCGGAACGTTGCGGCCGTTTTGCGCCGTTCAATGCGCGCACGGTGCAGCTTGTGCGTGCGGTCGAGGGGGGCGAGTATCCGCTTTCGATGGAAAATGTCAAATTATTCGAAGATCTGTTGCGCTGAGCGGACAGGGCAGATCGGCGCATAAAACAACGGCGGAGCGGCAAACAGCCGCTCCGCCGTTTAAAATTCGGATAAAATCACGTTGAATCTTGCGAATTTCTGCGTTCGCGCGCCGTTTTGCGGTGCGTGCTCGCGTGTGCAGAATCGACGTTTTCGATGAGCTTGTGCATATCGATTTCTTTTCCGTCGTCGTCGCAAACGGACTGCGGGACGAAATATTTTTTCCCGAACCCGTTTGCAAATTTGTGCTCGACGAATTCGACGATCAGGTTGACGAATATGCTCCACAGCAGGAAGGGAATGGAGACGCAGACCATTACCAGGGAAAAGACGTTGGCGGTCTGTACGGCGGATAAGATAAATCCGAGCGAGATTGCGGAGCAAAGCAGCTGAATGGAATATTTTGCGACTTTGATGAAACGGTGCAGTTTGGGGCGGGGTGCGTCTTTGAGGTTGATGCGGTAGCTGAGGAACGTGACGACGGACGAGAGCAGGAGCGCCACGCCGATCAGGCAGAGCAATAAGATCCCCAGGGTGTTGCCGAAGGTGAGATAATAGTAGAGCGCGTACACCGTGTAAGCCGCATAGCCTGTCAAAAATATGCAGCTCAGTATAAATCTTGATTTTTTGATCTTTGTTTTGAAACCCATTGCTTTTCCATGATACACCCTGGCGGCGATTTTTGCAATCGTTTTCACGGCAGAGAGTGCGGGAGGATGTGTACTTTTGCAATATTTACCGAAAAAATCCTGAAAAGGCAGCGATTTTTGCAGCATGGCGGTGAAATGTTGGAAAATGAATGAGGCAATGGATTGCCTTTTCGGTGCGGATGTGATATAATAAAAAAATAAACGCCCGCAAGCGGGCGGTACGGAGCGGCGGCATGCTGCGAGAAGAATATTTTTCGAGTGAATATTTTGACCCTGAAGCGACGCTGGAATGCGGGCAAACTTTTCGGTATCGGCGGACGGGGGAGGAATTTACGGTATTTTCGGCGGACAGGGCATGTACGGCGAAGAGACAGGGCGCGCGGGTGCGGCTTGCCGCGGAAGAGAAAGACATTGCGTATTTTGTGCGGTATTTTGATTTGGAGCGCGATTATGCGCCCGTTGCGGAATATGCAAGCGGATGCGAAATTCCCGCGATCCGACAAGCAGCCCGTTTCGGCAGGGGGATCCGCATCCTGAATCAGGATCCTGCGGAAGTTATTTTTTCGTTTTTGCTGTCGCAAAACAACAACATTCCGCGCATCCGCGCGACGATCGAAAGGCTGTGTGCGGCTTTGGGCGAGGAGTGCAGGTTTGGCGGCGAAAGGTATTTTGCTTTCCCGACGGCGGAAGCGCTCGCAAAACGGGATGCGGCATTTTATGTGTCACTGGGCTGCGGTTACCGCGCGGCGTATCTTGAAAAGACGGCGCGTTTGCTTGCTTCGGGCGGGATGGCGGATTGGAAGGCGTCGGACACGCCGACGTTGCGGGAAAAACTGCTTGCTTTGCCGGGCATAGGCCCGAAGGTTGCCGATTGCATATTGCTGTTCGGGTTTCGCCGCACGGATGCGTTTCCGGTCGACACCTGGATCGAGCGCGCGTATCGCGAATATTTCGGCGGATCGGAACCGCGCGAGCAGATCGCACAGCGCCTGCGCGCCCGTTTCGGACGGTACGGCGGGTATATACAGCAGTATCTCTTTTATTACGAAAGGGAAGGGAGGAAGGAACATGGCATCCATCACAATTGACGAAAAAGTGTGCAAAGGCTGCGGGCTCTGTGCGAATGCCTGCCCGAAAAAAGTAATTTCGCTGAGCGAGCACCGCATGAATGCGAACGGTTATTTTGTTGCGGAAGCGCGCAACCCGCAAAATTGTATCGGGTGCGCATTTTGCGCGATCATGTGTCCGGATTGCGCGATCGAAGTAGAGAAGTAAGCGGGCGGCAAGGTCTTTCGGTATCGGAAGAATTTGCGCGAAGGAGTTTTTATGTCGAAAATTTTATTGCACGGGACGGAAGCGATCTGCGAAGGTGCGATGCGCAACGGATGCCGCGCGTTTTTCGGGTATCCGATCACGCCGCAAAACGAAGTTCCCGAATATATGTCGGTCAAGATGCCGCAGATCGGCGGCGTTTTTGTACAAGCGGAATCGGAAGTTGCGGCGATCAATATGGTGTACGGAGCGGCGGGCGCGGGGATCCGTGCGATGACGAGTTCGTCCAGTCCGGGCGTGAGCCTGAAACAGGAGGGGATCTCCTATATCGCCTGTGCGCGCATTCCGTGCGTGGTGGTCAACATCATGCGCGCGGGACCGGGACTGGGCGGGATACTTCCCGCGCAGGGCGATTATTTCCAGGCGACCAAGGGAGGCGGGCACGGCGATTATCATCTGATCGTTCTCGCGCCGTCGTCGGCGCAGGAGGCATGCGATTTTACCTATCGCGCGTTTGACCTTGCCGACCGTTACCGCGTTCCCGCCATGATTTTGGCGGACGGAATGATCGGGCAGATCATGGAGCCTGTCGAACTTCCGCCGATGCGGCCGCTTTCGGATATCCCCGAAAAGCCGTGGGCGACGAGCGGACATTACGGAAAAGATCGTCGGATCCTCAATTCGCTGATCATCAAACCCGAACAGCTGGAACCGCATGTCAACGAATTGCAGAGGACGTATAACGAAATTTATGCCAACGAGCGCAAAGCGGAGCAGTATAAAACCGAAGATGCGGAAATAATCCTGACCGCATACGGTACGGTGGCGCGCATATGCAAGAGCGCGGTCGATCAGCTGCGCGCGCAGGGAGTTAAGGCGGGCTGTATCCGTCCGATCACGCTGTATCCTTTCCCGGACGATGCGTTCTCCTCGAATGCGGAGCGGGCGGATTGTAAGGCGTTTTTGTCTGTCGAGTTGTCGCTCGGGCAGATGGTCGAGGACGTGCGCCTCGCCGTGAACGGCAAAAAGCCGGTGTATTTTTACGGCAGGACGGGCGGCAACGTGCCCGAGGAAGAGGAGATCGTTGAGGCGGCAAAAGGTGCGCTCGGCAAGGCAAAGAGCGAATTGTGACCGTTCTTGAACAGGAGAAATTCCATGAAAGTATTTGAAAAGACGAAAATGCTCACGGACGCGCACATGCATTATTGTCCGGGCTGTACGCACGGCATCGTGCACAGACTGGTTGCGGAGAGCATCGAAGAGCTCGGATTGCAGGAAAAATGCATCGGCATCGCGCCTGTCGGTTGTGCGGTGTTCGCGTACGATTATTTTAATTGCGACATGCAGGAAGCGGCGCACGGGCGTGCTCCCGCGGTGGCGACGGGCATCAAGCGCTGTCTGCCCGATCGCACGGTCTTCGTGTATCAGGGCGACGGCGACCTCGCGTCCATCGGTATGGCGGAGACGGTACACGCGGCGGCACGGGGCGAGAATATCACGATCATATTCATCAATAACAGCATTTACGGAATGACGGGCGGGCAGATGGCTCCGACGACGCTGATCGGGCAGAAAGCGACGACATGTCAAAACGGCCGCGATCCCGCAGTGAACGGTTATCCCATCCGCGTATGCGAGCTTTTGGCGACGCTGGATGCGCCTTATTACATTGAGCGGGTATCCACGCACGACGTAAAGCATGTGATCGCGGCGAAGCGCGCGATCAAAAAGGCGCTAAAATTCCAGTCGGAGGGGCGCGGGTACACTTTTATCGAAGTGCTCGTATCCTGTCCGACGAACTGGCACATGCGTCCCGTCGACGCGCTTCGGTTCATGGGCGAAGAATGCACGAAAACCTTCCCTTTGGGAGTGTATCGGGATAAATCGGAGGGGAAAGAATGATCCGAATTTTGTTGGCAGGCCAGGGCGGTCAGGGCGTTCTGAGCGCGGGGAAATTTCTGGCGGAAAGCGGACTGCACGAAGGAAAGGAAGTGTCCTATCTTCCGGCATACGGCCCCGAAATGCGGGGCGGTACGGCGAATTGTTCGGTGATCGTATCCGAAACGCCCATTGCGTCGCCGCTTTGCACCGTTCCGGATGTTTTGATCGCACTCAACGGTCCGAGCTTTCATAAATTTGCGCCGCGCGTGCGAAGCGGCGGCATCATCATCGTGAACGGATCGGTATCCGACGCATATGCGGGGCGGGACGATGTAACGGTGGTCGATATCCCCGCAAACGATCTGGCAATGGAAGCAGGCAATATCCGCGCCGCGAACATGGTCGCCACGGGTGCGTTCTGCGCAATGACGGGCGCGGTGAAAGAACAGAGCATCATCAACTGTCTGAACGAGAAGTTTGTGGGCAAACCCGCAGTATGCGATATCAACGCGCGCGCGTTCCGCGCGGGCATCGAGGCGGCAAAGAAACAGAAAAAATGACGCGACAAAAGTACGCGGATGCCGCGTTCGGGTAAAAAATATAAAAAGCCGCGAGGGGCACAGTATTGTGCGCACTCCGCGGCTTTTTTAAGTCCGTATATGGTCAGGCGGGGCGCAGCAAAAGCTGCGCCCCGCCTTTAAAAATAAGGGGGAAAATGATGATGAACTATATATCGGCCTCCGCCCGTAAGTAAAGCGGGGCAAGGGGAACGGTTGTTCCCGCAAGTAAAGAAGTATGTCGATCGATATGCCCGCAGATAAAAGCGGGCAGGGGAATTACCCCTGTGTCAGGATAATTTGCCCGCGGGGCAACAGCACCGCGGGCGAGAAAGCATATTCAGTTTTCAGGAACCTGTTAAGACAAACGTTTCGAAATTTAACCTATAATCAGAGCAGATGCCTCCCGCCTGCAGCGCCTTCGGCCGTCTGCGAATACCGAAACTTTATCCTATTTTATCGTCCCTTTTGTCAAAACGTACATTGGACCGCCCTCCGTTCAAGCAAGTTTTCTTAAATCCGATCTGTACATACAGTACCTCCCTCTTCTGCGGACGCGAAACGGAAACGCTCTTGGTTTCTTCGGGCAACCTTTTCCGATAGCCTGCGTGTGAGAAAAGCGCTTGCCGTCTCCGCTCGTCTGTTCCCGATCGAAATTTCCTTTCCATCTTTCTCTTTACCCTTGCATCGATATCCCTTGTGCACATTTCCGGAGAGAACCGACGCAAATTATTTTGTGTTGGGAGAGAACAGATCCGCGTTGACCGCCGAATTTGAGTTGTACCGCGGGAAAATGTTTTGGATTTTTTCCCTTTGGTCAATTTTATTATACCATGTTTTCGGGATTTGTCAAGAGGCAATTTTGAAAAAAATAAAAAATTTTTGTGAGTTATTTTTAAAAATTATGTGAATAAAGATCGAAACGCCGCCGCGGCACGCATTTTGCGTGCCGCGGCGGCGCGTGAAAGAAAGAGCGAAGAGGCGTTCAGCGCAGGGTATCGAAGCGGATATCATAAAAAATGCGGGCATCTTGCAATAAAGTTTCGCGGTGGGAAGCGTATTGGGGGTAACAGAACCGATACAGTTTTTGGCGGAGCCGAAACAGGTCGCAGCCGCTTTCGCGCGTTTTTTCGAAGGCGCTTTGCAACTGGGCGCGGAACATTTCCTCGGCGGCGCGCAGGACATGCGCGGGAACGAGTGCGGTTTTGGCGACTTCGACGATGCCGGACGCTTTGTCGGCGTCCGAGATCTGGGCTTTTGCGCGGATGCGGAAGGTAAAGACGGGCACGCCGTCCTCGAATTTAAGTTTCATGGATTTTTTCCCGATTTTCATTTTGAGGTTATAAGTTACTTTGCTGCCGTTTTCAAACACCTCTATGTCGCCGTAGGCGAAGTCGGTTTTCGTGTCGGCGAGGTTAAAGGCGAGCGTTTCTTCCGCGGTGAGCTCGGCGACGCGTTTTCCCTGAAAAAACAGAGCGGTCTTTGATGCATCGAACACATCCGAATCGTTGCTGGATTGTGCGCTTGCGCCCGATCCGTCCGCGCTTTGCGAGCCGCCCGACGCGCTGTCGGCGCCCTGGCTGTTCCCCGAACTTTGGTTTCCGCCTTCTTTGCTCGCTTCCTTTTTGACGGAAATCACGGGCAGATATCCGCTTGCGCTGTCCGAAAAATACCCCTTTGCAAAGTCACGCAGGTTGCATACGCTCACCTGGCCCGTCTTCTGTGCCTGCGAGGACAAAACTTTGGTGATCGCGGATGAAGGGAGATCCCCGACGGGCGAGTTTGCCTGCAAGGTCTCGGCGGCTGTGGTTTCGCAGACGGCGACGAGGCAGGAATCTTCGACAAATTCACTGCGGAGAAAGTAATCGAGGGAAGCGAATACGTTTTCGGAGACGGCTTCGGCTCCGAGCAGGACGAGCCTGCAATGCACGAGGGTAGGATACCAGCCCGTTTTGCCGTTGAACTCGGCGATGGCTTCGCCCACCGTTTCGGCGCCCTGGACGAGTACGCTGCTCGCTTTGCTCTCGTTCGGTACGGCAATTTGCGCGGAAACATCGATTTTGCCCTCTTCTTGGGAGCGGTCGATGCCGATGGCGGTGACGATCGTGGTTTGCTGTATATTGATCAGCCCGAAATCATTGGAGAAAAAGAGCAAGAAGAGCGCCGCGGCGGCAATGAGCAATACTCTTGTCCAGAATTTATTCATGGCGTTCTCCTTTGCCGCGTTTCAACAGCAGGCTGAGGATCGGAACGGCGTAGCAAAACAGAGCAAAGACCCACCATAATTTTTGTGTGAACAGCGTCTGCACTTCAAAAAAGGAATAGTTGAGAAAGATCGCGGCGAGCAGCATGGCGCCGTTGACGGCGGCGGCGGGAAAGACCGGATTGCAGGCAGGTGCGATCTTACGGATGCAGTGTACGCACATCTGGATGGGCACGCAAAGATAAAACACGAGCGGCAGGGCGGCGGCAAAAATAAAGAAAAGGTCGATCCTGCCCAGCGTCGTGTATGCGGTCGTATATTTGGAGATCTGCGCGATGGTGTTGATCTGCCGCAGGGCGATATCCGAAAAAATGCCGTAGAAAACGGTGAGAAAAAGCAAAACGACGGCGGTTCCCGCGGCGTAAGCGAGCATTACTTTTGCGGCGCCGTGTTTTTCGTACTTGAAATGCCCGAGGAAAAAGAGCGGGTAAAGGCAATCGGTATACCAGTTCAGCCCGTACAGGCTGCCCGAAAAGATACCTTTGGCACCCGCGCCGCCGACGGGCAAAAGCGCCGAAAATTCCGCCTGCGGCAGGGACAGCAGCAGGATGACGGCAAGGCTGATCGCGGTGACGGGCAGGGCGAGATCGGCGGCTCTGCCGATGCTTTTAAAGCCCTTTACGCTCGCAAAAAAGCTGACCGCAAAAAAGGGCGCGAAGGATAAAAACGAAGGTACGTTCTCGTAAAAAACCTGCAAAACGAACGCTTTTTGTTCGAGAACGGGCAGAATTGCCGAAAAAAGAAAGAACGCGGCAAACAGTCCGTAAATGATTTTTGCTCCGATTTTTCCGAACGTGTTTTGCAAAAGATCGAAGAAAGTGCAGTCCGTTCGGCTGGCGAGAAACATGACCAGCGCGATGACTGCCCCTTCGAGCAGGAAATTGCCGAAGGCGGCAAGCAGCAGATCGTTTTTTGCCTGATAGGCGAGCATGGCGGGATAGACGATCATTTTTGTAAGAGGCATCATTCCCGCGAACAGAAAGCAGATCTGCCGCAATTTGATCTTATCCATAAAATTCTCCTTTGCGGCGATGCCGCAGAAATCGTGTGACGGGTTTGTAAGTCAGGCCGCGCCGTTACGTGCGGTTCTCGACTTTCAGGCGGCGCTTGTTGCGCGGTCGGAATACGGCAGGCCGTTCGGAAAGGGCATAGATATCCGCTTTGAAGACCGAATCGCGCAGGTCGCGGCGAATGAGCGGGGAAAAGGGGGCGAGGAGCGGCGTTCCGTAACTGTCCGAGGTGACGAGGTAATACAGAATAAGCGCAGTCAACAAAATGATCCCGTAAGTTCCGATGCTGCCCGCAACCAGAAGGTAAGCGATGCGCACGACCGAGAGCGTGCCGGTCAGGTCGGGCACGGTATAAGCGGAGATCCCCGACAGCGCGACGATGATGATCGCGGAGGAAGATACCAGCCCCGCTTTGACGGCGGTATCGCCGAGAACCAGTGCGCCGATGACGGACAGTGCGAGTGCGACGTATTTCGGCATTCGCACGCTCGCCTCGATGAGGATCTCTAAGATGAGCAGGAGCAGAAACATTTCAAGACTTGGCGAAAGGGGCAGGTCGCGGATGCCGCCCGATACGGTGAGAAGGAGCCCGAACGGAAGAAGCTGCAATTTGAACAGCTGTGCGGCGACGTAAAACGCGGGTAAAAAGAGCGCCGCGGCGACGGCGATCCAACGCAGGGCGCGGCTGACGCTCGCGCGGTAGGGCGAAACAAAATAGTCCTGCGAGCTTTGAAAATCTTCGCTGAGCATGTAGGGCAGGGTGAGCGCAATGGGGGAGCCGTCGCACAGAATGCCGACGCGCCCTTCCAACATCTTCGCGCAGAGTATGTCCGGCTTTTCCGTTGTGCCCACCTGTTTGAACAGCGAGTAGGGCTTCTTGGCGAGAAACTGCCCGATATAGGAAGAGTCCGGCACGCCGTCGATGTCGATGGCGCGAATGCGGCAGCGGATCTCTTCGATGACTTTTTCATCGGCGATCCCGTGCAGATACGCAATGCAGACAACCGTCTTGCTCCGTCTGCCCACGACAATACTTTCAAAGCGCAGATCGGGCGTTTTCAGTCTGCGGCGCACCAGTCCCATATTGGTCTTGACATCCTCGATGAATCCTTCGCGCGGACCTTTGACGGTGATCGCCGTCTGCGGTTCGGTCACGGCACGCAAGGCAACTTTTTTTGTGCCCAAAACGATCGCCGCGGCGATACCGTCTATAAACAGCGCAGGGTTACCCGATAAAATTTCGGAAACGGCTTCCTGCATATCTTCTGCCTGCCGCGATTCGGGAAAAAGCAATAGTTTTTCCGCTTCTTCCGCCGATTTGGGGGCGGGCGCAAGGGAAAGGGGTTTAGCCGTCAACTGCCCGAGCAATTCTTTGTCGGTGATGCCGTCGGCATAAACGGCAGCGCATTCCGTGCCGTCCTTCGCGCAAAAAGAGTAGACGAGAATGTCCTCGGCAGGAAGCAATTCCTTCACTTTTTGAACGTTGCGTGCGAGCCGGTCCGAAAATCCGCTCGACCGGGGTTTTGTTTCTTTTTGAGAATTGTTTATTTTTTCCACATTGCAAGTTTGTGCAAAAAACTGCCGTTCATGCGCCAAAATCGGGAACGCCGCACCGTTTGTCGGCGCGGCGAAAATCGTTTGCAAAATGTCTGCGGAAAATAAAAAAACGCCCGCGGCGATAAGCCGCGGGCGCCCGCCTCGGGAACAGTGCATTACAATGTGCGCAGCGTCGTCTCGATGAGCGAATACAGCGCGGGTGCAAGTTCTTCTCCCGCGATTTTTGCAATCTTTTGCATCGCTCCTTCTTCGTCGGTACCGACCGCCGCCGCGATCGCTTCCGCGTCTGCATCGGCAATTTCTCCGCAATCGGCAAGCAGTGCTTTGACGCACTGTGCTTTCAGGGACAACCCGCCGTTCCCGCGCAAAAACTGTTCATACACGACATGAATGACCGTTGCGAGCGAACCGCACGCAACGCCCTTCGCGAACATCGGCGCAAGCGCCGAAACGCTTGCGTCGAACCCTCCCGTCAGCGCGGTAAACGCCGCGTAGAGCAGAATGCCCAGGACAAAGGGCACGAAGGTCATGTACTTTCGCTTTACGTTTTTGAGCAGGGTGCGTTTGAGCACCGCGGTGAGCGCCCATACGGCAGCTCCGATCAGCAAAACGTCGGCGTTGAATTGCCTGAGGTAGGAAACAAACTGAAACAACTCCATTTTACACCGCCTTCCGAAAGACGGACGCCCGCCGCCGAAGGCGACGAGCGTCCGTTTCCGCACCGTATTTTTCCCGCCGCACGATCATTATACCGCAAAATTTTTGCAAAAGCCCGTGTGGCTGACAAGATTCGGAAGGCGTGATCGAAAAGTTTATGCCGCAGATTTGTCTCGGTCGAACAGCCGCACGGCGACGGCGGTCATATCGTCTTCGGCGTGCCCGCCCGTGCGCGCGAGGGCGGCGGCGAGGAGCGCGTCGGTGAGCGCCTGGGGATTGGCGGCGCTCTGTGTGCGCAGAAATTCGGCGATATCGGCGCTGGATCCGAAGGCGGAGGTGATGCCGTCGCTGATAAAGAGCAGAGCATCCCCGCCCTGCAACTGGCGGGTGAGCACCGAGGGGCGAACGCCGTCCAAAAGGCCGAGGGGCAGGGAATCGCTTTCAAGCAGTTCCATGCTGGTTTCGGAGAGCAAAAAACCGAGCGGGGAACCGACTTTCACGATGTCGGCTCGCCCCGTTTCGAGGTCAACGGCGGCCGCGTCGATGCAGGCAAAACTTTCTTCGCGATTGAAGGAGAGCAAACGATTGACGGTGGACAGAACGATCTCTCCGGAAAGTCCTGCGCGGTAAAAGCTTTCGATGAGCGATAGGGAACAGTCGGAAATGCGCCGCGCGTATTCGCCGCTGCCCATGCCGTCGGAGAGCGCGCACAAAAAAGTACGTTCGTCGATGCGGGTAAGCGAGTTTGTATCGCCGCAGGCAGATTCGCCTTCTTTGGTGATGCTGGAAACGCCGAATGTCGCATCAAAACGCGGTCTGCGCCGCAAAAGCCAGCAATGCCTGTCCGCGGAAAGTGCGCGTTTTGACGATACCGTCAGCGGGAAATTGAACACGCGTTCGGCGGCGCGGCATAACTTTTCGCCGGTGGCGTGCGCCGCGGTAATGTAGATCTCGGCGGGTTCGCCGCAAACAAGCACCTCATCGCAGGCGATCCCCGCCCGCCCCAATGCGTCTTTGAGGCGCCGTTCCGTTTCCGCATACGCGCCGAGCGGCGCGCTTTGTTCGACGGCAAGATTTTTCAGCATGTCCGCAAGTCCGCGCGCATGTTCGGCGAGAAGTTTTCGCCCCTGCGCGGCGTTTTCCGCCTCGATGCTCCCGCGGCGGTATTCTGCGAGCAGTTTATTGAGAGAAAAGAGCAGAGAAGAGGGATTCATGCAATGCGAGGAAAGCGCGGCGGGCAGGTCAATGAGGTTGACTTTTCCCTTGGCACACCCCACAGACACGAGCTTTGCAAGCCCTTCCGCAGTGTCCTTTCCGCATTCTTCGCGTTTCTCACAGCTTCCGCACACCTCTTTTTGCAGTTCGGACAGTAAAAATTCCCGTGCATCCGTTTCCGCCTGCGTATCGGTATCAAGCGTCTCGAACGCCGCTTCGATCTCGCGAAAAGCGGCAGAGATCTCAAACAACTTTTCGCCAACGAGGGCGCGGTTGCGGTTGATGCTTGCCCGCGTAAGGCGCCGTTCGTTAAACTGTCTTGCGCGCGCCGAAAGGCGTGACAGCCAAGAATCGGGCACCATCGCATAGAGCAGGCACGGGATGAGCGGGACAAGCATGGTCAGGTAAAACGCCGACACCGTGAACGGAGCCGTCAGGTTTTCGGGAGCAAAGAAATCGGTGAAATAGCGGGCCGTGACGTTTGCAAAGAACAAAGCAAGTGCGGCGGGAAGTTTTCCTGCGCGCAAAAATACGAGGATGATCGCCGCGTATAAGGCAAACAGGCCGCAGGATGTAAGGACGGGCGCCGCCGCTTCCACCGATTCGCAGATCGCGATCGGCAGGGACAAGGCGAGTGCGCACAATGCGGCGTTTCCGTTGCGCATGAGCGAACAGCATAAAAGAAGGCAAAGAAGCGCGATGCCTTCGTATGCATATGCGCCGGCGAGGTTGTAAAGCCCGATCCCCGCCGCCGCGACGGCGGCGGCGCACAGCATGGGGTCTTCGGGGGTGAGTTTGCGCCGCCCCAAACGGAACAGCGCGCACCGCATCGCTCCCGCAAATACAAAGCAAAGCAAAAAGATCGCCGCTGCGACGAGAAGAGCGCGGATGAGGTTGGCATACACAACGGTGCCGAAGATCCATACAAAAGGGGCAAGGGCGGCGATCAGGTAGAGTGCGATCTCCGCGCGCATGGTGCGGCGGGTACGTTCATAGAATAAAAATATTCCGCACAGCAGAACGCCCGAAACGGCGATCGCAAGAAAGGGGAATCCCCCCACGGTAAAAGCGAGCCCGCCCGCGAGTATGTATGTTCCTGCGGCGGCCACGGGGTTTGCACCGCACAGGAGTGCGGCAACGAGCGGCGCCAAGGAAAACGGCTCAAAATTTTTCATTGTGAAGTTCATGCACAGCATGCCGAGAAAGAGTGCAAGGTAAAACAAAACGCGGCCGTAGCCGTACCGGATTTTCAGTTTTTCCGCCATAATTCTCCGTGCGGCGAAGTTGCCGCAGTTTTTTGTTTATCCTATCACACTTGCGCGCAAAAAATACGGCACCTTTTGCCGAAAAAGGGGGAAGAGGGTCGTTTGCTCCGCGGTTTTCGGGAAAAGTTTGAAAGTAAGGTAAAAAGCGCCGCGCCGACAAAATGTCGGCGCGGCAAAAAGCGGCGAATCGTTGTTCAACGAAAAAATTTCGCAGGCATCGGCTTGCCGAGAAATGCGAGCTCTCAAACTTTTTGGCGCGAAGCAAAACCGCGCTTTTGCGGCAGCGCACCCAATTTGTCGCATACTTGCGACCTGAGCGGGTGAATGCGGCGCGCATAATGTGGTGTGCCCTCAATGGCGCGCCGCAGAGGGCAGAGCCCTTAATTCACGACTTTTTCTTTCATCAGCTTGAAAGAAAAAGTGTGAATCACTTCCGTGTACTCAAATATACCATCAGTACCGCCACGTCTGCGGGGGACACGCCCGAAATGCGGCCTGCCTGCCCGAGGTTTTCGGGTCGGATCTTGTTGAGCTTTTGCCGTGCTTCCAGGCGAAGGCCTGCGATCTGTTCATAATCGATGTCGTCCGGTAATTTTTTGTCTTCCAGTTTTTTCGCTTTTTCGATCTGTTCCAGCCCGCGCTTCAAGTATCCTTCGTATTTGATATCGATCACGGCGGTTTCAATGTCGTCTTTCCGTTCGTTTTGCAGGATGCCGAACTCCGCGCAGATCTCCTCGACGGAAATGCCGCGGCGCAGCATATCGGCGTACGAAACGCCGCCTGCGGGCGAGGGGTTGTTGTGTGCGGTCAGAAAATCGCCGCACCGTTTGGGCGAAACGCGCTCTTCCAACACTTTTGCAATGCGGGCGATCGCCTGTTTGCGCTGTAAAAACCGCTGGTAGCGTTCCTCTGTGACCAATCCTGCCGCATACCCTTTTTCGGTCAGTCTGAGGTCGGCATTGTCTTGACGAAGGTGAATGCGATGCTCGGCGCGGGAGGTCATCATGCGGTAGGGCTCGTTGGTTCCCTTCGTCACGAGATCGTCGATGAGTACGCCGATGTACGCTTCGTCCCTTCGCAAAATGAGGGGGTCTTTGCCGCGCAGTTTGAGTGAAGCGTTCAGCCCCGCGACAAGTCCCTGCGCCGCCGCCTCTTCGTAGCCGCTCGTGCCGTTGATCTGTCCGGCGGTGTACAGTCCCTCCACCTTTTTGAATTCGAGGGTGGGATATACGTCGAGTGTGTCGATGCAGTCATATTCGATGGCATAGGCATAGCGCATGATGCGCACGTGTTCCAGCCCGGGTACCGTGCGATACATGGCGCGCTGTACATCGTGGGGCAGGGAGGAAGACATTCCCTGCACATATACTTCGTTTGAATCCGCGCATTCGGGTTCGAGGAAGATCTGATGCCGCTCTTTGTCGGCAAACCGCACGACTTTGTCCTCGATCGAGGGGCAGTAGCGCGGTCCCGTTCCTTTGATCATGCCCGAAAACAGGGGGGAACGATGCAGGTTGGCACGGATGATCTCGTGCGTCTTTTCGTTGGTGTAAGTGAGATAGCAGGGCAGCTGTTTTTGCGGCACGCCGTCCGAAAGATAGGAAAAGGGATAGATATTGTGCTCCCCTTCCTGGATCTCGCATTTGGAATAATCGACGGTGCGTCCGTCCACGCGCGCGGGGGTACCCGTTTTGAATCGCCGCACCGAAAAACCCAGCCGCACAAGATCGGCAGTGAGTTCGTTGGCGGGCGCGAATCCGTTGGGCCCCGAACTTTGGCGGAACTCTCCCGCGATGACGGCGCCTTTGAGGTACACGCCCGTGGCGAGGATGACGGCGCGGGCGCGTATGATCTCGCCGAAGGTGGTCTTTACGCCGCATACTTTCCCGTTTTCTGTCAAGATCTGCGCCGCTTCGCCCTGTAAAATCGTCAGGTTCGGCGTATTTTCCAGCGTTTTTTTCATCTGCATGTGGTACGCGTGTTTGTCCGCCTGGGCGCGCAGGCTCTGTACCGCTGCGCCCTTTCCCACGTTGAGCATGCGCATTTGGAGCGCGGTCTTGTCCGCATTGATGCCCATTTCGCCGCCGAGCGCATCGATCTCGCGCACAAGCTGACCTTTGGCGGTGCCTCCTACCGAAGGGTTGCACGCCATGAACGCGATGCTGTCGAGGTTGAGGGAGAGAATAAGGGTGGGAATGCCCGTCCGCGCGAGGGCGAGGGCGGCTTCGCAGCCCGCGTGTCCCGCTCCGACGACCACGGCTTCATATCCGTCTGTGTAAAATTCGTTGGTAACTTCCATAAACTGCCTGTCCGAAAATGCAAATGCAGAATGCCGTTTTACATTCTGCATCATGTGTGGAATTTTTTGGCGCTGTTTTGCGCCTTTGTAATGATTACTGTTTTAAAATAATGTTGCGGATGTCTTCCACCTCTTTGGCGACGCGGTCGTTGATCTTGATGAGATTGGCGACTTTTTCGCGGGAGTGGATGACGGTGGTGTGGTCTCTTCCGCCCATTGCTTCGCCGATGGAGACGAGCGGTATGTTCATGATCTCGCACATGAGGTACGCGCAGATCTGGCGGGGCTGTACGAGCTCTTTTTTCTTGCTTTTGCCGAGCAATTTGTCGCGCGTGATCTTATAAAAGGAGCAAACGCTGCCGATGATTTTTTCGGAAGTGATCGTTTCGTGCTCTTCGCTGACCGCTTCGTTGAGCGCGGTCGCGGCGAGGCTGAGGGTAATGGGTTTTTCGTGCAATTTGCTTGCGAAAATAACCTTAGTCAGTCTGCCTTCGAGGGTACGCACGTCGGTGCCCGAGTCGCGCGCAAGGAATTCGAGAACGTCGGGCGGAATGACCGCTTTGCGTTCGTATGCTTTCTGTTTTAAGATCGCGATCTTGGTTTCGGTATCGGGCGGCTGAATATCCGCGATGAGCCCGCCTTCGAAGCGAGTGCGCAGACGTTCTTCGAGGGTTGCGATCTCCTTGGGCGGAACGTCGGACGTGAGCACGATCTGTTTGTTTTCCGCCTGCAAGGCATTGAACGTATGGAACAATTCTTCCTGTACAGCCTGCTTTTTGGCGAGAAACTGCACGTCGTCGATGAGCAGGACATTGACACTGCGGTAACGGTTGCGGAATTTTGCCTGCATGTCGCGGTTGTTGCCCTTGTTCAGGTAGATGGAATCGATCAGCTCGTTGATAAATTTCTCGCAGGTGGTGTAGAGCACGCGCAGCCCCGGTTTATACTGATTGATATAGTTCGCGATGGATTGCATGAGGTGGGTCTTGCCCAGCCCGGACGCGCCGTAGATGTAAAGCGGGTTAAAATTTGCGCCCGGATTTTTTGCGACGGCTTTTGCGGCGGCGAGCACAAACTCGTTGCTTTTGCCCGCCACGAACGATTCGAAAGTGTAGCGCGGATCGATGGGCGCAGGGGAATAGTCCTCGCCGTCCTCTTCGTCCACGCTGGTGAAGACGACGTCGTCGCTGCCTTCCACGACCAGTTCGAAATCGGTGATGCCGGTATCCGCCTTGCGGATGGCGTCTTTCATCTTTTCGGTCAGGTTTTTGCCGATATAATTTGCAAAAAACTCGGTATCGGTGCGCAGAACGATCTTGGTTCCGTCGATGTCCACGGGTACGAGTTTGGAAAGATAGGTTTTATAGGTGACGGTCGAGATGGACGCTTCCAAAATTTCCCGAATTTTTTTCCATAAAATTTCATATTGGTTGTTTTCGGACATAAATCCCCCTCGCAATATTTTGTCTTTGATCGTAAGATGTGGTATAATAGAACTACGGCAAGCCGCCGAAGTACGATTTCTATTATAATATAAATTGCAGCGAAAGACAAGCTAAATGGGAGCCTGTCTTGCGGAAAAAATTTGGCGGCGCAGGAAATTGTTATGCACATTGAAACGCTTCGCCTTCAAAATTTCAGAAATTATGCCGACGAGGAGTTCACCTTTGACGAAGGTCTGAACGTGCTGTACGGCAAGAACGCACAGGGCAAAACCAACTGCGCCGAGGCGGTGTTTTATCTTTGCGCGGGGGTATCGCCGCGCACATCGCGGGACAAGCAGATGATCCGTGCGGGGGAAAGCTGCGCCTGCATTGCGGCGACGGCGAAGACGCGTTTCGGCACGGTGACGATCGAGGCGGACATTCGCGAAACGGGCAGGGAAGTGCGTGTGAACGGCAGCCGCATCGCCCGCAATGCCGATCTTCTCGGGAACATCAACGGCGTGTTTTTCAGTCCCGGAGAGCTGCGCCTCATTCAGGACGGTCCCGATGAGCGGAGGCGCTTTCTCAATGTGTCCATTTCTCAGTTATACCGCAGTTATTACACGGCGCTCGTGCGCTACAATAAGATCCTCGAACAGCGCAATGCGCTCTTAAAAGAGAGGGACGTATCCCTCATTTTTGAGACATTGCCGGTTTGGGATGTGCAACTTTGCCGCTATGCGGCGGAGATCGTGGCGCGGCGGAGTGAATTTATTTCCATGCTTTCGCCCATTGCGGCGGAAAAGCACGCGCGGCTCACCGACAAAGCGGAAGAACTCGAGATCCGTGCGGAAAAGCAGTACGGCAAGACGCGCGAAGAGATCGAGGCCAAACTTTCCGAAGAATTTTCGCGCAATTATGAGCGGGATATACGGCTGGGGTTTACGGGCTCGGGACCGCATCGCGACGATCTGAAAATTTTGATCGGCGGTACGGAAGCGCGCATATACGGTTCGCAGGGGCAGGCACGCACTGCCGCGCTCGCCCTCAAACTTGCCGAAACGGAGATTTTCAAACGCCTTTCGGGGGAAAGCCCCGTACTGATTTTGGACGACGTGATGAGCGAACTCGATCTTTCCAGGCGCCGCAAACTTCTCGCCGAGATCGACGGGATGCAGACCATCCTTACATGCACGCACACCGAAAAGGTTTTGTTCGGAAAAACGGTGCACAAGATCCGCATCGTCGGCGGGAAAATTAAATCCTGACCCGAACAGTATAGCATCGACGATCGGTTTTTCCAAAGCTGTAAGACAAAAAATAAAACAACCGAAGCCCCTCCGGCCCGTTCCAATGGGCCGGCGGGGCTTCGGTTGTTGTGAAAGCTCATAAATTCTTTCATATTCCGCATACTGCAAAAGCACAGGAGCGTAGGGAAGAATGGATAAATTGACCAAAGCGATTCGGGTTGTTTTGTCCGCGGCGCTTGCCGCGGGCATTTTTGTTATCGGGTGCGGGTTTGCGCCCGCGAGGATGCCGCGCAGCTGTTTTATTGACGGCGTGAACGTATCGGGAATGCGGCTTACAGAGGCGCAGGCGCTGCTCCGCGAGCAAACGGAAAGCGCGGTGGACGGGTATTCATTGACGGTGCGAGTGGGCGGAAGAAGTTACAAATTTGCACCGCCGACGGTATATGTGAAGAGCGACTTGTCCGCGGTGCTTGCGCGCGCCCGCAAAAAAAGCGGTTCATATACTTTGCAGAAAGAAGTGGCGTTGAAAGGGGAAGAGGAGACCCTGCGCGGCATTTGCGACGATTTTTATAAAAAGAGCAGTTCCGCGCATTTTGTTTTTCAGCCGACTAAAGCGCAGCCTTTTTTATACGAGGCGGAGAAAAAAGGCAGGTTTTTGGACGGCGCGGAGCTCAAAGCGCGCGTGCGGCAGGCTTTGCAAACGGGAGAGAGGGAAATAACGCTTTCGCCGCAGACAGAGGTCCCGTCATATACTTTGGAACGGGCAAAGGAAGAGACTTATCTTTTGTCGACGTTTACGACCCGATACGATGCGGGAAATATATCCCGCGCGCACAATATCGCGATCGCGGCGGGCAAGATCAGCGGAAGCGTGCTCGAAGCGGGGCAGACTTTTTCGTTCAATGCGGCGGCGGGCCCGCGCACGGCGGCGAACGGTTACCGTGAAGCGCCGATCATTTTGGACGGTGAATTTGTTTCGGGCCTGGGCGGCGGAGTGTGTCAAGTCAGCACGACGGTGTACAATGCGGCGCTTTTGGCGGGCCTCACGGTTGCGGAATATCATCCGCACAGCCTTGCGGTGGGATATGTGGAGCCGTCGTTCGACGCGATGGTCAGCGGAGATCGCTGCGATCTGAAACTTCGCAACGATCTGGGCGGAAAAGTATATTTTGTCTGCCGAACGGGGAGCGGTGCGCTCACGGTGCAAATTTACGGGGTGCGATCGCAGGCTGTATATATTCGGGAAAGCGTGGTGACGGCGCGCATCGCGCCGCCCGAACCTGAAATTCGCGAAGGGGAAACAGACGCCGTTTTGCGCGCCGCAAAGGACGGGATCAAGAGCGAAGGATACCTTATCGTGCGGGAGGCGGGAAAGCCCGATCGCCGCATGCGCCTTCGCCGCGACAGTTACGCGAGCGTGCAGGGCATTTTACAGCAAGCGCCGCATACCGACGATTTGGTTGAAGAATCGGAGGAGCCGCAACCCGCTTCATAAATAAAAATGAACAGAACGGTCGGGCGAAAATCGGACAAGTTTCGGCAGAATCCTTGCGAAAATTTTTTTGTTATGGTACAATGAACGCGCAAACCGTGTAAGGGCACAGCGCAAGAGGCGCCTGCCGCACGGCAAAAAGGAGAGAGTTATGATCAAAATCACGGAAGTGCGTACCGCGTCGCAGAGGCGTGCATTCGCGCGTTTTCCGCTCAGGCTGTACAAAGATTGTCCGTATTATGTTCCGTCCGTGTATGCGGATGAAAAAAACATTACCATTCCCAAGAAAAATCCTTCGCTCGCCACGTGTGAGATCCGCTGTTTTCTTGCCGAAAAAGACGGAAAGATCGTCGGAAGGGCAGCGGGGATCATTCAGAAAAAATACAATGAGATCGCAGGCAGAAAGTGCATCCGTTTCTCGCGGTTCGACTGCATCGACGATGCGGATGTCGCCAAAGCGCTTTTGGATGCGGTGGAGTCGTTCGGCAGAGAGCGCGGTATGGACACCGTTCACGGCCCGTGGGGATTCAACGATCAGGATCGCGAAGGAATGCTTACGTACGGTTTTGAACGCCGCGCTACCTACGCGACCAATTATAATTACCCTTATTACGAAAAACTCGTTCGGGATTTGGGATTTACGGACGAAAGCGAATGGGTGGAATATGCGTTCAAGGTTCCCGAAAAGGTGGACGAGCGCATTGCGCACGTAGCATCGTTCATTCAGCGCAAGCTGGGATTGAAAGAGATCGCGGGCACGGCGCCCATGCGCAAACTCATCCCTGTGTACGGGCCCAAAGCGCTGGCTATGGTGAATGAGGCTTATGCTTCGCTGGATTGTTATGTACCCGTCGAAGGCAAAGTCGTGGACGCGGTCTTGCGGCAGTTTGCGACCGTCATCAATCCCCGCTATTTTTCCTTGCTGACGGATAAGAACGACGAGGTCGTCGCGATGGCGGTCATGCTCCCGTCCATCTGCGAACCTCTGCAAAAGAGCGGCGGCAGAATGACGCCGCTGACGATTTTGCGTCTGTTGCGTGCGATCGCAAAGCCCAAAGAATTGGAGATGGTGCTCATTGCGGTGCGTCCCGATTACCAGAAAAAGGGCCTGAATTCGATCATGATTTCGCGCATTTTACAAAATATCATTGACGACAAAATCGAAAAGGTTGAATCCAATCCGGAACTCGTCACCAATACAGCCGTGCAGGAGCAGTGGGAAGTGTTGGAACGCTATATTGTAAAGCGCCGCAAGTGTTTTACAAAACCCATCGCAAAGGAATGATTTTCATAAGAAAAGTAAACACACCGCGGCGGTACCCGTAGAAAATCGGGGTACCGCCGCGGTGTGTTTTTTGCTGTAATTTATTCAGTCTTGTGTTCTTCCAGCCAAAAAATCCAACGAAACGTCATAAAAATCGGCAAGGGCGATCAGGTTGGACAAAGTCGGCTCACGAAGTTCGTTTTCCCAAAGGCTGATCAGCCCTTTGCTTACGCCGATTGCCGCTGCGATCTGCACCTGCGTGATCCCTTTTTCCGAGCGCAGTTCTTTCAGCCGTTCCGAAAATTTGACTTTTGCTTGTTCGCTGTTTTTGCAACTCATATCCGTTTCCCCCTTGAGATGTCTTCGATGCTTTTAGTTTCTCACTTTTGTAAGAAAAATACTTGACTTCTTACAATAGTAAGTGTTAGAATGATTTTGGTCAAGAAGGTCGTTTTTGAGAAAAAACGGAGCATACGCGTTTTTAAATGCGGGGAAAAACAAATGATAAATATATAGGGGCAAGCGCGCCGCGGCAAAATGCCGCGGCGCGCTTGTATTTGTTGGGTGCGTGTTTGATTTTATGCGCGCAGGCTCGGCTTTTATTCGGAAGCATGAAAAAATGTTTCACGCAAAAAAGCGTTCTTTTAACTTTTTTATCTTTCGACAAATTTATACTTGATAAATTGCGAATATTTTGTTACAATATTAAGAAAATAAAATGCGGGATTCTAAGCACGAGCGGAGATAAAAGTTATGGAAAGGACAACAATACGGCAGCTGTATCGGCAAACGGAAGAATTTGGCGGAAAAGCGGTTACGGTGATGGGCTGGGCGCGTACCATTCGCGATTCCAAGGCATTCGGATTTATCGAACTCAACGACGGCAGTTTTTTCAAAAATTGCCAAATCGTATTTGAGCGCGAAAAACTCGGCAACTATGACGAGATCGCGCGGCAAAATGTGGGAGCGAGCCTTGTCGTGACGGGGGAAGTGGTTTTGACCCCCGAAAACAGGCAGCCCTTCGAGATCAAGGCGGCAAAGATCGAGGTGATGGGGACTTCGTCGCCCGATTATCCGTTGCAGAAAAAACGTCATTCGATGGAATTTTTGCGCGAGATCGCCTATCTTCGCCCGCGTACCAATACATTCGGTGCGGTCTTCAAGATCCGCAGCGAGGCGGCGTATGCGATCCACAAGTTTTTCAACGAACGAGGGTTCGTGTACGTGCACACGCCCATCATTACGGAGAGCGACTGCGAAGGTGCGGGCGCTATGTTCCAGGTCACGACTCTCGATCTCGACAAGATCAAGGGTGAGGTCGATTATAAAAAGGATTTCTTCGGCAAAAAAGCCAGCCTGACGGTGTCAGGCCAGCTCAACGTCGAGCCGTTTGCGATGGCGTTTTCCAACGTCTATACTTTTGGGCCGACCTTCCGCGCCGAACGTTCCAATACCACCCGCCACGCGGCGGAGTTTTGGATGATCGAGCCCGAGATGTCCTTCTGCGATCTGGCGGGGGACATGGACGTTGCCGAGGCAATGGTCAAATCGGTGATTGGCTATGTCATGGAAAGCTGCAGGGAAGAAATTGAATTTTTGAACAATTTCGTAGATAAAGGACTGATCGAACGGCTGAAAAATGTCGCCGAAAGCGAGTTTGTTCGCCTTTCCTATACCGAAGCGATCAAGATCTTGGAAAAAGTCAAAGATCGATTTGAATTCCCCGTGTATTGGGGATGCGACTTGCAGAGCGAGCACGAGCGGTACCTCACCGAACAAGTCTACAAAAAGCCTGTGTTTTTGACCGATTATCCCAAGGAGATCAAAGCGTTTTATATGCGTCTCAACGACGACGGCAAGACGGTCGCGGCGGCAGATCTTTTGGTGCCGGGCATCGGCGAGCTGATCGGAGGATCGCAGAGGGAAGAGCGCGAAGACGTATTGCTCGCGCGTATGAAAGAGATGAACCTCAATCCCGCAGATTACGGCTTCTATCTCAACCTTCGCAAATACGGCGGGACGGTGCATTCAGGGTTCGGATTGGGCTTTGAGCGCATGATCATGTATCTTACGGGCATTTCCAACATCCGCGACGTTTTGCCGTATCCGCGTACGGTGGGAAATTTGGAATATTAAAAAAAATTGTTCACACTTTTTCTTTCGAGCTGACGAAAGAAAAAGTCGTGAGTTTTTAGGAAAACCCCATTGACCGCGCTTTGCGCGGCGCAATCGGCGTTTTCCTCGGCGGCGCGCTTTTTAAGGGCACGCCACAGTACGCGCGCCGCCTTCACCTTTCCTGCGAAAGCGCACACGCGCAAATTGAGTGCGCTAATCCAAAATTGCGATTTTGGAACGCGCAGAAATTATTTAATAAAAAATTGAAAAAGCCGAAATCACACTTTTGGCTTTTTCCCCCGATTTGCCGTAGGCTTACGGAAGAGGTGAAGCCGCGCGAATCATGGCAGTGTGCCCCGAAAGGTCGCGCAACGAGGGGAAAGCCGTTCGGGTTTCCCCTAAGATCTCGGCATTTCGCAGGCATCAGCTTGCCGAGAAATGCGCGAACACGTTCTTGGAGGTTTTTTATGAAAATCGTAGTTGACGCAATGGGCGGCGATCATGCCCCCGACGAGATCGTAAAGGGCGCCGTGTGCGCGCTTTCCGAAGACAAGGAACTCAAAATCGTGCTCACGGGCGACGAGGCGAAAATTTCGCCCGTGCTCGCGGGGCTTTCGTACGATAAATCGCGGCTGGAAGTGGTGCACTGCACCGAAGTCATCACCAACGACGACGCGCCGACGCTGGCGATCCGTCAGAAGAAAGACTCGTCGTTGGTCGTGGCGCTGAAACTTCTCAAAGAGGACGAAGAGGTGCAGGGCTTTGTGTCCGCGGGTTCGACGGGTGCGGTGCTCACGGGCGCGCTTTTGCGCGTGGGGCGCATCCGCGGGATATCCCGCCCCGCGGTTTGTCCCGTGCTTCCGACGGCGAAAGGCGGCAAAGTGCTGATCATCGATGCGGGCGCGAACGCCGAATGCAAGTCGGTCAACCTGTGTCATTTTGCGCTGATGGGCACGGCATACGCGAAGGCGATGGGCGTGGAAAATCCGCGCGTGGGGCTGGTGACCAACGGCACCGAAGATCACAAGGGCGACCCTCTGCATCAGGAAGCGCACGAACTTTTGAAAACGCTGCCGGGCATCAATTTTGTGGGCAACGTCGAAGGCCGCGACATCATGAGCGGGAACATCGAAGTGGCGGTGTGCGACGGATTTTCGGGCAACATCGCGTTAAAGACCACGGAAGGCACGGCGCTTGCGGTCATGCAGATCATCAAAGACAACATCAAGGCGTCGTTCTGGGCGAAAGTCGGGTATGCGCTGTTCATGAAAAAGGCATTTAAGAACATCAAGCGCGTGATGGATTACAGCAAATACGGCGGCGCGGTGCTGATGGGTATCGAAAAGGTGGTCGTCAAATCGCACGGGTCAAGCAAATCGGAGTCCATTTGCGCATCGATCTTGCAGGCGAAGGACGCGGCAAAGAGCGGGCTTACGCAGACCATCAAGACGATGCTTGAAAATGTCGATCTGGAGGTCGGCGGTGAAGTTTGACGCGTCGGCGGTGCAAGAAAAGATCGGATACGTTTTTCGCGATCAGGCGCTTTTGAAACGATGCTTTACGCATTCGTCGTATTCGAACGCGTTCGGCGGAGAGAATAACGAGCGTCTGGAATTTTTAGGCGATGCGGTGCTCGGCTACATTGTGGCGGACGAGCTGTATCGCCTGGGGGGAAGCGAAGGGGAGATGACCCGTCTGCGTATCCGTCTGGTTTCGCAAAAACCGCTGGAAAAGGCGGTGCGGGCGATGGGATTGGAAGAATATCTCTTGTTTTCGGGGGAAAACAACGTCGGCGACAAGGGGGTGTCCAGCCTGTTTGAAGCGCTCTTGGCGGGGATCTGTCTGGACGGCGGCATGGAGGAGGCGCGCAGGTTTGTGCGCGCGCATCTGCCGTTTGCGCAGGACAAAGAGCCGAATTATAAAGGGGAATTGCAGGAATACCTGCAAAAAATGCATCTTGCGCTCGCGGCGTACGAGGTCGTGGCGCAGGAGGGGGAAGACCACGCACCCCGCTTCACGGTACGGGCGACGGCGGCGGGAACGGCCGCATTCGGTACGGGCAAAAACGTGCGCGACGCGGAGAAGGCGGCGGCAAAAGAATTGCTTGCGCGTCTGAAAAAGGGAGAATAGAGCTTTGAATTTCAAAAAAGTCGAACTCAACGGTTTCAAGTCCTTTGCGGACAAAACCGAAATCAAATTCGATAACGGGGTCACCTGTATTGTAGGGCCGAACGGCTGCGGCAAGAGCAACGTGGCGGACTCTATCCGCTGGGTGCTCGGCGAACAGTCGGCAAAGACGATGCGCGGTTCGAACATGCAGGACGTCATTTTCGGCGGCACGCAGCAGCGCAAAAGTCAGTCGTTTTGTGAAGTCACGCTCACGTTTGACAACTCGACGAAGATGTTTTCCGACCTCGAATACGACGAAGTCGCGTTTACGCGCCGATTGTTCCGCAGCGGGGAGAGCGAGTATCTCATCAACAAACAGCCCTGCCGCATGAAGGACATTGTCGACCGCCTGCATGAAGTGGGCTTAGGCAAGGAAGGGTATTCCATTATCGGGCAGGGCAAGATCGAACAGATCATGAACGCCAAACCCGAAGACCGCCGCGCCATTTTCGAGGAAGCGACGGGCATCATGATGTTCAAGTCCCGAAAGCAGGACATTGAACGTCGGCTCGCCAATTCGTACACGAATCTGAATATTTTCCTGCAACGCATGGGGGAAGTGGAGCACATGCTCACGCCGCTCGCGCGGCAGGCGGAAAAGACCAAAAAATACCGCGAGCTGTACGAAGAACTCAAACACAACGAGATCAATCTCTACATATACAAGCACGACAATGCCGAATCGGCTCGTTCGGCGATCCGCGTCGTGACCGACCGATTGCAGGGGCAGATCGGACAGAGCCGCGCGCAGGTGGAATCGCTGGAAGAAAAATATGCTTCCGACCGCCGCCGCATTGCCGAGATCGACGAACTTTTGCAAAAGCTGGGCGAGCAGATTCTTCGCTACACCGTCGATCTGCAAAAGAAAGAGGGTGACGCGAAGGTCATCCGCGAACGCATTTCCTTTTTCAAGGAACAGCAAAAGTCGGAAGAAAACGCGGTCAGTGATTCTGCTTCGCGCATCGATGTCATCGAAAAAGAGCTGACGTCTGCGCGAAACAATGTACAGGATCTGGAAAAGAAGATCGCGGACGCGCGCAAAGAGAGCGAAAAACTTGCCGAAGAGATCAAAGAACTAAACGGAAAACTTTCGGAATATGAAGAACTGGAAGGGCAGACGCAAAAGAGCGTGATCGACCGTCTTGAAAACCTTTCGGAGATCCGTCAAAACATCGGTACGCTTTCGGCGAAAAAGGAAGCGGTGCAGGAGCGCATCGATGAGATCGCGATGCAGGCTCAGGCGGCAAAAGCGGCGCTGGAAGCGGACCGCAAAGCACTCGCCGAGTGCGTCGAGTGGTACGAAGAAGTTGTAGAATATCTTTCCCGCGAAAAGGAGATCAAGGCGGCGAAAGAAGAGGAGATCGTTTCGCTGAATGCGGAAGCGGATGAGGTCAGCGAGAAGATTTTCCGATGCAATGCGCGCATTTCTTCGCTTTCCGACCGCGAACGGTTCTACAAAAACGTCAAAGACGATTTTGAAGGGTATAAATTCTCCGTCAAAAAGCTTATGAGCGACGCGAAGCGCGTGCCGGATATCGCAAAGCGCGTGAAGGGCGTGATCGCGGACATCGTCAAGACGGACGAAAAGTACGAAGTGGCGATCGAAACGGCATTCGGCGGCGCGATGCAGAACGTCGTGACGGCGACCAGCGACGATGCGCGCTGGCTGATCGAATACCTGAAACGCACCAAGGGCGGACAGGTCACGTTCCTGCCTGTGGCGTCCCTCAAACCGCGCTACGAAACCGATTATACCCGCAAGGCGCTCAAAGAGAAGGGCGCCGTGGGGCTTGCGAACGAGCTTGTCCGCTACGATAAATATTATGATAATGTGATTTACAACCTGATCGGCAATACGCTGATCGCAGACGATATCGCAAACGCGACGGACATCGCCAAAAAATATCCGCACGCGTTTCGCATCGTGACGCTGGACGGCGACGTGATCGCGACGAGCGGTTCGATGACGGGCGGTTCGCGGCGCGAAGGCGGAAGCAATTTCCTTGCCAACGAGCGGCGCATAGAGGAGACGCAGGCGGCGATCGCGGCGGCGGAGAAAGAAAAGGCGGAATTGACCAAAGCGCGCGCCGCGCTGGAAGAAAAGAAAAATGCGGCGGCGGCGGACATGGAAACGCTGCGCGAGAGCTTCCAGGAAGCGCGCTCGCGCGAGGCGGCGCTGACCGAAAAGAAAGAGACGCTCACGGCGAAATGCGAGAGCGGCGCGAAAGACCTCAAAACGCAGGAAGACACGCTTGCGGTTTTGTACGAGCGCATGAAAGGGATCGAAAGCGACTTTTCGACTTCGTCGGAGGGCGAAGAGAAGATCGCGCGCTTAAAGAGCGATGCGCAGAGCGATTCGGACCGCCGCAAGGAAGAATACGAAAAGATCAAATCCGAACTGGGCGAGCGCAACTTGCGGCAGAACGTGTTGCAGGTGTATGTCGCGCAGTACCGTGCGGCGTCGGATGCCGATCGGGGCGCGATCGCGCGTCTGGAACGGGAGCGCGAAGAGCTTACCCGCCGCATAGCCGACGCGAAACAGAACATCGAGAACATGGCGGCGACCATCGTCGACCTGGAAGACATGGCGGAAAAGGCGTCGCTCACGCCCGAGCAGCGCGAAGAACTCGCCGCTCTTCGCGGAAAGCAGGCGCAGTACCAGGAGGAAAAGGACAAGCGAAATGCCGAGCTGGAAGGCGTGCTCGGAGAGACGCGCGTACTCAACGACCGCATCGAAGAGCTTTCCGAACAGCGGCACCGCCAGGAGATCGAACTCACGAGGATCGACACCGAATTGGAAAATTTGCAGGCGCGCATCGACGAGGAATACCAGGAAACGTACGAGAGCTGCCAGCAGTACAAGAGCGATGATTTCGATCCGAAAGAGGGGCAGACGGCGGTCAATCGCTTAAAGCGCGAGATCAATGCGCTCGGTGCGATCAACCACAATGCGCTGGAAGAGTATGAAACGCTGAATGCGCAGTATGAGGAGATGACCGCACAGCGCGACGACGTGCAAAAGGGCATCGACGATACGACGGCGGCGCTCGAAGAACTCAAAGGCGAAATGCAGAAGCAGTTCGACGAGGGGTTCAATCAGATCAATGAAAATTTCAAAAAACTGTTCAAAGAACTGTTCGGCGGCGGCAGGGCGGAATTGCAGATGGATTACACCGATTGCGACGATCCGCTCAACGCCGGCGTGGAGATCGTGGCTTGCCCGCCGGGCAAGAAACTCACGAAGATCTCCCTGCTCTCGGGCGGCGAGCGCGCACTGACCGCGATCGCGATCCTGTTCGCGATCCTGATGCTGCGCCCGATGCCCTTCTGCGTGCTCGACGAGATCGAAGCGGCGCTGGACGAAGCGAACGTCGATAAATTTGCGCAATTTTTGAAAAAGTTCGCAAAAGAAACGCAGTTCATCGTCATCACGCACAGAAAGCCGACCATGGAAAAGGCGGACTGCCTGTTCGGCGTGACGATGGAAGAAAAGGGCGTATCCAAGATCGTCTCGGTCAAACTTTCCGAAGTGGAAAGCAAGCTGGGCGGGGATACGATTAACTAAAAAGATGGTTCACAAAATTTGTTTCGAGCTGACGAAACAAATTTTCGTGATTTGAGGGCTCTGCCCTCTGCGGCGCGCTTTTAGGGGCACACCATAGTATGCGCGCCGCATTCACCCGCTCAGGTCGCAGGTATGCGACAAATTGAGTGCGCTTATCCAAAATTGCGATTTTGGAACGCGCAGAAACTATTAAATAATAACTGAAAAAGCCGAAATCACACTTTTGGCTTTTTCCCCCGATTTGCCGAAGGCTCACGGAAAGGGTGAAAACGCGGCATTTCGATACTATGTGTGCCCCTATTCTATGCCGCGTTGAGGGGAAAACCGTTCGGGTTTCCCCTGAAAATCTCGGCATTTCGCAGGCGACAGCTCGTCGAGAAATGCGAGAACAGGGTTTTGGGAGGTTTTATGGGATTATTCGGAAAGATCATCGGCGCTCTGAAAAAGACGCGCGACAATATTTCGAGCAAATTGTCCGCGTTGTTTGCAAAGGGGCTGGGCGACGATTTTTATGACGAACTCGAAGAGATCCTCATCTCTGCGGATATATCCGTCACGACGGCGGAGGAGATCGTCGAGCAGATTCGCGCGGAAGCAAAAAAGGAAAAGCTGAAAGACAAAGAATACGTTGTCAATCTTTTGAAAGACGTCATCGAGGACACTTTGTGCGAGGCGGAATTGCCCGAGATCGAATATCCCGCGGTCATCATGCTTGTGGGGGTGAACGGCGTGGGCAAGACGACAACGATCGGCAAACTTGCCAATTATTTCGTGCGCAAGAAAAAGAGCGTGACGCTCGCGGCGGCGGATACCTTCCGCGCGGCGGCGGCGGACCAGCTTTCGGTGTGGGCGGACCGCGCGAACGTGCGCATCGTCAAGCATGAAGAGGGGAGCGACCCGTCCGCAGTCGTGTATGACGCGATCTCTTCGGCGAAGGCAAAGAAGACGGATGTCGTCATCGTGGATACGGCGGGGCGCCTGCATGTCAAAGCCAATCTCATGGAAGAGCTGAAAAAGATGGACCGCGTTGTGGCGCGCGACTATCCCGAAGCGCATTTCTATAAATTTTTGGTACTGGACGCAACCACGGGACAGAACGCGCTTTCGCAGGCGCGCCTGTTCGACGAGGCGGTGGATTTGGACGGCATTGTGTTGACCAAACTGGACGGCACGGCGAAAGGCGGATTTGTCGTATCGCTGTGCGGGGAGCTCCGCATTCCCGTCGTGTTTGTGGGCACGGGTGAAAAGCTGGACGATCTGGAACTGTTCGACGCCGAGGAATTTACGGAAGGGATCATATAATTGGTTCACACTTTTTCTTTCAAGCTGATGAAAGAAAAAGTCGTGATTTGAGGGCTCTGCCCTCTGCGCGCGATGATGAAAAGCACGCATATTATAAAAATCGCGCGCATTCACCCGCCGAGGCGCTCACGCGCAAATTGAGTGCGCTTGCAAAAAGTGTGATTTTTGCGCGCGCAGAAAAAATTTAAGTTCTCGCATTTCTCGGCAAGCTGTCGCCTGCGAAATGCCGAGATATTCAGGGGAAAATAGAACGGCGGGAAGCGGACGGGGAAAGCGTTTGACAGAGTTTGTCTTTTCGGATACAATAAGAATATGAAAGATTTGATCTATGTACAGCTGTTCGACGCGTACGGCGAGCTTTTGACGGAGCACCAGCGCGAGATCTGCGAACTGTATTATATGTGCGATCTGTCGTTGGCGGAGATCGCTGAGCAGAAGGGAGTATCGCGGCAGAGCGTATCGGACACGCTTGCCAAGAGCCGTGCGCTTTTGGAAGAATACGAAGAAAAGCTGCATCTTAACGAGATATCGCAGGAACTTTTGCGGCTGAAAAGCGGACTGGATCAATACAAATCCGAGCACCCCGAAAGTGCGGCGGCGCTGGATGCGGCACTGAAAGGCTGATCGACAAACAAGCGCGCCTTACGGCGCAAAGGATAGAAAGCATGGCACTTTTTTCATCTCTCTCGGAGAGACTCAATCACATATTTTCCAAACTGACCAAGCACGGAAGACTGACCGAATTGGAGATCAAGGGCGCGATGCGCGAAGTGCGCATTGCACTTTTGGAAGCGGACGTGAATATTTTCGTTGCGAAAAAGTTTATAGCGGACGTTTCCGAAAAGGCGGTAGGACAGGAAATTTTAAAGAGCCTGAACCCTGCTCAGCAGGTGATCAAGATTGTCAATGACGAACTGATTGCGCTGATGGGCTCGACAAACGCCAAACTGGAAGTGGCGGACCGCCCGCCGACGGTCATCATGATGTGCGGGTTGCAGGGCGCGGGCAAGACGACGCTGTGCGGCAAGCTCGCGGCGCTTTTGAAAAAACAGGGCAAAAAGCCACTGCTCGTGGCGGGCGATATTTACCGTCCCGCGGCGATCAATCAGTTGCAGGTCGTGGGCGGCAAGGCGGGCGTTCCCGTCTTTGAAAAGGGGACGCAAAACCCTGTCAAGACCGCAAAGCAGGCGATCGAAGAGGCGCGGTCGATGGGATACGATACCGTCATTATCGATACGGCGGGCCGTCTGCACATCGACGATACGCTCATGCAGGAGCTGGAAAACATCAAGGCGGAAGTGCATCCCAATGAGATATTGCTCACCGTCGATGCAATGACGGGGCAGGATGCGGTCAACGTCGCCGAGACGTTCAATAAGCGCCTGGACGTCACGGGCGTCATTTTGACCAAACTGGACGGCGACACGCGCGGCGGCGCATGTCTTTCCATCAAGGCGGTCACGGGCAAACCCATCAAATTCATCGGCGTGGGTGAAAAGCTGGGCGATCTCGAACCCTTCTATCCCGACCGCATGGCATCGCGCATTTTAGGTATGGGCGACGTGCTTTCGCTTATCGAAAAGGCGCAGGAAGCGGTGACCGAAGAGCAGGCGAAAAAGATGGAGAAAAAGCTCCGCGACGCCTCGTTCACCCTCGAAGATTATCTCGAACAGTTCGAATCCCTGAAAAAAATGGGCGGGATTGCGTCGGTGATGGGCATGATGCCGGGTATGAGCAAATTGAAAATCAAGGAAAGCGACTTTGACGAGCGCAAGATCGAAAAACTCAAAGCGATGATCCTCTCCATGACGGCAAAGGAACGCGAAAAGCCGGAGATCATCAACTCGTCGCGCAAAAAGCGCATTGCGGCGGGGTCGGGGACGACGGTGCAGGACGTCAACCAGCTTTTAAAGCAATTTGAACAGACAAAACAGATGATGAAACAGTTTAAGGGCGGCAAGCGCTTGCCGTTCATGCGCTGAAAAAGCGATAAAATAATACGCGGGCGCGATCTGAAAAGATCGCGCCCGCGTTTTCGTTCCGGGTGAATTATACTATTAAGTGCAACAGCTAAAGAAAAAAAGGAGTTCATACAAATCTGTGGTAAAATAGAGTTGCGAAACCAAAATTTTGCCAAGGAGATCTGTATGAACTACCACCATTTTACCATAGAAGAGCGCTGTTGTCTACGAGAATACTATGTAAAAGGGAAAAGTTATCGGGAAATTGCAAGACTTCTCGGCAGAAATGTGAGTTCGGTTTCCAGAGAATTGCGGCGGAACTGTACCTTTTTCAGAGATATTCCCAGATATTATCCGTATACGGCGCAAAAGAAAAGCAATTTGCGAAACAGTTACCGTCACCGCGGAATGTTCTGGAAACA
>CALVHR010000018.1 GCA_944328495.1 uncultured Clostridia bacterium
GACGACGGTTTGACCGTGCGGGCGGTGTTGGGCGAAATTAAGCGGAAGCAAATGCCCTTTTCAACGTCTATCTCGGTAAATACGCTGTACAGTTACATTGAAAAGGGCGTGTTTCTGCGGCTTTCGCTTAAACACCTGCCCATTAAGGACAAGTCCCGGAAAGCGAAACGCGAAGTAAAGCCCGCGAAACTTCCGCGCGGTACGAGCATAGAGAAACGCCCGGCCGCGATAGCGGAACGCAAAGAGTTTGGGCATTGGGAAATGGACTGCGTGATTGGCAAGCGCGAAGCGGGCAAGGTGTTCCTTGTTCTGACGGAACGCCTTACCCGCAGGGAAATTATAATGCTCATGCCGAACAAAAAGGCTGAGAGTGTGGTGCGCTGTCTGAATATGCTTGAACGGAAGTTCGGCGCGCTGTTCTATTCGATTTTCAAAAGTATCACCGTTGACAACGGCTCGGAGTTCGCGGACTTCAAGGGAATGGAACGCAGCCGCTACGGGAACAAGCAGCGGACAAAGGTTTACTATTGTCACCCGTATTGCTCATGCGAACGCGGAACGAACGAGCGAATGAACCGTGAAATTCGGCGCGTGTTCCCGAAAGGCAAGGACTTGAACGCCGTAACGCCCGACGAGGTGAAACGCGCCGAAGATTGGCTTAACAACTATCCGCGCGGAATTTTGGGCTTTGATACCCCCGAAAACCTGTTCAAAATGCACGTTTCGCGGCTCACATAAAAAATTTTCAAAAAAGTTTCAACTTTTTTCGCATTTACTCTTGACATCTACGGTCCTAAAAAACAAAAAAAGTTTTGCGCGTTTTGCTTGACTTTCTTTTCGCCATGTATTAAAATATCAACGTTGACTAAGTGCTTAGGCGAAGGAGGGTTGAAAGGAATGTCCACGATCCGTGTCGGAGAGAATGAATCGATCGACAGCGCACTGCGCCGTTTTAAGAGAAAATGTTCGCGCGACGGCATCATCGGAGATCTTCGCCGTAAAGAACATTACGAGAAGCCTTCCGTGCGCAAAAAGAAGAAGTCGGAAGCGGCGCGCAAAAGAAGCGTTAAAAACTGAGTACAAAAGCCTGTTATTGAGAGATAGCAGGCTTTTTGTTTGGGCGGAATTTGTCGAACGCGGAGGAGATATGGCGAAGTCAGTCGAAAAGAGTTTCAAGAGCATTGCAAAAGAGGCGAAGAGCCGTTTGAAGAGCGGTTTTTGGGAAAATTGCAAGACAGAACTTACGGACGAACTGGAACGGGCGCGTTCGCTGGGAGTGAGCGAGAGCCGTGCCTGCCGCTATTTTGCGGGGAAGGTATCCTGCACGATCAAGGGCGGCGGCGACGATGCGTTTTATGAAAAAGTACGCGCGCTTTTGCTTTCGGAAGGGGAGGTATCCGACGCGATCGGAAGGTTGACCGATCATGCCGTATATGATAAGCTTTCCTATGAAGAAAAACAGCGCTACACGCTTACGTTGTCCGAGCGGTATCTCAAAGCATTGGAGCGTTTTCGCAAGGAGGCGGAATTTCGCAGCGTTTAGGTTCGCATTCACAGCGGAGCACGATATCCTGTTCGAAGTTTCCGAACTTTTTCCCGAACAGGTTAAAGCCTCCCGCATACTTTGCGTCATCTTTTGTGTATACCGAAAAGGTCAGTCGGTTGGATTTTTCCAGTTGCAGACAGTCCAGCGTGATTGCGTTTGACAGATTTCCGTTCAGCCAAACACCTTCACGATCAATGGCGATGCGCACGAGCTGACCGTACTGGGTATATTTATTTGCCCACCAGGGCGGGTTCAGTTTTCCCCGCCTGTCCCCGAAATCGCCGGGGGAAATATAGGTGAGGATTTCCGTTCCGTTGACATCGAACGAGATCTCGCTTTTCCAGTCATTTCTGAAATAGGGTGATTCCGAACACAGTTCCAGGGAAAATTCGATCCTGCGGACTGTGTTTTCTTTTGCAAAAGCATTGCTGAAAGCGTACGTAAATTTCCCGCCGTCGGTGCACAGCAATTGTGCGTCAAAGCGGCAGGAATGAAAGGCATCGTTATGTTCGAGCACGATTATATTATCGGAAGTGGCAATGCGCAGATATTTGGAAAAGCAGGCCTCCACGTATTCTCCGACGCCCGCGCTCTGCGTAAAGATATGGATATCCGATTGTGCCTTGGGCTGTGTCGATATGCCGATCTCCGAAAAGTTGATGTAGAATATCAGCGTTTTTCCCTTTTTGTTGGGTTGACAGCGACTGAATACGAGCTGTGCTTTTTCCATGAGTTTGAGATGAAAGATCGCGGTGGAGTTGGTGATTTTGTTAATTTTGGCGATTTCCGTGATCGAGCGCGGCTGTGTAAGCAACTGTTCTAAAATGGTAAGACGCAGGGGATGTGCCAGAGCACAGGCAATGCCGAAAATGCGCTCTTTATCGTTTTCGTCCGTAATGCTCGTTTTGACAATGCCGTCATAATTGATTTTCTGTTCGCTGTCAAACATATGTGTATTTTCGCAGACGATGTTTTTTGCGTTTGTTTCCTTCGCATGTGTCTGCTTGCATATTTATTTTAAATTTGAAGTTGACGATTGTCAACTGAATTTAAAAAATTTTGCAAATTCAGTAGACTTGATTGTTTTAGATCGGTGTGATAAACTAAATCCGTGAATGCGATCAGGCATGAATAAGGAGGATAATCAATGCTGAAACGAATGATCGGAATATTGCTGGCGGTTGTAATGGCTGCGTCGCTCATATGTGTGGCGGGATGCGAAGAGGCGGAAAAGAACGGCGGAGGCGGAAATGTCCAGACCGAAGAGCCGCAGGAAGACGGAAAGGACGAAGATGTGGCAAAAACATATACCGTGACCTATTATGACAGCGACGGTACGACGATTCTGATAAAGGAAGAACTTGCGGAGGGTGCGATTTTGGAAAACAAAAACCCCGGCGCGGAACGGGCCGGTTATACAAAGATATGGACGGACAAAGACGGAAACGCAATTTCGTTTGGAGGCAGTGTCGGAGAGGATGTTTCATTATATCTTCGGTATGAACTTGCAGGAGAAGCAAAAGTGTATTCCAAGGAGACGCTTGATCTTATCAAAGTCCCTGCACCCGTGAATTTTTCTCCTTCGGAGGATTATTACAGGAACTATCAGTATTTTGCCATGACGATGAGCATCGAAGTTACCCCGAAAGGCAGGCTGTGGAGCTGTTGGATCGGAGGGGAAGACGGCCCGGGCGCTTATCTCATCGCGACGTACAGCGATGACGGCGGAAAAACTTGGGAAGATATTCAGTTTGTGATCGATCCGCACAGTAAATCGCTTCCGATGATGATGAATACGCACATCGGCGCGTTTTGGTGCGATCCCATGGGCAGGATGTGGTTGTTTTATCAGCAGTCCTTCGGGATGTGGGACGGGAGCGGGGCAAACTTTTACATCCGCTGTGACGATCCCGATGCGGAGCAGCCCGTTTGGTCCGATCCCGTTTACATCGGGCCGGGGGCGTCGATCAAGAAACCGATCGTAACGCAGAGCGGAAAGTGGATACTGCCCGTATCGATCTGGGAACGGTGGCACATTACCGCTCCGTTGGAAAATTGTTACCGCGAACTGGATAATATCCGAGGTGCAAATGTCTATGCTTCCGACGATCAGGGGGAGAGCTGGGCTTACCGCGGCGGCGTGATTTTTTCGGATAGTTATTTTAATGAACATTCGGTCGTTGAACTTTCGGACGGACGGCTGATGATGTATGCCCGCTGTTCATCAAGTATTAAAAAGAGTTATTCTTCGGACGGCGGCAGAACGTGGACGGCAGAAGAAGTTGCCTTTAAACATGTCAACAGCATGGCGACTATTCGCACTTTGCCTTCGGGAAATCTTTTGCTCGTAAAACACGGCAAGACCATGTCCGAAGTGACGACAGCCAGAATCAATCTTACGGCATACATATCCGAAGACGGCGGAAATACTTGGAAAGGCGGATTGCTTCTCGATGAACGCAATGCTGTATCCTATCCCGACATAGCCGTGGATGCGGAAGGCAACATATACGTGCAGTACGACTATTCGCGCACAGTTGCGGCGCAGATCCTGTTCGCAAAATTTACAGAAGAAGATGTGCTGGCAGGGAAGCTTGTGTCCGAAGGCTCTTCATTGAAAAATCTGATCAAGGACACGGACGGTATTGCGGGAGCACCCCAACATGAATGGGGGGAAACTTCTTCGCAATTTTCCGGTGGAAGCGGTACGCAGGAAGACCCGTATCTCGTTTCGTCTGCCGCAGATTTCCGATTGCTTGCCGAACGTGTGAACGGCGGTGAAACATTTGAAGGAAAGTATTTGTTGCAGACGTGCGATATCAGTTTCGGCGGAGCAAACATACAACCGGTAGGATATTATTTGCAGGGCGGATCGCACAAGCACGCATTTAAAGGGACATATGACGGCGGCGGATATGCTCTTTCCGATCTTCGTATCTTTGCGCCATACCTGTATTGTCGCGGGTTGTTCGGGTATGTGTTAGGAGGGACGATTCGGGGGATCACGCTTCGCAATGCGGAAATCGAAGGAATGACCAACATCGGTGCCGTTGTCGGATGGGGAGAAGGCGTTTCCGCGTCCGCACCGCTCCTGATTCAGGATTGCCGTGTCGAATCTACCGTTTCGGTGACCGCTTACGAGCAAGTCGGAGGCATTGCGGGGCGCGCGCTGAAATACGTCACGATAGAAAATTGTTATAATGCGGCATCGGTGACCGTGCCGCACTCGCATAACGGGAACAATGTTTTTGCAGGCGGGATCGTCGGTTATATCGAGAATAACGCAAGCATAGTCCGATGTGCGAATGCAGGTGATGTATATGTAGGTTTTGGCTGTACGGCATATGTCGGCGGGATCAGCGGAAACGGCAAAAACATAACTTTTCTTGAATGCGTGAACAGCGGCGACATCTATGTGGAATGCAACGTAAAAACGGGCTATGTCGGCGGGATCAGTGGCTGGACGGCGGACAATATCCGCCTGTCGGGATGTGTCAATCACGGAAAAGTTCGTGCGGAAGGCCTGTCCGATCTGTATGTCGGCGGCATCGTCGGCTATTTCGGAAAGCCGACATCCTTATCCTGTTTTATGGAAATGTGTTACAGCGACGGATCTATTGAAGTATGCGGAGCCGATTCTGCGGCGGCGCAGACGGCGGCGGGCGGTGTGATCGGGTTTGCGGCAGGCGCGTACTCATCCGATACACAGAAACTGTGCAGTATCGAAAATTGTGTCGGGTCGGGTACATTGTCCGTCAGCGGCTCGGTATTGAGCGGAATGTTGGTCGGGATATGCCAGACACCATGGGTCATTTTGGAAGGAAATGCCGTTTCAAAAGGCGATCCTGCGGGATCGGCGGCAGGAACGGATATCTCTGCGGGATGCGTATCGGATGCGGAAAGGGCGGCGTCCTTGTGCGCTGACATCGATGCTTTGTACAAATAAAGACGATATAAAAAGACGGCGGCGCGCCGAAATGCGGCGCGCCGCCGTCTTTTGCATTTGAAAAGCGGGTCAGAGGATCACTTCGTGACCGGTGCGGGCGGATTCGTAGATCGCGTCCAGAATGCGCATGAGTTCGATCCCGTCGTCCGCGTCGGCAACGAGCCGCCCTTTGCCGCGGATCACCGAAACGAAATTGTCAATTTCCTTTGCGTATTCCGAACCGTCGAATGCAGTCGGGGAGGGAAAATGTATGTCGGCGAGCCGGCCTTCGTATTCGGTGTGGAAGGAAAGGTCGGGGTTGATTTCAATGCCGCCCTTTGTGCCGAACAGTTCTACTTTACCCTGGTCCTGACCGACGTTGAGCGAATAGCTGGTTTCTAAGGCAAGCACGAACCCGTTATCAAAACGGATCAAAGCGGACGCGAGGTCTTCCACGTCGCAGACGTCGTTTTTTCCGTTGTATCCTGCGGAAACATACCCTTTACTGTCTTTGAGTTCGATGCGATTGTACAGTTTGGTAAACGTTGCCCCGTACACGGATACAGGTTTCGGGTTCCCCGCGATGTAGCGCGCGAGGTCGATGACGTGCACGCCCAGATCGATGAGCGGCCCGCCGCCCGAAAGCGATTTGTTTCCGAACCAGCCGCCGGGGTTTCCGTTGCGGCGGATATATGTCGCTTTTCCGTAATAGATCTCGCCGGTTTTTCCGTCTTCGACAAGTTCGCGGGCAAGTTCTGTGTCCCGCCCGTGGCGGCGCACAAAGCCGATCCCCAGCACTTTTCCCGCCTTTTCGGCGGCCTTTTTCATGCTTTTCGCCTGTGCTGCGTTCATTGCCATGGGCTTTTCGCAGAATACGTGTTTACCCGCATTCAATGCGTCGATCGTGCATTCGGCATGTGCGTTGTTCCAAGTGCATACACTCACCGCATCCAGTTCGGGGAGGGCGGCGAGCATTTTTTTGTGATCGGCGTACAGCCGTTCGATGCCGTATTTTTTGCCTTTTTCGGTCAGCGTTTTTTCATTGATGTCGCAGAATGCGTACAGTTCGCAGTCGGGATTGGCGCGATATCCGTCAATGTGTGCGGAAGATATATTTCCGACGCCGATCACGCCGATTTTCAGTTTTTCCATTGTTTTATTCTCCTATGTATTTTTTGAGGAATGTTACGGCTTTGGCGATGTCTTCGGCGGGCGTTTCGCCGCATTCGCGTTCGATGGTCAAATATCCGTCGTAGCCGATTTCGCGGAGCGCGGCAATATACGCAGCCCAAGGCACATTGCCTTCCCCGAGCGGCATTTCCTTGATATGCTCACCCCAGTCGGATGGTTGCAATCCGAAAAAGGAAGGCGCGTACAGCGTGCGCGTGTCCGTCTTTTTGAGCATGATGCCGTCCTTCGCATGGGTGTGCACAATGTAGTCTTTGAGGATGTGCACTGCGCTCACGGGGTCGTCGCCCGCGCACATGACGAGGTTGGCAGGGTCGAGGTTGACGGCGACGCCGCGGCTGTCCAATCCGTCGAGAAAATCTTTGAGAAGCTGTGCCCGTTCCGGGCCTGTCTCTACGGCGAAGTGTCCGCCCATCGAATCGGCAAATTTTGCAAGTTCGCGGCACACTTCGCGCATACTTTCGTATTGCGGGCAGGCTTTCTCTTCGGGTACGACGCCGATGTGCGTCGTCACGATATCGGTACCGAGTTCTTTGGCGATGCCCATGATCTTTTTTTCGCGGTCGATGAGCGATTTGTCGCGGGTATAATACATTTCGCACCCGAAATCTCCGCACAAAGCGCTTACTTTCAGCCCTTCGCCGTCCAATACTTTTTTTACTTCGCGAATCTCGCGGCCGCTCATGTCCGCATGTACCGTTTGGGTATTTGCATACATCTGCACGCCGTCGGCGCCCAGTTTTGCCGCTTCTTCGACCGCCTCTTTGAATTCTTTTCGGAAACTTTCCAAAATAACGCCGATCTTCAAAACACAACCTCCTTGCAATTTGTCCCGCAATGTCGGGAAGATTTTTTCGTTCCTATTATAATATCGCAAGCGGCGGAATGCAATCCCGCCGCTTGCAGAAACATTGTCAAAACTTACGAATTTTTAAGATTCAGGTTGCGTTTCCGTTTGATTTTTCAGGGCGCGGTAATAGGTGTTGAGGCTCACGAATCCGCAAAGGCTTGCGGCTTTGGCGAGGGAAATATCGCCGCCGCGGAGCAGGGCGTTTGTTTCGCGGACGCGCACGCGGCCCAGATATTCGCGGAAGTTCATGTCCGTGTAGCGGTGGAACAGCATGGAAAAATAATTGGGGCTATACCCGAAATGCGCGGCGACGGAAACGAGGGAGAGCTCTTCGGCAAAACGCGAATCGATATAGCGCAAAACATCGGCGATGAACAAGCTTTCTTTGTGCGGCTTTGCGGGCTGCGGCGGGTAAATGCGGGCGAGCATGCCCAGGATAGTATCGGCGAATCCGTGTTTCATGAGCGTATTGTATTCGTTCCATTCTGCGTATGCTTTTTGCAGGGCGGCAAACAGGGGAGCGGTCTGCTCTCTTTTTTCCGCCATGAACATGGGGAAGGCGTTGTTCTTGTACACGGCGCGGAAGTTGTTCATGTACATATCCGAGATCACCATGACGTAATATTCGGGGTCTTTCCCGTTTTTATAGAGGTGGGTGACAAAATTGTCCGCAAAAAAGATATCTCCCCGAATGAGGATGCGCTCTTCGCCGTTGCCGCGGACGGTAAATTCGCCTTCCGCCACGAACAGGATCTCGATGCTGTTGTGAAAGTGCGCGGAAGTACGGTTGTCGTGACCGTGCAAGAGGGTAATGTACCCGAAATCGTCCGCATTTTGTTCATAAAAATCCGGTTTCATGCTCTGCCTTCTGCCGTGGAATGTTCTGAAATGAGTATACCGCGAAAAAAGAAACTTGTCCATACTTTTTTGAAAAATAAAATCGAATTTTATAAAAACGAATGAATGAGTACCGTTTTTTGCCGAATGCGTTTTTTGACTGCCGCGGGGCAAAGGCTTGAAGTTTGGCTCGGAATGTGATATAATCATAGCACTACGATTTTGCGCGGGGCGGGTGAGTGCCTGTTCTGCGCGGGAAGGACGCCGATGATCGGGGATATTTTGCAAAAACTCAACGCCGAACAGATCAAACCCGTTACGGACACCGAAGGTGCCGTTCTGGTGCTTGCGGGGGCGGGCAGCGGCAAGACGCGCGTGCTCACGTCGCGCATCGCCTATTTAGTGGAAGAAAAGGGGGTATATCCTTCTTCCATTCTGGCGATCACTTTTACGAACAAAGCGGCGAACGAAATGAAAGAGCGCCTTTCGAAAATGGTGGACGGCGCGGAGAGTATGTGGATCTGTACCATTCACAGCATGTGCGTGCGCATCTTGCGCCTGTATGCCGATCGTTTGGGTTATAACAAAAACTTTTCCATATACAGTGAAACGGAGCGGGCGGCGGTGATCAAAAAGGCATTTGCCGAATGCGGTCTGGATGACGATAAATTACTCAAAAACGTCAAATTTCACGTTGCAAACGCGAAGATGCTGGGCAGAACTCCCGAAGAATACGCGCAGGAATATGCGGATCAGAAGGGGATCGCGGATATTGTGCGCGTGTATAAAGCGTACTGCGATCATCTGAAAAAAAACAATGCGCTCGACTTTGACGATCTGCTCACGGAAACGCTGCGCCTTTTGGAGACGGACAAGGATGCTCTGGAATACCTTTCGGGGAAATTCCGCTATATCCACGTCGACGAGTTTCAGGACACGAACCGCGTGCAGTACGAGATCGTGAAACTTCTTTCGCACGTGCACGGCAATTTGTTCGCGGTGGGCGACGATGATCAGAGCATTTACGGCTGGCGGGGCGCGAAGATCGAAAACATCCTGAACTTTGAAAAGGATTTCCCGGGCGCGAAAGTGTATAAACTGGAACGCAATTACCGTTCGACCAAAAAGATCTTACAGCTTGCGAACACCGTCATCCGAAACAACGGCAAGAGAAAGGACAAGGTGCTCTGGACGGAGAACGAAGAGGGCGCGGAACCGCAATACTTTCAGGCGGAGAGCGAAAACGACGAGGCACTGTATGTTGCGCGCACGATCAGCGATATCATGTCCCGCGGCGACAGCAGTTTTTCGGATTTTGCGGTGCTCATGCGCATCAACGCGTTGACGCGCGCATACGAGCAGGAATTTGCAAAATACAATATACCGTACCGCGTGTTCGGTGGTTTCAAGTTCTATGAAAGAAAGGAAATCAAGGACCTCTTGGGGTATCTTCGCATCATCAACAATCCCTTCGACAGCGAAGCGGTCCTGCGCGTGATCAACGTGCCCAAGCGCGGCATCGGTCAAAAGACGGTGGAAACGCTGGAACGGTACGCCGCGGAGAATGACCTTTCGGTGTATGACGCGGTACTGGATGTGGACGAGCTCGATCTGAACGCGGGGAGCAAACAAAAGGTCAAGGCGTTCGGTGCGCTTTTGAAAGAGCTGGTCATCAAGGGAACGGAGATGAGCGCGGACGAGCTTATCCGCGACGTCATCAACGACAGCGCGATTCTGACCATGTATGCCGACGATTCGGACGAGAGCATCAACAAAAAGGCGAACATCGACGAGTTCGTGAACTCCGTCGACGAGTTCTGCAAACTCAATAAGGGCGCGACGCTTTCAGATTTTCTCAATCAGGTGACGCTCAGTTCGGATACCGACGACATGAATGACGAAGAATATGTCACGATCGCGACCATCCATTCGGTCAAGGGGCTGGAATTCAAAAACGTGTTCGTTGTCGGCATGGAGGAAAATATTTTCCCTGTATCCCGCGCCGCGTACGACGACAACGAACTGGAAGAAGAGCGGCGGCTCATGTACGTCGCCATCACGCGTGCGCGCGAGCGTTTGTATTTTACCCGTTCGCGCAGCCGCTACCTGTATGGCGAGCGGAGCATGACCCTCCCGTCCCGTTTTATCAAAGAAGTGTTCCCGGACAAAGATTTCGATTCTCCGCGGGCCGCATATGCTTCGCAGGGGCGATCGTACGGATTTTCATCCCGCTCCTCTTCGTACGGCGGATACGGTGCGCGCCGCTCGTTTGCGCGTGCAAGCGACCGCGATGACAACGAATTCGGATATCACAGCGACCTTCCGCCCGAACCCGCGCCTGCCGTTTCACGTTCCTTTTCGGCTTCGGCGGGGTATCGGAGCACGGCGCGCAGTGCACCTGCGCCCGCGGCGAAAGATTATTCCGCGTTCCGTACGGGCGTGCGGGTGCGGCATCCCAAGTTCGGGGACGGGTTGATCATTTCCACGCGCGGCGAAGGCTCGGCGCTGATCGCAAACGTCAGCTTTCCGGGTGTCGGCATCAAATCTTTGTCGGTGCAGATCGCGCCGCTGACCATACTCAAATAGGGCATTGCCCGCAAACGGAGGGGAACCATGCAACGCATGCGCGAACTCATCGATCGGCTCAATCGCTGGGCGTACGAGTATTATGTGCTCGACGCGCCGACGGTCTCCGATGCCGAATACGACAAATATTACGACGAACTCAAAGAACTGGAACGCGAGAGCGGCACGGTGCTGTTCGATTCGCCCACGCGCCGCGTGGGCGGCGAGCCGATCAAGGCGTTTGCGCGGCACGAACACATCGCGCGGCTGTACAGTCTGGACAAGGCGGTCACCGAAGACGAGCTGGACGCCTTTTTCGTGCGTGTCGGAAAGGTGTGCGAGGGTGCCGAATACACCGTCGAATATAAATTTGACGGGCTGACTATATGCCTGACCTACGAGGACGGAAAATTCGTGCGCGCGACGACGCGCGGCAACGGCACGGTGGGCGAAGACGTGACGGCGCAGGTGCTCACCATTCGCAGCTATCCGCTCACGATTTCGTATAAGGGCACGCTCGAAGTCAAAGGCGAGGCGGTCATCCGCCTGTCCGTTCTCGAAAACTACAATAAAACGGCGGCGGAACCGCTGAAAAACGCGCGCAATGCCGCGGCGGGTGCGATCCGCAACCTCGACCCTGCGGTGACGGCGCAGCGGCGCCCCGAGATCCTGTTCTACGACGTCAATTATATGTCCGAAGAACAGGTCTTTTCGCAGGAAGAGGCGATCGCTTTTCTGGAAAAAGAGGGGTTCAAGACCTTCCGACATACCCGCCTTTGCAAGACGGTGCAGGAAGTCAAGGATGCAATTGCGGAAATCGACGTCAGCCGCAAAACGATCGACGTGCTCACGGACGGCGCGGTTGTCAAAGTCAACGACTTTGCCATGCGCGAAAAACTGGGCTATACCGATAAATTCCCGCGCTGGGCGATCGCATTCAAATTTGAAGCGGAAGAGGCGGTCACGGAAGTCAAAAAGGTGACCTGGCAGGTGGGGCGCACGGGCAAACTGACGCCTCTTGCGGAAGTGGAGCCTGTCGAGCTTGCGGGCGCGACGGTGCGCAAGGCGACGCTGAACAACCTCGGCGATATCCGCCGCAAAGACGTGCGCGTCGGGAGCAAGGTGCTCATTCGCCGCAGCAACGAGGTCATCCCCGAAATTTTGGGCGCCGTCGAGCACAGCGGCGCGAGCGTGGAGATCAAGGCGCCGCAAACCTGTCCCTATTGCGGGGCGCCCGTGCGCGAAGAGGGGGCAAACCTCTTCTGCACCAATAAGGATTGCCGCCCGCGCGTGGCGGCGCAGCTGGCGAATTTTGCGAGCAAGGGCGCGATGGACATCGAAGGCTTTTCGGAAATGACGGCGTACCAGCTCATAGATGAATTGAACGTGCGGCATTTTTCCGATTTGTATGCGCTCAATGCGCAAAAACTTGCGGGACTGGACGGGTTCGGCGAAAAGAAATCGGCAAACCTTCTTGCGGCTCTTGAAAAGAGCAAGCGGGTACCGCTGGATCGGTTTATCTTCGCGCTCGGCATCGACGGGATCGGAAAAGTTGCTTCCAAAGATCTTGCGAAGCGTTTTCAGAGCATGGAGGCTCTTTCTCGGGCGACGGCGGAAGAGCTCATCGAAATGGAGAACATCGGCGAAAAGACGGCGGAAAACATTGTTGGTTGGTTTAGGGATGAAGACAACCGCAAAGAGCTGGAACGCCTGTATACCGCGGGGGTAGAACCGTTCGTAAAAGAGATCAAAGCGGGCGGGCCGTTTTCGGGTGAAAGTATCGTTTTGACGGGGACGCTGTCGTCATTTACGCGCACAGAGGCGCAAAAGCGCATTGAAGAGCTGGGCGGCGTGTGTCAAAGTTCGGTCACGTCCAAGACGACTTTGGTCATCGCGGGCGAGAGCGCGGGGAGCAAGCTGGATAAGGCGAAAAAACTGGGCATCAAAATTATCGGCGAAGAGCAGTTCACAAAGATCCTTGCGCAAGATACGGAAAAATAAGAGGCTTTGCGGCAATTTGCAGAGGAAATTGCGAGGCGGCGCAAAAAAACTTGAAATTTTCGCGCGCGTGTGTTATAATGCACTATACGCAAATGCGGGGCGGAAGAATGCCCGTGCAAAAGGGGTGCGCTATGTACAGCATGACCGGGTTCGGCAAGGGAGAATATAAGGAAGGCGGCATTGAGCTGACAGTGGAGATCAAGACGGTAAATAACCGCTATCTCGACGTATCCGTGAAGGCGCCTAAGGTATTTGCGGCATATGAAGACCGCATCCGCGCCGCGGTGCGTGAAAAGCTCACGCGCGGTCATGCCGATCTGTTCGTGTCCTTTACCGACAAGAGGGAGCGCGCGAAAGAGTTGTACATTGACGAGAATGCCGCGCGGAGCTGGTACGGTGCGGCTGTGCGCCTGCGTGGGATGTTCCCCGCGCTCGCGGACGATTTTACGCTGGCACCGCTGATGAAGAGCCCCGATGTCGTGCGGCAGGAAGATACGCAGGGCGCGGACGAAGAACTGCTCGCGGCGCTGTTCGGCGCGCTGGGCACGGCTTTGGACAATCTCAATGCGATGCGCCGACGCGAGGGTGAAAAACTCGGGGCGGATATGCTTTCGCGCATGGATGAGATCGAAAAATTGGTAGAAAAGATCAAAACCCGCGCGCCGCTGGTCGCCGAAAACTTCCGCAAAAAAATGGCAGACCGCATGAAAGAGGTGCTTGCGGGCGTCGAATTCGACGAGGCGCGGCTTTTGACGGAAGTGGCAGTGTTCGCGGATAAGTGCAACATCGATGAAGAGCTGACGCGGCTTTTTTCTCACATCTCGCAGTTCCGATCCATTTGTGAAGAGGAGAGAATCGGTCGGAAACTGGACTTTTTGGTGCAGGAATTCAATCGCGAGGCAAACACGATCTGCTCCAAGAGCAACGACCTCGACGTTACGAGTGCGGGGCTCGCGCTTAAAAACGAGATCGAAAAGGTGCGCGAACAGGTCCAGAACGTAGAGTGATTAAAACCGCCCGTGCGGCGGAAGAATACAGAGAAATCAAGTTTGAAGGAGAATATATATGATCAACGAACCGGTAGTGGACAGATTGGTTGAAAAGTTGGGGACGCCCGGGAATCCCGCGTCGCGCTACGCTCTTTGTGTGGTGGTCGCAAAACGTGCCCGCCAGATCATCGATCAGGAGCAGAGCCAGGGCATTCACGAATTGCCCGGCAATACGAAAGAGATCGCGCTTGCGTGCCAGGAGATTATTTCCGGCAAGCTGACGATGACCAAAGACTGACCGCCTGCGGGCGTGATCGGTTTCAGACAAGGGCGGCAGGGAGACCTGTGCGTCCGGTTTCTGCTCCGGCGTCGTCGGGGCAGTCTGTTTTTTCGGGCCGGTGACAGGAGAAGATATGACGGCGGAAGTGATCGTAGACATCGCCCACAGCGAAGTGGACCGCATATTCGAGTATCGCGCCGTCGAGGGTACGGAAGAAGGCTGCCGCGTGAAGGTGCCTTTCGGCAACCGCATCGTCGACGGTTTTGTCATGCGCCTGAAAGAGGGGAGCGATTTTGACGCTTCCAAGCTCAAAAGCATTGTCCGCGTCATTGACCGCGCGCTTACGAAGGAATGCCTTGCATTGGTGCATTCGATCAGCGAGCGGTACCATTGTTCCAAAGCGCTCACACTGCGCTTGTTTTTGCCTTCCGAAATGCGAAAGGGGGCGGTACGCGAGCTTTTCAAGACGTACGCCGTTCTCAAAGACGGGCAGGCGGAGATCCCCGCGCGCGCCAAGGCGCAGGCGGCGGCTTACGCGTTTGTGTGCGAAAATCCCCGTTTCGGATATACCGAGCTCTGCGAAAAGTTCGGGCGCGGCGCAGTCAACGCGCTCGCGGAGCGGGGCACGATCGTGCTGGAAAAGGAGCGGGTAAATCGCTCTCCGTACGCAGGCGCTGAGATCAAAGCGCCGGCGCATTCGCTGACACAGGCGCAGAAAAATGCCGTTTCGACCATTCTTTCTTCCGAAAAGAGGGTGCATCTTCTGCACGGCGTCACGGGAAGCGGCAAGACGGAAATTTATTTAACGCTCATAGCAAAGATGCTGGACGAGGGCAAGAGCGCCGTTTTTTTGGTGCCGGAGATCTCGCTCACGCCGCAGATGTCCATGCAGTTGCGAGCGCGTTTTTCCGATCGCGTCGCGATCCTGCACAGCGGGCTTTCGGCGGGCGAAAAGTTCGACGAGTGGTGGCGGCTTCGCACAGGCGAGGCAAAGATCGCCGTCGGTGCGCGCAGCGCGATATTCGCGCCTGTGGAAAACATCGGCGTCATCGTCATCGATGAGGAGCACGACGGCAGTTACGCGAGCGAACAGAACCCTCGTTACAACGCGCAGGAGATCGCGCTTTTGCGCGCACAGTACAACGATTGCAAACTCATTTTGGGAAGCGCGACGCCTTCGGTGGAGACATACCGTAAGGCGGCGGAAGGGGAGTATGGGCTCATCGAACTTCCCGAACGCATCAACAAACGGCCTTTGCCCGAAGTGATCATTGCGGATATGCGCAGGGAAGTGCGCCGCGGAAACAATACGCCCTTTTCGGCGGCGCTTCGCGACGAGTTGGAAAGCTGCCTTGCCGAGGGCAATCAGGCGATCATATTCTTGAACCGCCGCGGTTTTGCGCAGAGCGTCGTGTGCCGCGACTGCGGAAACGTTCTTAAATGCGAACAGTGCGACGTATCCTTGACCTATCACAGCGAGGAAGGCTGTCTGAAATGCCACTATTGCGGCGCGAGCTACCGTATGCCGACCGCCTGTCCCGCATGCGGCGGCGTGCATTTGAGCTATACCGGCACGGGTACGCAGAAAGTGGTAGGCGAACTCAAAAAACTGTATCCTTCGGCGCGCATTCTGCGCATGGACGTGGATACGACGAGCGGCAAAGAAGGGCATTACAAGATTTTAAAAAAATTTGCAGACCGCGAGGCGGATATCCTGGTGGGAACACAGATGATCGCCAAGGGACACGATTTTCCCGCGGTGACGTTGGTGGGGATTCTCGACGCGGATATGAGCCTGCATTTTTCCGATTATCGCAGCGGCGAGCGGACATTTCAGCTTATCACGCAGGTTGCGGGCAGGAGCGGACGCGCACAGGAGCAAGGGAAAGTTGTATTGCAGACGTATGATCCCGAAAATTACATCCTGCGCTTTGCCGTCAATTACGATTACAAGGGCTTTTTTCGTCACGAGATCTCCGTGCGCAAAGCGACGGCGTTTCCGCCCTTTGCGAAGATCGTGCGCGTGATGGTCACGGGCGAAGAGGATAAAAAGGCGCTCGGATCGCTGAAAGAAGTTTACTTCTCGCTCAAAGAACTGTTCGAAGCGCACCGGGATAAATTTTTGTTTTTCAATAAAATGCGTTCCCCCGTCAAGCGTATTCAGAACAAATTCCGCTATCAGGTGCTCATGCGGCTGACGGACGACGCGCTTTTGCCCGAGATCTACGCGCGCGCGCTTGCGGGAAAAACGCGCGACGTGCTCGTGTACGTCGAAGAAAATCCGGCGAATTTAAGCTAAACAGGCTCTCGCATTTCTCGGCAAGCTGGTGCCTGCGAAATGCCGAGATATTCAGGGGAAACCCGAACGGCTTTCCCCTCAACGCGGCATAGAATAGGGGCACACATAGTATCGAAATGCCGCGTTTTCACCCTTTCCGTGAGCCTTCGGCAAATCGGGGGAAAAAGCCAAAAGTGTGATTTCGGCTTTTTCAGTTAATATTTAATAATTTTGGCGCGTTCCAAAATCGCAATTTTGGATAAGCGCACTCAATTTGTCGCATACCTGCGACCTCAAGCGGGTGAATGCGGCGCGCATAATGTGGTGTGCCCTCAAAGGGCGCGCCGCAGAGGGCAGAGCCCTCAAATCACGACTTTTTCTTTCGTCAGCTCGAAAGAAAAAGTGTGAATCGGTTTTGGGAGGTATTATGGCAATCCGCAATGTTGTGCAGGAAGGAGACGAAGTCCTGCGTAAAAAATGTTTTGAAGTGACGGCTTTCGATGAAAAGCTTTTCCAGCTCCTCGACGATATGAAAGACACCGTCCGCAAGGAAGAGGGCGCGGGGCTTGCCGCGCCGCAGGTGGGCGTTTTGCGCCGCGCCGTGGTCGTGGACGTGAGCGAGGGATTTTATGAGCTGATCAATCCCGTCATTGTTGAAAGCAAGGGCGAGCAGACGGGCTGGGAGGGATGCCTTTCGGTGCGCGGCAAGCGCGGCGTGGTAACCCGCCCCATGATCGTGAAAGTGGAGTATTCCGACCGCAAAGGCAAGCGCAAAAAGCTGGTGGCGCGCGGATTTTTTGCGCGCGCGGTGTGTCATGAACTTGACCATCTTGACGGCGTGCTGTACACCGACCGCGCCGAGCGCGTCGAACGCGTTCGCGATTGAAGGAGAAGCCCATGAAGATAGCATATGCGGGCGCGCCCGCGTTTTCCGTTTCGCCGTTGCGGGCGATCCTCGAAGCGGGGTATCCGGTTTCTGCGGTCATCACCCAACCCGACAAACCTGTCGGGAGAAAGGGCGTGCTTACGCCCACGCCTCTCAAAGCGTTTGCGGCGGAGCGGGGTATTCCCGTATATACCTTTCAAAAGATCCGCGACTGCGCCGACGAGGTGCGCGCGATCGGCGCGGACGTTCTCGTCACTTGCGCGTACGGACAGATCCTGACGCAGGAAATTTTGGACGCATTTTCGCAGGGCGTGTATAACATCCATGCCTCGTTGCTTCCGCGTTGGAGGGGGGCGTCTCCCATTCAGCACGCCATCCTCGCGGGTGATCGGGTGACGGGCGTCACGATCATGCGCACCGATATCGGACTCGATACGGGCGACATGCTCCGTGTCGGCGAAACTGCGATTTCGGAGGATGACACGGCGGAAACGCTTGCCTTGCGCCTGACCGATCTCGGCGGAAAGCTGATCGTGGAGGCGCTGAAAGATCTGGAAGCGGGCAGGGCTGTGTTTACAAAGCAGAACGAAGACACGGCGACCTTATGCAAGAAGATCAAAAAGCAAGACTGCGCGCTGGATTTAAAAAAGAGCGCCGATGAATTGTGCCGCCTGATCCGCGCGATGAATCCCGAGCCCTTGGCATTTACGCGTCTGCACGGCAAACTGGTCAATGTTTTTTTTGCCGAAGCTTTAAACGATAATGCCGCAGGCGCGATAGGGGAAGTTGTGCGCGCGGATAAGACGGGAATATATGTAAAGGCAGGCGCGGGGATATTGAAGATCGTGCAGATGCAACTGGAAGGCGGCAAAAAGCTGTCTGCCTGCGACCTTGTGAACGGCAGGAAAGTTGTTGTCGGCGACGTGTTCGGGAGCGAAGCATGACCAATCCGCTCTACGATCCGTTTGCGGTCCTGCAAAAAGTGTACGGCGGGGGCGCTTTTTTAAAACAGGCGCTCGCGGACACGCCCGTCGAGGAGCTCAACCGAGCGCGCACCGTGCGCATCTGTTACGGCGTGCTGGAAAACGATCTGTATCTGGATCATTGCATCCGTACGTTTGCGCCCAAAAATCCGAAACTTCCCGTGCGGATCCTTTTAAAAGTCGCGCTGTATATGCTTTTATTTTTGGAAAAGCCGAAATATATGGTCACGGACAACGCTGTGGCTCTTTTGAAAAAACTGGGCAAGGGCGGCGCTTCGGGGTTTGTGAACGCCTTTCTGCGCGCATTCGACGCGCAGAAATTGCAGTTTCCTGCGGACAAGGTTTCGGCGCTTTCTTTGCAATATTCCTATCCCGTTTTCGCGGTGCGAAAGCTCCTTGCCGAATACGGAAAGGATGCAGAGGAAATTATGAGCCATCGCCCCGCGCGCACGTTTGTGCGCTTTGCAAATGCCGCGGCGGCGGAAAAATACCTCGCGGCGGGAGAATACGAGCCGACGCCCTTTCAAAATGTGTATGCCTTTGCGCATTTTCGCCGCGACGGCGGATACGATGCGGGGGAATATACCTTTCAGTCGGTGGGTTCGGTCGCGATCTGCCATTGCGTCGAACCTGTGGAGTCGATGCTGGACGCATGTGCCGCGCCGGGCGGAAAGAGCGTGCTTCTTGCGGGAAAATGCGGCAAAGTGACGGCATTCGAACTGCACGAACACCGCGCACAGCTCATACGGGCGTATGCTTTGCGCATGGGCGCGGGGAATATCGAAGTCGTGTGCCGCGATTCATCCGCGTATGACGAAACGTACAGAGAAAAATTTGACGCCGTGCTTGTGGATGCGCCGTGTTCCGGATACGGCGTAGTCGCGGAGAATCCGGATATCAAACTGTTCCGCAAGGAAGAAGACATTGCCGCGCTCGCAAACACCCAGCGCGCGATTCTTTGCGCCTGTGCGGAATACGTGAAAGAGGGCGGCGCGCTGTACTATTCGACCTGCTCGGTGTTCGGGGAGGAAAACGACGTGACGGCGGGCGCATTTTTAAAAAGCCGTCCCGACTTTTCGCCGCAGACACTCGATTGCCCTTTGGGACATATGCGGAAAAAGTACGGATTGCAGTTTTTGCCGCATTTGTCAATGGGAGCGGGTTTTTATGTCGCAAAATTTATAAGGAGTCGCACATGAAAGAGATCTTGCAGGATGCGTCCCGCGAAGAACTGGATGCGTTGTGCGCGGAAATGGGTGAAAAGAAATTTCGCGCCGATCAGCTGTACCGCGGTCTGATGCAGGGCAAAAAAATTTCGGAGATCCCGGGGCTTTCCAAAGAATTCCGCGCGCGGCTTGCGGAGCGGTTTGAGGACGAGCCCGTGCGCATCCGCGAGGTGTTCCGCTCTTCGGACGGCACCGAAAAATATCTTTTTGAGCTTGCGGACGGAAACCTCGTCGAAGGGGTGCTCATGTCCTATAAATACGGAAAAACGCAGTGCGTTTCCACGCAGGTGGGGTGCCGCATGAACTGTGCGTTCTGCGCTTCGGGACTGAACGGACTCGTGCGCAATCTCACGGCGGGGGAGATCCTGTCGCAGATTCTCGTCGTCAATGCGCGGGCGGGCGGAGGCGTGGAAAAGCGTGCCGTGACCAACGTCGTGCTCATGGGGAGCGGCGAGCCTTTGGACAACTACGATAATACGGTGCGGTTTTTGAAAAATGTGACGGCGGCGGGCGGCATCTGCATCAGTGCGCGCAATATTTCCCTTTCCACCTGCGGGCTGGTGCCGAAAATGTACGATCTTGCCGAAGAGGGGGTACCCGTCAATCTGACGGTATCCCTGCATTCGCCGACGGATGAGGAACGCGAGCGCATCATGCCCGTTGCAAAGGCGTACAAGATTGCCGATATTTTAAAGGCGTGCGATCATTATTTTAAAAAGACGGGCAGGCGGTACATCTTTGAATATTCCCTCATTGCGGGAGAGAATGCGGACGCGGCGCATGCCGAGCGGCTGATCTCGATTTTGAAAGGCAGGCCCTGTCACGTCAATCTCATCCGTCTCAACGAAGTGAAGGAAAAAAACTTGCGCGGCATATCGGAGAAGGATGCGTACCGCTTTTTGGGACTTTTGGAAAAGGGCGGACTGTCGGCGACGCTGCGCCGCCAGATCGGCGCGGATATCGGCGGGGCGTGCGGGCAGTTGCGCGCCGGTTACATCGAAAAGAATGCGGAAGGGACGGGCGAGACCTGCCCCGAATAAGGAGAATACCATGGGAAAAAAAGTTCTGATCGCGCCTTCTATTCTGTCTGCGGATTTCGCGGCGATGGGTGAGGCGGTACAAAAATTGGAAACGTGCGGCGCGGACCTTCTGCATTGCGACGTGATGGACGGGACGTTCGTTTCGCGCATTACGTTCGGTTCGCAGATGGTCGGGGCCGTGAAAAAGCACACGTCGCTTCCGCTGGACGTACATCTGATGGTGGTCAATCCCATCGATAAAGTGAAAGATTTTGCGGAGGCGGGTGCGGATTATATCACCGTGCACGTCGAAGCGTGCGGCGAGCGGCTGAAAGAGACGCTGGAACATATCCGTTCTTTCGGCGTAAAGTGCGGCGCGGTCATCAGTCCCGACACCCCGTTTTCCGCGGCGGAAAAAGCGATGGAGCTTTGCGACATGTTCCTTGTGATGAGCGTTTATCCGGGGCTCGGCGGACAGAAATTTATCGAGCGTACTTTGCCCAAGGCGGAAGAGGCGCGTAAATTTTTGGATGCGCACGGGCTGGATGCGCGGCTGGAAATCGACGGCGGCATCACCGAGGAGAATGCGCGCCGCGTGATCGATGCGGGCGTGGACGTGCTTGTGGCGGGCAATACCGTATTTAAGGCGGCGGATATGGCAAAGACCATTGCGGCTTTGCGGTGCGGCAGATGAAGGGGATCATTCTGCTCAACGGCGAACCGTATCGCGGAAAAATCGACGCAGAAGACGCATTTGTGATCTGCTGTGACGGCGCGCTCAAAAGCGCGAATGTCCCCATTGACGTGATTGCGGGCGATTTTGATTCGCTGGGGTATGTGCCCGAAGGCGGCGTCGTGTACCCTTCCGAAAAGGATTTTACCGACGGCGAGATCGCGCTGGAAATGCTGCTTGCCAAGGGCATACGCGACATTATTATTTATGGCGGCGGAGGCGGGCGCGAAGATCATCTGTTCGGGAATATGCAGCTTTTGGTCGCGGCGCACAGGCGCGGAGCGTTTGCAATGCTGCGCACAAATTATACGGATATTTATTGCGCGGAAGGCGAAATTTGCTGGCGAGACAAACGCGGCAAGACCCTTTCGCTCGCACCCGTCGGGGAGAGTGCGCATATAATGGAGAGTGAGGGGCTGAAATATCCCCTGTGCGATCTCACGCTCGCGGCGGGAAGCTGCCGCGGCATCAGCAACGTGATCGAAAAGGACGCGGCACGCATCGTTTGCGATGACGGTGTCCTGTTCGTGTTTGAAGTGACGGAGGAAGCAAAATGGTAAAGATCATTTGTGTCAGGCCGCCCGCACCCGTGCGCGCGGTATTGCGCCTTCTGGTTGCGAAGGGGAACTGACAGCCTCACAAAAGAAAAAACAGCCGCCTTTCGGGGCGGCTGTCGGTTTATAAAGTAAAAAGGCGCGCCCGCGGCGCCGCTTCAAGCGGCGCCGCGGGCGCGTTTGTATTTTGTTTTATTATTTACTTTCAAAAACTTTGCGCGGTGCGATCGTGCATTCTTTGCACGCCGCGAAAAAAAGGCACTTCCTAAGGAAGAGCCTTTTACCGTTCGTGTTGTTTGTGAAATTACGCGCGCTCTACTTTGTCGCTTTTCAGGCAACGGGCGCATACATATGCGGATTCCACTTTGCCGTCCTTGACGATTTTCACTTTCTGCACGTTCGCGTTGAACGTCCTTTTCGTCTTGCGGTTGCTGTGGCTCACGTTGTTTCCTGCGCTCTGGCCCTTGTTGCATACGCTGCATACTCTCGACATATCTATCACCTCCGCGGTTGTAATCGGTGTATCGGGCGAAAAAAGCGCTCCGCCCTAAACGAGCGTTACTACTATATCAAAATCGATAAAAAAAAGCAATCGATTTTGCGCGCTTTTGCATAAAATTTCCCGAAAAAGAAAAAAAACGGCGTATATATAAAAATTTCTCTTGCAAAACGGGGAAAAATAGTATAAAATATCTGTGATACGGGAGCATGGTTTTATGTCTGTAAACACGAGCAATGCCTACGGCAAAATCACAATTTCGGATATGGCGATCGCGAAGGTCGCATCGCAGGCGGCGATGGAATGTTACGGCATCGTCGAAACTGTTTCGCGCCGTTTTACCGACAGCGTTTCGGAATTGTTTCACAAACAGCCGCAGGGCAAGGGCGTAAAGGTTACGACCTACGGAGACAGGATCTATATCGACGTGTATGTCATTATTAAATTCGGCGTATCGATCAATGCAGTTGCCGAATCGCTCAAAGAGGGCGTGAAATACAGGGTCGAAAAATTCACGGGCATGATTGTCGACACGGTGAATGTAAATATCATCGGGGTGCGGCTCTGATCGCCCGTTTTTCCCGTTATTGAAGGAGAAAGCATTTCAATGCCAAAAACGATCGGTGGCACCGAGTTCCGGAAGATGATTATTTCGGGCGCAAAGGTGCTTGAAATAAATAGAACAAAGGTTGACTCGTTCAACGTTTTCCCTGTTCCCGACGGAGATACGGGAACGAATATGTCGCTGACCATTCAATCGGCGGTGAAGGAGCTTTCGCTCTGTTCATCCAACCGTTTGCAGGAGCTTTGCGACGCGGTTTCCAAAGGTGCGCTCAAAGGTGCGCGCGGAAATTCGGGGGTGATTCTTTCGCAGCTTTTCCGCGGCATTTGTGCGGAGATCAAAAACGGCGAAGAGATCACCATCAAAGCATTTGCCAAAGCGATGGAAAACGGCACCAAGGTCGCGTATTCCGCCGTTTCCAAGCCCAAGGAAGGCACAATGCTCACGGTGGCGCGCCTGATGAGTGAATTTGCTCGTCAGTCGGCGTCGAAGTATAAAGATTTCGCGGAATTTTTGGCGGACGTCATCAAAAAAGGTGAAGAAGCTCTCGCGCAGACCCCCGAATTATTGCCTGTTTTGAAGAAAGCAGGGGTTGTGGACTCGGGCGGCATGGGGCTTTTGTGCATTTATCGCGGATTTTTAGGCGTATTGACGGGCGAAGAAGTCGCAGAAGAATACGTTGCGCCCGAAGCGCAGAAGTCGGACGAGGACGTATTCGGGGATAATTCGGACATCATCAACCTCGATTTGGGCGAGATCGAATTTGCGTATTGCACCGAATTTTTTATAATCAATTTAAAGAAACAAACCACGCTTGCGGACATTGATAAGTTGAAAGAAAAGCTGATGAAGATCGGCGACAGCGTTATCTGCATCGGGGACTTAGAGCTCGTAAAAGTGCACGTGCATACCAATAATCCGGGACAGGCGTTGCAGTATGCGGTGGAGCTGGGCGAACTGGATCGAGTCAAGATCGAAAACATGCTCGAACAGAACCGCGCTCTGCGTGCGAAACGCGAGGCAGAAAAGAAAGAAATGGGTATGCTCGCCATCTGTACCGGCGAAGGGATCTCGGAAATTTTCAAGGATTTATTGGTCGATCGCGTAATCGAGGGCGGACAGACGATGAATCCGAGTGCGAGCGACATTGCGACCGCAGTGCAAAAGATCAATGCTGAGCATGTGTTCGTATTCCCGAACAACAAAAATATAATTCTTGCGGCGGAACAGGCGAAGGCGCTTGTCGAAAAGCGCACCATTCACGTGATTCCCACAAAAAACATACCGCAGGGATTTGCCGCGGCGCTTGCGTTCAACAGCGAAGCTTCTGCGGAAGAAAATAAAACGGATATGATCCATGCCATCGACAACGTGCGTGCCGGACAAGTGACGTATGCCGTGCGTTCCACGAATGTCAACGGATTTTCGCTCAAAGAAGGGGATATTATCGGTTTGGATGATAAGAAAATCCTTGCCAAGGGCAATAACATTGAAGATACGCTGACCGATCTCGTGAAGAAGCTTAAAGACAGTACGCATGAGATCATCACGTTGTATTACGGAAAGGATGTGAAAGAAGAAGAAGCGGAAGAAGCGGCGGCGAAACTTGCCGAAGCATTTCCGGATTGCGACGTGGATTATCACTTTGGCGGTCAGCCTATCTATTATTACATCGTGTCGCTGGAATAAACAAAAGCATAAGATGCGGCGGGGCCATCCCGCCGTTTTTTGATAGCGGGCGAAAGCCGGCGGCGTTTAAAAACGTAAAAAAAGAGGGGAGAGGCATGAAACTCACCGATTTAAAGGGGATTTCGGACAAGCGAGCGAAAGATTTAAACAAACTGAATATATTTACGCCCGAAGATCTCGTGCGGTATTTTCCGCGCTCCTATCTCGATCTTACCCAGCAAGTGCGCTTATCGTCCTGTTATCACAACGATACGGCGCTCATTGCCTGCCGCGTGGCGAGCGAGCCGCAGGTTTCTTATTACGGTAAGCGCAGTTATGTCAAAGTCTGGTGCGATCAGGACGGCGAACGCTTTTCGGCGGTATGGTTCAACGCGCCGTATGTGCGCGAACATCTGCACGCGGGCGAAGAATATCTTTTTTACGGCCGCATTTCCAACAAGCGCGGAGTGGGCGCGCCTTCGATGGTCAACCCGTCCTTTGAGCCCCGCGAACGCAATTTTCGCCTCAAAGGCATCGTGCCGGTCTATGGGCTGAAAGGCACGCTGACGCAAAAATCGGTGCGGGATGCAGTGCGCGAAGCTCTGCGTCGTGTTTCCGTACAGACGGCGATTCCGTATGAACTGGTACAAAAATACAGAATTTCTCCCCTTGCACAGGCATATTCCGATATCCATGCGCCCGAGTCGCTTGCGGCAAAAGACAGGGCGGCGGAGCGCATCGCTTTGGAAGAATACTTTGTGCTCATTTCGGCATTCAAGTTTATCAAAGGCGGCAAAGAAGACGCGCGTGCCTTCCGATACGAGTGTACGGCGCAGGACGTTGCCGCATTTGCCGCGCGCTTTCCCTTTTCGTTTACGCAGGGGCAAAAGAGTGCGGTGAACGAGATCTTTGAAAATTTGAAATCCCCCAACCGCATGAACCGCTTGTTGCAGGGCGACGTGGGGAGCGGCAAGACGGCGGTCGCGCTGTGCGGCGTTTATATGGCTGTCAAAAGCGGGCATCAGGCGGCATTTTTGGCGCCTACCGAGGTGCTTGCGGCGCAGAATTTTGCGCTTATTCGAAAATATTTGCCCGAATATCGCGCCGCGTTTTTGGCGGGGTCTACGCCCGCGAAGGAAAAAACATCCATCAAAAAAGCGCTCGCGGCGGGAGAGATCGACATTGTGTGCGGTACGCATGCGGTGTTGCAAGCGGACGTGCAGCCAAAAGACCTCGCCTTTTGCGTCTGCGACGAACAGCATCGCTTCGGCGTGGCGCAGAGGAGCGCTTTGGGCGAGAAGAGTGCGGGTGCGGATATGCTCGTCATGTCCGCGACGCCCATTCCGCGTACGCTTTCGCTGATCTTTTACGGCGATCTCGACATCTCGGTGATCAAAGACAAACCCGTTTCGCGCGCAGAAGTTTCGACGGCGATCGTGCCTTCCAGAAAGTATGACGATATGCTCGAATACATCGGCGAGGAAGCGAAAAAGGGCAACCAGAGTTATTTTGTCTGTCCCAAGATCGAGGGGGACGAAGAGGGCTCGCTCATGAGCGTGACCGAACTGTTCGACGAGCTCAAAAACCGCCTTCCGCGCGTGCGGTTTGCGCTCCTGCACGGCAAGATGAAGGACAAGGAAAAGGCTGAAATCATGCAGGCGTTCAAAACAAAACAGGTCGATTGTCTCGTTTCGACTACTGTCATCGAGGTCGGGATCGACGTTCCGGACGCGACCATCATGGTCATTTACAACGCTGAACGTTTCGGCCTTTCGCAGTTGCATCAGCTGCGCGGCAGAGTGGGGCGGGGAAATAAAAAGAGCTATTGCTTTTTGCTCATGGGGACGGATTCCGAAGAAGCGCGTGTGCGGCTTTCCGCAATTAAAAATAATTCGGACGGCTTTGCGATCGCCGAAAAAGATCTGGAAATGCGCGGCGGAGGCGATTTTATGGGACTGCGCCAGAGCGGACATGTGTTATCGGATATCAAGAACCTTCGCTATCCGCCCGAAGTTATTTTCACGGCGAAGAGGCTTGCGGACGAGGCGATCGCCTGTGCGGATATTTCCCGGCTTCGCGAACTCGCTTTGAAAAAATATGAGGCGTTGCAAGATATCGTGCTCAATTGATTTTTGCCCGCCGCTTGCCTGGCAAGCGGCGGGTTTTTCTGTTTTTGAAAGCTTTTCTATTTGTAAAAATAGCAAAGTTGATCGAATTTCTCGCGCGTGCGCGTGTATGGCGCGCGTTTTATTGACAGGACATGCGTTCGCATGGTATAATATTTCGGAAAAACAAGCAAAAAATTTTTGCAAAAAGTCTGTATTTATGCGCGCAGTGCGGAATAAACCGCATAAATATACAAAATTGGCGAGGGAAGACGATGTCTTATTATAAATTGCCGTCGGGGGTGCGCGACGTATTGCCCGACGAATGTGAAAAGCTGGACGCCGCGGAAGAGATCCTGCGCGGCAAATTCAAAGGAGCGGGATTCCGCTTTGTGCGTTCGGCGGGACTGGAATATTACGACACATACGCCTGCATCAAGAGTACGGTCGCGCAGACCAAGATGTTCAAACTTACGGACAAGGACGGAAATCTGATCGTTCTGCGGCCGGATATGACCTTGGCGTGCGCGCGCATTGCGGCGACAAAACTGCACGAGGAGCGGGCAAAACTTTGCTATTTCACGCAGGTGTATGACTTATCGGCGGGCGGGAATTCCGATCGCGAAGTCGCACAAGCGGGCGTGGAAGTATTCGGCGAGAGGGGTGCCCGTGCGGATGCGGAGATCATAGCGTTTGCCGTCGATTGCCTCAAAGCGGTCGGACTGAAAAAATTTATCGTGGACATCGGGCACGTCGGCTTCTATAAAGGGCTTTTGGAAGAGAGCGGACTGCGCGAAGAAGACGCGGAAGAGATCCGTGCTTATATTAACGCAAAAGATCAGGTCAATACCGAGCTTGCCTTAAAAAAACTGGGAGCAGGCAAAAAAGCGCAGGCGGCGATTTTGGCGCTTCCGTCGCTGTTCGGCGGCGCGGAAGTTTTGTCCGAAGCGGAAAAACTTACGGATAACGCCCTTGCGCGCGAGTCGCTCGCGCATTTGCAGGAAGTATACGCTTATCTGAAAAAAGCGCGCGTGGACGAGTATGTATCTTTCGACCTCGGAACCGTCAAGAGTCTTTCGTACTATTCGGGCATGGTCTTTACGGGGCTCGCGGAAGGCGTGGGCGCTTCGGTGCTTTCAGGCGGCAGATACGACGGGCTTTGCGCTCAGTTTGGAAAAGATCTTCCTGCGGTCGGTTTTGCAGTCGGAATGATGCGCGTTCTGCGCGCGTTGCAGAACAAGGAGGGCGGTATATGCTGAATGTAGCGCTTGCCAAGGGACGGCTTGCCGAATCTTGCGCGGACATATTTATCAAATGCGGCATCCGTGCCGAAGTCTTAAAGGAAGAGACGCGCAAATTAGTGTTGGAAACGCCGGACGGCGCATTCAAATTTTTCTTTGTGAAGCCTGCGGACGTGCCGACGTACGTTGAATACGGCATTGCCGACATCGGCGTGGTAGGGAAGGATACCCTTCTCGAAGCGGACGCGGACTTGTATGAAATGCTCGATCTGGGCTTTGAAAAGTGCAGGCTGAGCCTGGCCGGCTTTCCGGATGCGAAGGAAAAATTGCACGGATCGCACCTGCGCGTTGCGACCAAATATGTCAACCTCGCGAAAAAGTTGTTCTTGACCCGCGGCGAAGATGTAGAGATCATCAAGCTCAACGGTTCCATTGAACTTGCGCCGCTGACGGGGCTTGCGGACGTCATTTTCGATATCGTTCAGTCGGGCGGGACATTGCGTGCGAACGGATTGGTCGTGTTAGAAGATGTTTTTGATATTTCCGCGCGGCTGATCGCGAACAAAGTCAGCCTGAAAACCAAAGCGGCGGAGATCTTGCCGCTTCTTTCGGAAATGAAAAAATATATCGGGCAAGCATAAGAGGAAAACATGAAAATTTATAAAAATCCCGCGGAGGCGGAGAGCATTCTCTCACGCGGTAAATTTGACGATGAAAAGGCTGCGGCTGCGGTGCGCGCGATCGTTGCGGCGGTGCGCGAAAAAAAGGACGAAGCACTGTTTTCATACAGTGAGCAGTTTGACGGTTCCCGCCTGACGGCGGAAACGGTGTGCGTGAGCGACGCGGAATTCGCCGCGGCGTACGAACAGGTGGATGAGGCGTTCATTGCTTCGCTTCGCAAGGCGGCAAAGAACGTCTACGAGTATCATTGCCGTTCGCCGAAGACGCAGGACGTGCGCACGCAAAACGGCCGTACGACGGGGTATGTGGTGCGCGCGGTGGAGCGCGCGGGCATCTATGTTCCGGGCGGCACGGCGCCCTTGTCCAGTTCGGTGCTGATGGGCGTTCTGCCCGCAAAGGCGGCGGGAGTAGAGCATATCTACGTCTGTACGCCGGCGAAAAACGGAAAGATCGAACCCGCTATTTTGGTTGCGGCAAAGGAATGCGGTGCGGAAAAGGTGTTTAAAGTGGGCGGTGCGCAGGCGATCGCGGCGCTCGCGTACGGGACGCAGAGCATTCCGAAAGCGGACGTCATCGCGGGACCCGGCAATATCTTCGTCACCCTCGCCAAAAAGGAAGTATACGGTGAAGTGGGATTGGACATGCTTGCGGGGCCTTCGGAAATTCTCATCGTTGCGGACAATAAGCAAAATCCCGAATTTGTGGCGGCGGATGTTCTGTCGCAGGCGGAGCACGACAAACTTGCGCGCGCCCTGCTCATTACCGACGACGCGGCATTTGCCGAAAAAGTACAGGCGGAAGTGGAACGTCAGCTTGCTCTTTTGCCGCGCAGAGACATTGCGGCATATTCCTGCGAACATGCGGGCGGTATCATTCTGGTGAAGGACATGGACGAGGCGGTGGATCTCGCCAACAAAATTGCGCCCGAGCATCTCGAACTCGCCGTGGAAAATTGTGACGAACTTTTGCCGAAGATAAAAAATGCGGGCGCGGTGTTCTTGGGGGCGTGGACGCCCGAGCCCGTCGGCGATTATTTCGCGGGGCCCGACCATACTCTGCCTACGGGCGGCTCGGCGCGCTTTTTCGAAGTGCTCAACCAGGACGTGTTTTTGCGCAAAATGAGCGTCATCAAATATACGCGCGAGGCGATCGAAGAGGACGGCGAGGACATTGTGCGCCTTGCGGAAAGCGAACATCTCGGCGCGCATGCGAATGCGGTGCGCGTCCGTTTAAAAAAATAACAATGCCGCCCGCGCCGAATGGCGCGGGCGAAAGCACAGGGAGGAAACAGGAATGCGTACAGCCGAAATTTCCCGCAAAACGCGTGAAACGGATATTTCGCTCAAACTCGATTTGGACGGCAAGGGGCTCAATTCCGTCGATACGGGTGTGGGATTTTTGAACCATATGCTCGAACTTTTGAGTGTGCATTCGGGAATGGATTTGCAGATCAAATGCACGGGAGATATTGACGTGGATTTCCACCATAGCGTGGAAGACGTCGGAATCTGTCTCGGTCAGGCATTCAAAACGGCGCTCGGCGACAAGAAGGGCATCGCCCGTTTTGCCGACCGCATCGTGCCGATGGATGAATGTGCCGCGCTTGTCGCGCTGGACATCAGCGGCAGACCGTATCTCAATTTCGAGCAAAAACTTTCGGGCAAGATCGGCGAATTCGATGCCGAACTCGTCGAAGAGTTTTTGCGCGCATTTTCGTTCAATGCGGGCGTGAATCTGTATGTGCAGCTTCTCAAAGGCGGCAACATGCATCACGAAGCGGAAGCTATTTTCAAGGCTTTTGCCAAATGTGTGCAGGATGCGGTGAAGATCGTATCCGACTCCGTCCCGTCCTCCAAAGGGGTGCTGTAAATGATCGGCATCGTCGATTACGGCGCGGGGAACCTGCGTTCGGTGCAAAAGGCTTTGGAGGCGATCGGCGAGCGAGCGGTCGTTTCGGGCGAAACGAGGGCGCTGGACGGTTGCGATAAGCTGATTTTGCCGGGTGTCGGTTCTTTCGGCGCGGGCATGGCGGAACTCTGCGCGCGCGGACTGGATACATACGTGAAAGAGCGCGTGCGGGACACGAAATTGCTCGGCATATGCCTCGGGATGCAGTTTTTGCTGGAAAAAAGCTTTGAAGACGGCGAGTATGCGGGCCTCGGGCTTGTGAAGGGACAGGTCGTTCGCTTTTGCGAGGGCAAGATCCCGCAGATCGGCTGGAACGAAGTGCACGACCTCAAAACGCCGCTGTTTGACGGCATTGCAGAGGGTACGCGCTTTTATTTCGTGCACAGTTACCGCGCCGACTGCGCGGACAGGTTTGCCTGTGCCAAGACCGAATATTTTGTCGAGTATCCGTCGGCGGTGTACAGCGGAAACGCGTACGGGGTGCAGTTTCATCCCGAAAAGAGCGGCGAGGCAGGTTTAAGGCTTTTGAAAAATTTTTGCGCAATGTGAGCGCGATGAGGACAATGACAACGCAAAAGGAGAATTTATCATGATTTTATTTCCTGCGATCGATATTTTGAACGGCAAGGCGGTGCGCCTGTACAAGGGCGACAAAAATCAGGTGACCGAGTACGGCGATCCCGTCGAGTTTGCGGAAAAATGGGCGGAAGCGGGCGCCGAATGGCTGCATATCGTTGACCTTTCGGGCGCGTTCACGGGCGAGAGCGGCATCGACGATATCATCAGCGAAATCAAGAAACATGTAGACGTCAGGATACAGAGCGGCGGCGGGCTGCGCAGGATCGTGGATATCCGCAGACGTTTGGACGCTGGCGCGGACCGCGCGGTCATCGGCACGATGGCGGCATACCATCCCGACGATTTTGCGCTTGCGACCTACCAATTTCCCGAAAAGATCGTGGCGGGCATCGACGCGAAGGACGGAATGTTCGCGGTCAAAGGCTGGACGGAAACGACGGATATCTCCGCGATCGAATTCGGGAAAAAATGTAAACATATGCACATTCGTTATGCGCTGTATACCGATATTTCCAAGGACGGCGCCATGGAAGGCGCAAATGTAGAGGGCACGGCGCAGATGCAGGAAGAAACCGGGCTGTCGATCATTGCTTCGGGCGGCATTTCTTCGATGCAGGACGTGCTCGCACTGAAAGCAAAAAACATTTACGGTGCGGTGCTCGGCAAAGCGCTCTATGACGGAAAGATCGATCTGAAAGAAGCGCTTGCGGCGGCGCGCGCATAAGGAAATGACAATGCTTGCAAAGAGGATCATACCCTGCCTGGATATTGACAAAGGGCGGGTTGTCAAAGGAGTCAACTTTGTCAATTTAATCGATGCGGGCGATCCCGTGGAGATCGCCAAGGCGTACGACAAGATCGGCGCGGACGAGATCGTGTTTTTGGATATTACTGCTTCCAGTGACGGAAGAAAGACTGCCGTCGACATTTTAAGCCGTGCCAGCGAGCAGGTATTTATTCCGCTGACGGTGGGCGGCGGTATTCGTTCAACGGAAGATTTCCGTGAACTTTTGGCGGCGGGCGCGGACAAGATCGCCGTCAATTCTGCGGCGATCCGCAATCCGTCCCTCATTACAGACGCAGCGCTCAAATTCGGTTCGCAATGCGTGGTGCTGGCGGTGGATGCAAAGCGCAACGAGCGTGGAAGCTGGGCCGTTTATCTCAACGGCGGCAGGGTGCGCACCGAACTGGATGCGATCGAATGGATCCGCCGCGCAGAAAAATTGGGCGCGGGGGAAGTGCTTCTGACCAGTATGGACAGAGACGGCACAAAAGCGGGTTACGATCTCGAACTTACGCGCGCCGCGGCGGATGCGGTAAATATTCCCGTCATAGCGTCGGGCGGCGCGGGAACGATGAAAGATTTTGCCGACGTTCTCACGGACGGAGGCGCAGATGCGGCGCTCGCGGCATCGCTGTTCCATTTTTCGCAGATCGACATGAAAGAACTCAAAGAATATCTCGCGGGGCAGGGCATCCCGGTAAGGAAGGTTTATTAAGATATGGAACAACTCAAATTTGACGAAAAGGGACTTGTCTGCGCCATTGCACAGGACTATGAGAGCGGCGAGGTACTGATGCAGGCGTACATGAACGAAGAAGCGTACAAAAAGACGCTGGAAACGGGTTACGCGCATTATTGGAGCCGTTCCCGCCGAAAATTATGGAAAAAAGGGGAAGAGAGCGGACATCTGCAAAAGGTGCGCGGAATATTTCTCGATTGCGATAAGGACTGTGTGCTCTTGAAGGTGGAACAGATCGGCGCGGCGTGCCATACGGGTAACTACACCTGTTTTTATACCCCTATACAGGATTGCGGGGAAGGGGCGCCGATGCTCGGTGAATTGCAGCGCATTGTCGAGGACCGCAAAGCAAACCCCGAAGAGGGCAGCTATACGGCGTATCTTTTTTCCAAGGGTGTGGATAAGATCGCGAAAAAGACAGGCGAAGAGGCTGTGGAATTGGTCATAGCGGCTAAGAATAAAAGCAAGGAAGAGATCGTGGGCGAGTGCGCCGATCTTTTCTACCACACGCTTGTTCTTTTATGCGATGCGGGCGTGAAGCTTTCGGACGTATGCACGGAGCTGAAAAACAGACATTGAGAAAGGGTTTACACTTTTTCTTTCGAGCTGACGAAAGAAAAAGTCGTAATTTGAGGGCTCTGCCCTCTGCGGCGCACTTTTAGGGGCACGCCATAGTATGCGCGCCGCATTCACCCGCTTGAGGTCGCAGGCATGCGACAAATTGGGTGCGCTAATCCAAAATTGCGATTTTGGAACGCGCCAAAATTATTAAATAATATCTGAAAAAGCCGAAATCACACTTTTGGCTTTTTCCCCCGATTTGCCGAAGGCTTACGGAAAGGGTGAAGTTGCGGCATTCAAAATATGTGTGCCATTAAAAATGCCGCAACGAGGGGAAAGCGGTTCGGGTTTCCCCTAAAAATCTCGGCATTTCGCAGGCATCAGCTTGCCGAGAAATGCGAGAACAGGATTGGGAGGTTTTTTATGGAAGTCAAGCGTAAAGGTTCATTGTTATCTTTCCGTCCCGACATCAAGGTGCTGGATGCGACCTTGCGCGACGGCGGGCTGTGCAATAATTTTGAATTTTCGGACACGTTCGCAAAGGCTCTGTATGAAATGAACGTCGCCGCGGGTGTCGACTACATGGAAATGGGTTACAAGGCATCCAAGGCGATGTTTGACGTCAATAAATTCGGGAAATATAAGTTCTGCGACGAAGAAGACCTGCGCAAGATCGTGGGCGAGAATAAGACGGACATGAAGCTTGCCGTAATGGCGGACGTGGGCAGGACGGATTTTGCCAAAGACATCGGCGAAAAGAAAGACAGTGTCATTGATATGGTGCGCGTAGCGAGCTATATCAACGAGATTCCGCGCGCGATCGAGATGATCGAGTATTGTAAAAAGCGCGGTTATGAGACGTGCGCAAACGTCATGGCAGTATCCAAAGCCAAAGATGAGGAGATCGATGCGGCACTGCAAATGCTGGGTGAAAGTCCCGTCGACGTGATTTATTTGGTCGATTCGTACGGTTCGCTGTATCCGGAACAAGTAGCAAAACTGACGCTGCGCTATCTTGATTTCGGTGCGAAATACGGAAAAACCATCGGCGTGCACGCACATAATAACCAGCAGCTTGCGTTCGGAAATACGATCGAGGCGGCAAGCTGGGGCGCGTCCTATCTGGATGCGACCGTAAACGGCATCGGAAGGGGTGCAGGCAACTGTTCTTCCGAACTTTTGCTCGGATTTTTGAAAAATCCGAAGTTCCATATTGAACCTGTTTTGCGTTTTATTACCGATTATATGTTGCCTTTGCGCGAACAGGGCGTTGTGTGGGGGTACGATGTGCCGTACCTTTTGACGGGCAGATTGAACATGCACCCTTCTTCGGCGATTTCGTTCATCCGTGCGGGGCGCACCGATTACGAAACGTTCAACGGTGAATTGCTGGAAAAAGACTGATCGGGCGAAAACAGGTAAAATTTTCCTGGCACCGTTTACGGGATTTTTGCACATACTTCTTTTCGGAGGGGAGTATGGCAAGGTTAGTAAAAGACGATAACGCCGCACAGCTGGCATGGAAACTTTTTGAACAGACGGGCGGGTTGTCCTATTATATGTTATATAAAGAGTTGAAAAAGTAGTCCTGCGTATTGAAGGCGGGGCGCGGTTCTCCGTTTTCGGGGGTAGGCATGGAAATTAAAGTGGATGCAATTGTCCTGCGCACGGCTGCGTACGGCGAAAGCGACAAAATGATCACACTTTTTTCGTTGCAGCAAGGGAAAGTTGCTGCTGCGATGAAAGGGGTGCGCAAGGCGGGCGCGAAACTTCGTTTTGCGGCCCAGCCTTTCTGTTTTGCCGAATATGTGCTTGTGAAAAACGGGGAACGCTGCACCGTGACAGGCGCATCGAATATGGACGGATTTTACGCCCTTCGTGAAAATATCGAAAAATTTTACGCGGCAGCTTCGTTGGTCGGTATTTGCGATGCTGTATTGTTTGACGGCATCGTGAATGAAGAATTGTTTCTGCGTGCGGTCAATGCACTTCGCGAAATGTGCGAGGGGGACGAAAAAGAAGCACTGATTTCTTTTTTTCTAAAAGCTCTTGAGCTTTCCGGATACATGCTCGATCTGTCGGGATGTGCCGAGTGCGGTGCGGTTCTCGAAGGCAAAGTGTTTTTCAATGTCGCGGAAGGGAATTTTACTTGTGCGGACTGTGCAAAGGGGGCAGGAGTGAGCGAGTCTACTCTTGCGGTGTTAAAAAAGTGTGCCGGCGGGGAATTCGATTGCGAAAAAATATCGGACGACGGAAAAAGGCGTGCTTTGAAATTACTGTATGCGTACTTTCGTGCGAAAACCGACACAAACGTAAAAGCACTGGAAGAATATGCGCAGCTTTTGAACGGGGAAACTACGTGCAAGGTAGACAGTTGAAATACGGTATAAATAAAAGAGGGGGCAGTGCTTCGGAAAAAGCACTGCCCCTTTTTCGACATTCAAAGTTTTGCCAAAATACATACAAAGGCGTATGCACAAGAGTGTGAAACAGAAGTTTGCAAATAAATATTATGTTATAATATATTGTAATAAAAAATATGGAGGTAAAAAAATAAATGAAAAGAGCATTGACTTTTTTGGTCGCGCTGATGCTTTGCATCGGGATCGCGTTTGCATTTATGGCGTGCGCGTCGGACAAAGCGGATGGCGGAAATAATTCCGGTGTCGATGCGGACGGGGGAACGGGCGGCGACGATGCTGGAGAGAACGGCGACGATGCGGGTGACGGCACGGTGATCGCCGTGGAAGAAGTGGCTTTTGATAAAGAGACGCTGACCGTACAAATGGGGCAAGGCGGAACACTGACCCCGATACTGACTCCTGTAAACGCCAACGAAACGCTGATTTGGGAGAGTTCAAATCCTGAGATCGCGACGGTCGAAAACGGGAATATTGTTTGCGTCGGCGTGGGCAGCTGCACGATCACGGTATCGACGCAGGATAAAAGCAAGAGTGCATCCTGCTCGGTAAAAGTCCTGGGGGTGGAAATGACGGAAGAAGAGTGGACCGCCGCCATCAATGCTACGATTGCGGCGCTGCAGGTGAACGGTTCTTACCGTTATTATAATACCTGGTCCGAAGATCCGATGGCGTGGTATATGTTTGACGGCGAAATGATTTATTTTGTTGCGGAGGGAGAAAGAAACGGAACATATTACGCGCAAGAAGACGGGAAAATATATAAATACACGAGTTTGTCACAGCTTGAAAATTCAAGCTGGAAGAAGGAGCTGTACACCGAAATGACGTTTGAAGAACTGGTGGAGGATCTTGCCACATCGGTGCGGCTGAAGAATTTTGAGGATTATAATGATACGATTTCTTCCTATGATCCCGAAACAGATATCTATTCGGGAGTGGGTGGCGATTTTTGGTTTAAAGACGGTAAAGTGAGTAAGATCGAGCAGTTGGATGGAAAGATTGAAATTTATTATGAGAATTTCGGAACGACGAAAGTCGAATTGCCGGAAAAAGCGCAAAATATTGCCGTAAGCGAATAAGCGTATAAAAGGGCGCCTGAAAGGGCGCCTTTTTTCATGGCAAGGGAAAGTTTGCAAAAAACATACAAAAAATTTTGAAAAAACGGGCTTTTCACTTGAAATTTGTGTGGATTTATATTAAAATAGATAATGTTGGTATAGGCAAGAAAATAATTTCAATCTTATCAGGAGGAGAAATTTTTTATGGCAAAAAAATATTGCTACCTTTTCTCGGAAGGGAATGCAAAGATGCGTGAACTTCTCGGCGGCAAGGGGGCGAACCTTGCGGAAATGACCGGGATGGGACTTCCTGTTCCCCAGGGCTTTACGATTTCGACGGAAGCTTGCACGCAGTATTATGAAGACGGCAGACAGATCAATCCCGAAATTCAGGCGGAGATCATGGAATACATTTCCAAAATGGAAACGATCTGCGGCAAAAAATTCGGCGACAAAGAAAATCCGTTGCTCGTATCCGTCCGTTCGGGCGCGCGCGCTTCCATGCCCGGCATGATGGACACCATTCTCAACCTCGGTCTGAATGAAGAAGTTGTAGATGTTATCGCGAAGAAATCGGGCAATCCCCGTTGGGCTTGGGACTGCTATCGTCGTTTTATCCAGATGTATTCCGACGTCGTTATGGAAGTCGGTAAAAAATACTTTGAACAGCTCATCGACCAGATGAAGGAAAAGAAAGGCGTAACGCAGGACGTCGAGCTGACTGCGGAAGATCTCAAAGAGCTGGCAAATCAGTTCAAAGCTGAATACAAAGCAAAGATCGGCACAGAATTCCCGACCGATCCGAAGGAGCAGCTGTTCGGCGCGATCAAGGCAGTGTTCCGTTCTTGGGACAATCCCCGTGCAAACTACTATCGTATGCAGAACGATATCCCTTACAGCTGGGGTACCGCAGTAAACGTGCAGATGATGGCGTTTGGTAACATGGGCGACACTTCCGGTACGGGTGTTGCGTTCACGCGTAACCCTGCTACGGGAGAAAAGAAGCTCATGGGCGAATTCTTGATGAACGCGCAGGGCGAAGACGTGGTTGCGGGCGTTCGTACCCCGATGCCCATCGATAAGATGAAAGAGATCATGCCCGAAGTGTACGAGCAGTTCCAGGGCATCTGCCACACTCTTGAAAACCATTATAAAGACATGCAGGATATGGAGTTCACGATTGAGGACAAGCACCTCTACATGCTCCAGACTCGTAACGGCAAACGTACGGCTGCGGCGGCGATCAAGATCGCTTGCGACCTGATCGACGAAGGCATGATCACCGAAGAGCAGGCGCTCATGCAGATCGATCCGAAAACGCTGGACGCGCTCCTGCACCCGCAGTTTGACGCGAAGGCGCTCAAAGCGGCTAAGCCCGTTGCAAACGCACTTCCGGCATCCCCCGGTGCTGCGACCGGTAAGATCGTGTTCACGGCAGAAGATGCAGTTGAACAGGGCAAAAAGGGAGAAAAGGTTATTCTCGTCCGCCTCGAAACTTCCCCCGAAGATATCGAAGGTATGCACTATGCGCAGGGTATCCTGACGGTGCGCGGCGGTATGACTTCGCATGCGGCAGTTGTTGCGCGCGGCATGGGAACTTGCTGTGTTTCCGGTTGCGGCGACATCAAAATGGACGAAGAGAACAAGAAGTTCACGCTCAAAGGCAAAACATACAAAGAGGGCGACGTTATCTCGCTCGACGGTTCGACGGGTAACATTTACGGCGAAGGCATCCCGACGGTTGCGGCGGATACTTCTTCCGGTTACTTCGGGCGCATCATGGAGTTGTCCGACAAATATAAGGCGATGGCTGTCCGTACGAATGCGGATACTCCTGCGGATGCGAAGCAGGCAGCGGCATTCGGCGCGCAGGGTATCGGTCTGTGCCGTACCGAGCATATGTTCTTCGAACCGGACAGGATCGCGGCATTCCGCGAGATGATCTGTGCGGATACGGTCGAAGAGCGCGAAACCGCTCTTGCGAAGATCGAGCCGATGCAGCAGGGCGACTTTGAAAAATTGTATGAAGCGCTCGGCGGGTATCCTGTAACCATTCGTTTCTTGGATCCTCCTCTGCATGAGTTCGTTCCGACCACGGAAGAGGATATTGCAGCACTCGCGAAAGCGCAGAATAAGACGGTTGCGCAGATCAAACAGATCATTGCGGATCTGCACGAATTCAACCCGATGATGGGTCACCGCGGCTGTCGTTTGACGGTCACGTATCCGGAAATCGCGAAGATGCAGACAGCTGCGGTCATCAAGGCTGCCATCAACGTGAAGAAAAAGCACAAAGATTGGAATATCGTTCCTGAGATCATGATCCCTCTGACGGGCGAAGTGAAAGAGCTTGCGTTCGTGAAGAAGATCGTGGTAGAAGTTGCCGATAAACTCATCGCGGAAGCGAAGAGCGATCTCAAATACGAAGTCGGCACGATGATCGAGATCCCGCGCGCGGCTCTTACCGCGGACGAGATGGCGAAAGAAGCGGAATTCTTCTGCTTCGGCACGAACGATCTGACGCAGATGACGTTCGGCTTCTCGCGTGACGATGCAGGCAAATTCCTGCCCGCGTATTATGAGAACAAGATTTACGAATCCGATCCGTTTGCAAAGCTCGACCAGGTCGGCGTCGGCAAACTGATGGATATGGCGGTTAAGATGGGTAAAGCAACGAGACCTACGATGCATTTCGGTATCTGCGGCGAACATGGCGGCGATCCTTCTTCCATCGAGTTCTGCCATAAGATCGGCTTGAACTACGTATCTTGCTCTCCTTACCGTGTTCCGATCGCGCGTCTTGCGGCTGCAAGGGCAAACATCGCGAATCCGAGAAAGTAAGCAAAAAATATAAATAATATGACAGACGGCAGTCCGAAGCATCGGACTGCCGTTTTGTAAAAGGGAGGAATATGAAAAAAATTATTGATTGCATCGTGCTTATGGCAATGTGCATTCTGAGCGCTGTTTGCCTTGCCGCATGTGCAAGCGATGGCGGCAATCGGGCGGCGCCTTACCCGGATGCGGACACAACAGTGCCCGTTACGGACGTCGGCGCAAGCACGGAAGGGGCGACCGACGCGGAGAACGAAACATCGCTTCGTATCGATGAGCTGTATGTATTTGAAGAGCAAGTGCGTTCGGAGAGTGCGGCAAAGCAGACCTATTATCAGTTTGAAGAAAACGGCCTTGGCAGTTATCATTATTATTATGACAAAGTAGGTCCGATGAATGTTGCTTCGTATACGATCAAGTTTCGTTATGAGATCATGAACGATTTTCAACTGGTATGTTTTTTTGATTCCGTCACATATGACGATGCACATACCGGAAGCAAGTCGGACGTAAGTGAATGGAGCGAGGTGCTCGTTTATTCCGATAATTATCTTTTGGGAGAGGGGAATAGCGGGACTTTGGGATATATTGCCGCTTCTTATTTGGAAAAGATCCCTAATTTTGGGACAGGCGAAACAAATTCGTAGACGGTGAAGTATTTTTTCGTTGCAGGACATATTGTTTTGGGCGCTAAAAAGGCGAAAACAGTTTTTTGTGAGTTATTTAAGCAGATAAAGACGGACCGTTCCCGAAAAAGGAACGGTCCGTCTTTTTTGTGCTGCCTTTGGTGTTTTTTGATAATTTTAGGTTTTGGAATAATCACAAAATATATTTAAGATATGTTTTTTCTTTTGAACTGCGTAATTGTAGGCAATTTTTGTTCCGCTGTTGGGTTGGTTGCTTGAAAGAGAACGTTTTGACTCTTTTTGTGGGGGAGGTAAATAATCTTTATTGTAGTAGAATACGCAAATATCTGATTTGTTTATCATCTCTTGGTTTCGTTCTACATAGGAAGCTTTGCCGGCATTTTTGATTTTATCAGGGAAATAAGTTTCTTCATAAAAACAATAAAGGTGATTTTCATAGATTTTATCGATATGAGGATAAGCCGACCGAATGTATATTTTTTTAATGTAAGGATATTTTTGTTGTGCTTCTGAAACAGCTTCATAGCAAAGAGAATCAAACTCGCTTTTACTGCCAAATAAAAAAGTGTCTGTACCTTTTTTAATTAATTCAAAAATTAATTTGATCAGATCTTTTTTTACCATTTCCGTGTTTTCTATTTTCCATGTCCAATAAAACATACTGTCATGATTAAATTATAGCATTATTTTTATAAAATATCAATAAATGCTAAACATAGCAGTAAAAATATTTTCTTATTTCTTATACTAAAGATAATGGTATAGGAGAAAGTGCTATGTTGCTTGCCGATGCGGTTATATTGCGAATTGAACAGTTATGTTTGGAACGTAACATGACAAAGTATGATCTATTTAAAGCGAGTGGGGTTCCTCAAACGACATTGACATCTATTAAGAAAAAAAGGAGCGGATCTGTCAAGGTAAGTACTCTTTATGCAATATGCGAGGGGTTTGGGATTTCATTGGAAGAGTTTTTTCATTCACCGCTTTTTCAAAGAGAAAATATAACCGACTGATGAGGAAATCGATTTATTAAAGACAATAAATTTACAAAAAATCAGGTAAAGGTCTAGTAATCAAGCAGATAAAGACGGACCGTTCCCGAAAAAGGAACGGTCCGTCTTTTGATTGTCTAAAACAACCACTCGCTGAGCGAGTGGATAAAGAGTTTACAACTATGGACAAAAATAAACTCCTGTAATACAATTGAGGCGACTGACAATCGCAACAA
>CALVHR010000019.1 GCA_944328495.1 uncultured Clostridia bacterium
GCCGTAAGTATCTTCACAAAGATATTGATACCGTTATTTACTTTGTATTTGCTCATATCTCACCGCCTTAAAAGATAATAGTTCCGCTGTCATTCAGTCCAATATCATTTACAGGAACGTAAAACGTATCAGGATTGATATTCACGGGAAATTCATAAGACATGGAAGATAAATTACCCGAAGTAATCACGGAACTTTGCAACGTTACGTCAAAGACAAACGCGCCATAGGCTTTATTGTCAAAAACACCATTAATTCCATATATCACAGTAGTAGGGTCAGAAAGGAAATAAACCCCCAAATAATCCATATTTACCGCTTCCAGTGCTTCATTGCCGAAAAAGTGTTCAAACGTATCAACACCGAAAGTTACACCGTCTGTTACGTCAAGAGGTATATCATAATTCAACTGATATTTTTCACCATTTTCATGACGACAAATTCCAGCTTCATAATACCAATCAGCGAAAGCATAAGGGTCAGGAACAAAAGCCTCAGAATTTAAGTTAAAAGATACGTTTGAAACGGAATAATTGCCCGAAACAGTCCCGACACCCTCGACAACTTCAATATCGTATGTAAGCGTTTCGCCGTTGCCGTCAAACGTCCAATCTACTTCCGTTGCCCAATAATCAGCATTATCGGCTGAGCCAGCTTCGTTAGGGGAACGCAACGCATTACGATTTTTTACAGACGTGCCGTCAGACAACGCAAAAGTTACGTCCTCGACACGTTTCAGATAATCGACAACGCAACTGTCCGTTGCTTCGGGGTTATCGTTTGAAGTAACGGTAATTTTTATCTGTTCGCCGAATGCCTGATGACAAGTAACGGTACAGGTCAGACCGCTTGAAGATATGGAAACATAGTCCGTTACGGTTTTACCCGTTGCCCACTCGGACGACGGATTGACAAACGCAACCGACCACTTTACGGATTTATCGGTAGCGGTATCGGGCGTAATAGTCGCTTCCAGAGTAATAGGACTTGACGATACCGTTGTACCGTCCGCAGCAGTAGTTGCCGCCGACGTATACAACATACGCGCGGGCATTGCATACACAGTGCCGCTTTCCATTGTTTCGCCGTTTTCGTCTACAACAGACGGCAATTCTTCTTCGCCGCCCTGTTCTTCGTCGGCGGGCTGTTCCTGCTCAAACTTCGTCCAATCGGTGAACCAATCGGACATATAGCCGACACCAACAACGCCCGCCGCGATAACGAGGACGAGCAAAACGGCGAGAATGCCGCTTAAAATCTTGCTGCCGTTATTCTTTCTGTAATACATAAATAAATATCTCCTTTTAATTTTTTACCTGCGATAACTTTCACGTTTCGCAAAATTCAATGCCGACTTTCTTGTAGGGAAGTTATAATATCCCTGCGCCCATGTACCGTCGCCGCGCTGATTATATCCTTTCGCAACGATATAATCATTTGCACGCTTCGCTACAATCGTAGTTCTGCCGTATCGGTCTGTCAGACAGTTCGTTATCTGAAAACCTTGTCTTGTTTTACCGTAACGAGATTTTGCCATAAATTAACCACCTTTTAATTTCTTAAATTCGTTATTCGGGCAGTAGGAATACAATCACCGCCCGACGCTGCCGCCACCTTTTGGGCAACGGCGTAGAATGCTTCTTCGACGTAAACGCCTGTGCTTTCTCCGCGCTTGTCAACACCCGTTTCAATGAATGCGCCGCCGTCGTCGCTTTCAAATACACAACTGATACGCGACACGGGGAACAGCATTTTTACACGCTCGCGCTTTTCCGTGACTTCGATAAAACCTTTCATTCCGTTCACCCCGCTTTGTCCATAGCCGATAAGCGCAGGTGTTCGTATTCCTGCAACAGTTCTTCGTACTGTGCTTCAAGGTCAAATATCTTGTCGCAAAGTTCCCGTTTCGTCCACGTTTCAAAACGCGCGTACTTGTCTTTCGGCGGTTCTTCCGTTTCGGGCGTTTCGTCTTTCGGTTCGTCCTGCGCCTTGTCCGAAAGGCTCTTTTTGTACTCGCGGATTTTCTTAATCGTCCAATCGGGCTTTACGGGCTTGCGCTCCTCATCAGAGAGGGGGAGCAGCTCGCACAACTGCGAATAGCCGAATTTTTCCCACTTCTTTTTGAAACAGCGCAGACCGTCGCCGAACTCGTCAACGATATTCATAAGACGGCTTACCTGCGTTTTGTCAATCCCGAACTCGTCAAAGCAATATGCGAAAAAGAAGTCCGCACAGCAGTTCCCTGCGCCGATAGGCAGATTAAAACCGTATTCATTGCGTATCTGTTCATGATTGAAACGAATACCCACGATTGCCGAATACGAATTGCTGCTGTAAAGGTCAATCAGATGAACGCCGAGCCAAAAGAAATTTTGTTTGCTTTCCTCTAAATCTTTGCGTATCGTTTCGGCGTACTTTTCCAAAACTTCAAGATTTTCAACTTTGTCGTTACTGCTTACGCCCTGAAAACGCTTTTGCTTAAAATCAATCATTATTCTTCACCTCGCAAACCACAAAGGGGCTGTCCTTTCCGCCAACCACCGACTTAAAGAACAGCCCCGATATTCCTTTTACGCTCTTGTTTTCGCGCTTGCCTTTTCTGCCTCGAAACGCAACAGACGGATATAGTTTTCCATAACCGCTTTGTCGCTGCCGCGAACGGTTTTCAGCGGATAACGCCATTCAAAGCCCGTTTCGTCCGTGAACACCGCTTCATACACCATGTACTTACGAATGCCCGTATGCTCGTCATACTGACGTTCTTCACGGAACTGCAATTCGACTTTCTTCACGCCATCGCTGAAAAGTTTTTCCAACGCTTCATAGCCGCCAACGTCGGACGCTTTGAAATGTACTTCCGAGATACTCCCACGGAACACGGCGGGCAGTATGTATTCCCAATACTGCTTGCCGTCTGACTTGTTGGTGTAACGCCTGCGGACAACGTAAATCTTCGGTATCTCGATTTTCTTTTCCTCGTCTGCCGCGCTCTCCATTCCGTCCATTGCTGCAAGTGCTTCCGTCGCTTCCATTGCTTTCATAATCTGCGATACGCTTTCCGTCTGCACGCTTGCATTCTGTTCGGCTTTTGCTTCTTCCAACACATTCACTTCGTTCTTTGCCATTTTGCTGCTTTAATCTCCTTTGCGTATGGTCGCCACCAAATAAATAATGCAAAAACAGACCACCCGCAGGGGAAAATCTATTTTCGCATTTAATGATAAACTATAAATTTGTTTTTTAGGACATTTTGCTCTCCTTGACAAACCTTTCGCGCATATGTATAATAAATATAATTTATTTTCCTCAGTCAGAGGCACAGGAGAAATTGTATGGAATCGTATTCTGCAGGCGAATCGGTGCGCTCCCTGCACCGAAAACTCATCTTACCCAATATCTTTATCGCCGTCATCGCGCTCATTGCCGCAATCTCCCTCTTTTTCGGAGCTTGGATCAGCGTCACACTCACCCTGGACGAAAAATTTGTTTCCGAGATTGCGGACAATATGACCCAAGACGCGGGATCGGGCATCAGCCCCGAACAAATGAAATTTTTGTTCAAAGACGTGCATACGGACGTAACGGTCTCTCTTGAGCCAGCCAAAATGCTGAAAGCAGGATTTGCGGAGAATACCGACGGCGTACGCTTATTCCTGGAAGATGCTCTCGGCGACGCCCTGCGCTCCCTTGAAAACCTATCCGAGCAGATGCTTCCTTCCCTGATGGCGATCTTTGCCTCCGAAGCGGTTTCCAACACCGGAGCCGGGACTATCGATTATACCCAAGTCGATACTTCCGAGTTATCCGAGACCATCGAACAGCTCAACGCACAGGATCCGGAAAGCGCAAAACAATCCTTCCTTGACTTCTGCGATACCTATGCCGCATCGCAGCTCGGCATTACCCTGACGCAAGAGCAAAAAGATTCCGTCGCGTCCAATTTCGACGAGGTCGTGGACATGATGAAGGACGAAAACGGCACGATTTCCGCCGAAAACCTTCTCAGCGCCGCGGGAGGTTCGTCTTCTGTCGAGATTCCCGACGTCAATTCCCTGCTCGCCCAAATCCCCGCCGAAACACAGCAGATGATCCAGCAGATCTGCAAGATCGTCGGCGTGATTGCTTTTGCGCTCGCCGCGTTGTGGCTGCTCCTTGCCGCCCTCGCTATCCTGCATATTTTCCTGCCCAACAAAAAAGTGGCGATGTGGTATGTCAAAGCGACGGGATATCTTCCTTTTCTGCTCTGCTGGCTCTTGCCCACGATCGCCGTCAAATTGGTGCCTTCGCTTGCACCCGGAACATCTTCCGTTCCTGCCATGACGTTCGGCGGCATCACATTGATCTCTTTTATCTGCCTGCTCGTCCTCTGGGGCATTTCCATTTTTTGGTGCCACCCGATCAAAAAGCGCATCCGCGCTTTGAACAAATAAATTTGTCCGAAAATACACCCGCGCTATGCGCGGGCGGCAAAAGCGGCGTTCCCGAAATCTCGGGAACGCCGCTTCGATTTTATGTTTATCTTTCTGCACGAACTTTTTTCGACGCGCGCAAGGCAAGCTTTACAATTTCATCCAACACGATGATCGAAAGCGCCATGGCGACAATTTTGAGCCAGGACAAAGCATCCAAAGGCACCGTTCCGAACACCGCGCCGCCGAATTGCGTGATCAATATCTGCAAAGCAAAAGCGACCACAAAGGCAATCAGCATGAGCTTATTTTTCAAAAGATTGGGGAAAATACTGCGATCGCCCAATTCGCGGCAGTTGAATGCATTGAATAACTGGAACATCACGAACAATGTAAACACGCTCGTCCCGATCATTTTTTCATCCACGCCGAGGAAATTGAATCCTTGCTGGGCAAGGCATACCACGCAGACAAACACGCCGTTTACGACGATGCGGCGGAGCATTCCGCCCGAAACGATGCTCTCGCTGCGCGCCGTGGGTTTGTTCTTCATGAGATCGTCGCGAATGGGTTCCAAACCCAATGTAAGCGCGGGCGGTCCGTCCATAATGATATTGATCCACAAAAGATCGAGCGCCGAAAAAGGCGAAGTAAATCCGTCCACAAACAGTCCGATCACAACGCAGAGAAATACGGTGAGCACCGATGCTACATTGACCGTGAGCTGAAACTGAATAAACCGCTTGAAATTTTCGTAGATCCCTCTGCCCCATTTCACCGAAGTTACGATGGTCGAGAAGGAATCGTTCAAAAGCACGATCTCTGCCGCTTCTTTGGATACTTCGGTTCCCGAAATACCCATGGCGATCCCGACGTCCGCATTTTTGAGCGCGGGCGCATCGTTGATCCCGTCACCCGTGACGGCGACCACGTTGCCCTTGGATTTGAGCTCTTTCACGACTCGCATTTTCAAAAGCGGCGTACTGCGTGCGATCACGCGCACGGTCGGCAAAATTTCGGCAAATTCTTGGTCGGACAAACTTTCCAGATAGGATGCCTCCACGGCGATCCCTCCGTCATCCAAAAGCCCCAATTCGTCGGCGATCGCTTTTGCCGTGACGATGTTGTCGCCCGTGAGCATTTTGATCTGTATTCCCGCCGTCTTACAGGCGCGCACCGCGTCATACACTTCCGCGCGCAGAGGATCGGCGATCCCGACAAATCCGTCGAAAATCATGCCCTGCTCCGCCTCTTCGCGCCCCTGCGGACGCTCGCGCACTTCCTTATGCGCAAACGCAAGCACGCGGCGCGCGCGCTGCTGCAATCCCATGATCGCTTCTTCCGCCGCGCGGCGTTCCTGCTCCCCGATATCGCATAGCGCGAGGATCTTTTCGGGACTGCCCTTCGTATATACGGTAAATCCCGCATCGCCTTGCACGCATACCGTCATGTTTTTGGTTTCCGACGAGAACGGATACAGATCGGCAATGTGCGCCTCTTCGCGCATTTTCTTATAGTCCGCGCCGCATCCGCGCGCCGCGACGAGGAGCGCCCCTTCGGTCGGATTGCCCACAAACCGAATTGTACCGCCTTCCTCGTACAGATCGGCGGTACTGTTGAGGCAAAAATTGTTGAGCATGGGGATATCGCACAGAGCAGAGACATCCGAAAACGCGCCGTGAGCCCAAACATCCACAACGGTCATGCGGTTTTCGGTCAACGTGCCCGTTTTGTCCGAGCAGATCACATTGATGCAACCGACCGTTTCGCACGCGATCATCTTTTTTACGAGAGCGTTCTGCTTGGCCATGCGCGCAATGTTAATGGAAAGCGATATCGCCACAATGGTGGGCAATCCTTCGGGAACGGCTGCAACCATGAGCACGATGCTCGTAACGAAAACGCCCGAAATACTCTCAAAAGAAGCCGTGCCGCGCGCAATGATCACGACGAGCTGCACGATGAAGATGATCGCCGCACAGACCGCGCCGATGATCGTGATCATCTTGCCCAGCCGCCCCATTTTTTCCTGCAAGGGAGTAGGACCTTCCGAACCGCTCTGTATTTCGCGCGCGATCAAGCCGAATTGCGTCGAATCCCCGACGTCGGTAACGACCATTTTTCCGGTTCCGCCCGTGACAAACGTGCCCGAATATACCATATTCAGCCGCTCGGCGACGGGCGTATCCTCCCGCTCACAAACAGCCCCCGCATCCTTTTCCACGGGCATGGATTCCCCCGTCAGCGAGGACTCGTCGCAATGCAGCGACATACTCTCGATCAGTCTGCCGTCCGCCGCGACTTTGTTTCCCGTTTCCAGATACACAATATCGCCTACGACCAGCTCGTTCTGCGGAACATACTGCACGATCCCGTCGCGCACGACTTTGATCTCCACCCCTTCTTTGATCTTGTTCAGTTCCTCGAACGCCTTCGCGCTCCTGCCTTCCATCCCGACGGTGAGCGCAACCGAAATGAGGATCGCCACGAAAATGCCCGCACATTCATAAATGTCAAAATGTTCGCCCTGCGTCACATTGACGATATTTACCGCAATGGTGATCAGCCATGCAAAAAACAAAAGAATGAGCATCGGCTCCGTCGACGCTTCCCAAATGCGCCGTAAAAGCGACTTCGGTTTCGTACGCGTGAATTCATTTTTGCCGTACTTTGCGGCATTTTCGGCGACCTGGCTCTTTGTCAGCCCCGCGTGCGCGTTTGTACCGAGCTGCGCAAGCGTTTCGTCCGCCGTTTTGTTGTAATACCCCATCGGATGCACCTCCTGCCGTAAAAATGAAAAACAAAAACCGCATACGCACAACGCGCATACGGCATAAAATACGGGGGTGGAGCCATAAAACGCAGTGCGTTTATATGGGTCTCGCGATTTAAGGCAAAGCCTGTGCTCGGCACGGGATGAAGACTTGCCGCGCGCTTTCGCGCGCCCGCTACTCCCCCACGGGGTTATTCGTTTTATGTTCCGATTATACGCCTGCGAGAGACATTTGTCAAACGTTTTACGGCAAAAGACCGAAATTTTCCTGCCGCCGCCGCAAATCCCCGCAAAACATTTTCAGCTCTCTTCGGATACAAAAAATCCGCGGGCAAGCAATTGCTTTTTCACTTCGTCGAGCACAGCCTCGCTCTCTGCGGAAACGGTGTGATAGTGATAGTTGCCCGTAATGTTTTTTAGGGGCGTGGATACTCCGCTCTCGATCTTTTTAACAAACGCGTCCGCTTCCATGCGCGAACGGATACCCATTCGCGCACTGATCTTGCCATATACCTTATGCCAGACGTATACGTCCTCGACGCATCCGCCCGCATCGACGATCAAAAACAATTCTTCGCGCACCTCCGCATCGGTATGGCGCACCTTGAACACGCGCACTGCCCGCTGTCCGCGCTCGGCTATATACCCGCGGTTGGTGGATATGATCTTGGCGCCTTCCGCTCGCAAGAGCGCGACGTCCTGCACGATGACCTGCCGCGACACGCCAAACTTTTCTGCAAGAGCTGTGGCAGACAGCGGTTCGCCGCCGATGCATTCCGCTATTTTTTTGCGCCGTTCCTCCCCTGTCATAGATTACCTCGGTTTCTAAAAATTATACACTATTCCCCATCTCGGGAATATTTTCCTGCGTACGTAAGCCGCAAATCGAGTACTTACGCATTTGCAACGGGATGCAGATTTTTCAGCGAGACGTCCAAAATAGGAGCAGAATGGGTAAGCGCCCCGCAGGATACGACGTCCGCGCCGATATCTTTGAGGCGCGCGACATTCTCTTTGGTCACGTTGCCCGAAATTTCCACGACCGCCCTGCCGCCGATCAGGCGCACCGCCTCTTTCATCTGTTCGTCGCTCATGTTGTCCAACATGATGATATCCGCACCCGCTTCCACAGCGTCGCGCACCATATCCAGCGTTTCCGTTTCCACTTCGATCTTCGCCGTAAAGGGAGCATACGCTTTCGTGCGCGCGATCGCTTCTTTCACGCCGCCGGCCGCGCCGATATGATTGTCTTTGAGAAGCACCGCGTCCGAAAGATTGTAACGGTGGTTCCCGCCGCCGCCCATGCGAACGGCATACTTTTCAAAAATGCGCATATTCGGAGTCGTTTTACGCGTATCCACCAATTTCAGCTTGCTTCCTTCGAGAAGCGCCGCAAGAGAAGCCGTATATGTGGCAATTCCGCTCATGCGCTGCAAAAAATTGAGTGCCGTGCGCTCGCCCGTCAGAATGACACGCATATCCCCGCGCACCGTCGCCAGTTTCTGCCCGCGCAATACGCGGTCCCCATCCTTTGCAAATAAATTGATCTGCGTTGCGCTGTCCAAAAGTTCGAATACCCTTGCAAATACCCCCAATCCCGCGATCACGCCGTCCTGTTTGCAAAGAAGCTCCGCTTCTCCCAATTGTCTGCCGCGTAAAATGCTCGACGTCGATACGTCCTCATTGGTCACATCCTCCGCCAGCGCCATGCGGATCAGTTCGTCCGCGCGGATCTTCATCGTCAATTCGTCAATCACAGTATTCCTCCCTTTCCGTCTCTTCACGGATAATGCGCGCGTATTGCTCTTTCAGCGCGCGATAGTCACGGTATTTTGTATGATCGGGCACAGGCTTTTGCGCGATATGTTCCCCTTGCCGACGCGTCATTTCCGACGCCGCGCGTTTCGCCCATATCAGGCTCTCCAAAAGGGAATTACTCGCTAATCGGTTCTTGCCGTGCACGCCGTTGCATGCCGTCTCCCCGGCCGCAAACAGCCTCCGCATCGAAGTCCGACCTTCCGTATCCACTTTGATCCCGCCCATAAAATAATGCTGCGCAGGCACGACGGGAATCGGCTCTTTCAAGGCGTCGTATCCTTCTTCCAGACAATGCGCATAAATCGTCGGAAAATGCTCTTTGAGCGTTTTTTCCCCGACGGGGCGCATATCCAGCATGACGTGATCGGTGCCGTCCCGCTTCATCTGCGCACGGATCTCCCCCGTTACGATATCCCGCGGAAGAAGTTCGTTGCAAAAACGCTTGCCGTCTTTGCCCAAAAGCACCGCCCCTTCGCCGCGCACCGATTCCGAGATCAAAAACCGCCGCCCATCTTTTTTCGAATAAAAAGTCGTCGGGTGGATTTGCACATAATTGAGATGTTCCACTTCTACGCCGTTTTCCAGTGCAATCGCGAGCGCATCGCCCGTAAGATGCCGAAAGTTCGTGGAATGTTCGTACAGTCCGCCCACGCCGCCCGTCGCAAGAAGGGTGAAATCGGCGTAAATATCTTCAAGTTCTCCGCTTACGGTATCCCGCACAATCCCGCCGAAACATTCACCGTCCCTGCCCTTGCGGCAGATAATGTCGATAAGCTCCGCGTTTTCGCGAAAGATTATGTTCCTCTTGGTGCGGGCAAGCGCAAGCAGTTTGCTTGTGATCTCTTTGCCCGTAACGTCGTCATGAAACAGGATGCGCGGCTTCGAATGCCCGCCCTCACGCGTAAATCGAAAATTCCCCTTATCGTCACGGGCAAATTCCACCCCGTCCTGCACGAGCTCTGCGATCATCGCGGGCGAACTTTCGATCATCAGCCGTACAGCCGTCTCGTCATTTTCGTAATGGCCCGCACGCAAAGTGTCTTCAAAATATGCGTTAAAGTCCTCTTCGCCCCGCAGCATACAAATACCGCCCTGCGCAAGAAAAGAGTCGCTTTCGTCAAATGCCGCCGCTTTCGTAAGTATCAAAGCCTGCATGTCTTCGGGAAGATTGAGCGCACAGCACAATCCTGCCACCCCGCATCCGACGATGAGTACATCGTAATAATTTTTATCCATATATGTTTTGCCCCGAATCGCAATTGAGTCCTTTAACCCAGTTCAAGCATGCGTTCAAGCGGCTTTTTTGCCGCTGCAAACGTACTTTCTTCCTTTACTTCAAAACCGCCCCCGCGCAGACAATCCAAAACCTTTTCGGGCGTGATCTTTTTCATATCCATACAAACGGGCGTCACGGGATAAAAGCGTTTGCCCGCACAGCGGCGCGAGAGTTCATACAAAACGCCCGGCTCGGTCGCGAGAATAAATTCTGTATCCGAACTCTTTTCCGCATACGAAATGATCTCCGCGGTACTGCCCGCAAAATCGCAAAGAGCCAGCACTTCTGCACGGCATTCGGGATGCGCAAGCACTTTTGCCGCTGGATGCGCCCGCTTTTCGCTCAAAACGTCCGAAGAAACGAGCACCGCGTGCACGGGGCAATACCCGCCCGAATAATAAAATGTCTTTTCGGGCACCTGCGCCGCAACGAAATGCCCCAAATTCTCGTCGGGAATAAACAAAATGTTGCGCTGCGGAAGAGCGCGTACGATCTTTACCGCATTGGATGAAGTGACGCACACATCCACCATGCTTTTTAAATATGCGGAAGAATTGATGTAACATACGATTGCAAGATCGGGCACTTCCGCACGCATGCGGGATATTTGCTCCGCCGTCGCCATGTGTGCCATCGGACAATCCGCCGTTTCGTCGGGAAGAAGCACCCGCCGCGAGGGATTGAGGATCTTCGCGCTCTCCCCCATGAAACGTACCCCGCAGAATACGATGGTATCTTTATCTGTCTTGGAAGCGACTTTGGCAAGATAAAAAGAATCCCCGACATAGTCCGCCATCGCCTGTACTGCCGCGTCCGTATAATAATGTGCGAGTATGACAGCGTTTCTCTCTTTTTTCAACCGCTCGATTTCCTGCGTATCCATATCCGTCCTTTGCCCCCTGCGGGCATCTGAGTTTGTTATACTATACACTAAAAATTGACAACTGTCAAGACAATAACCTGTGAGAATATATTTTTCCGAAAACGAAAAGAGCGAGCAAAAAATGTTTTTTGCTCGCTCTTTTCGTAAAAGGGGGCGGCAGAGTTCTGCCGCCCCGCATTTTCCGTTATTCGGAAAGTTGTTTCGCAACTATACTGTATACCGTAAAATCTGTTTCAGCTCCGCCAATATCTGACCCCATCCTGTATGCAAGTGCCTGCTCACCGTTTGCGCGGAAATCAAAATTGCACAAATAGATGTTTTCGCCCAACACAGCATTTTCGCCTGCGCCGCCGTCCGCTCCGTCCGCGATGTGATGTTTACCGCTCAGATACAGATACACGCGCTCGTTCGTGCAGTCTACCACCGCGCGCAGCGTGTATTTTTCGCCCGGGACAAGACGCGTTTTCGTGCTGCCTAATACGCCGATCCATTGGTTCCAGCTATCGCTTTCTCTGACCTGCAAAATATTGTTCTGGATAGAAACAGTCACGGGATAATTGTTGCCCGACCCGCGCAGGAAGAACAGATTGACAAACCCCGTCGATTTTGTCTTGAATTCGATCGTGAACTCGACAACCCCGCTCAACGCTTGATCAAAATCATATTGCAGGAAAGCGCTCTTGCCGCTCTTGTCTTTGTGGATCGTTACTCCCTCTTCGGTATACGTAATCGTATCGACCGAAGCCGAACCGATCGTTTCCGTCCAGCCCTCCGGCTTCGAAGTCGAATTAAACTGCTGCTCCCAGATCACGGGCGCATCCGCCGACGCAGTCAACGGATACAGATCGGTGATTTCCGCACGGAACGTGCAAGCAGTTTCACCGCTGCCGTCCGCGGCTTTCAATTCAAACTCGTACGAGCCGCCGCGCGTGAACGTGATGAGATTCTCTTCCTCATCGAATGTCCAACCGCCGATCGACGTGGTCTCGTTCAGCGTCACGACGAGATCGGTCCTGCCCGTCACCGCATAATCGAGCGCAAGCGTGCAATAATCGGGCAACTGCGCCGTCTGCAATGTCGCCGCAAGATCTGCCTGTTCTTTCGTGAATTGCGGTTTGCCGGGTGTGACAACATTTACAACGACTGTCGCCGTTGCGCTTCCGAAATCATTTTCTGCGGTGATCGTGAACGTATACAGTCCCGTCTTCGTAAACGTGACTTGATCTCCGTTCATCGTAAAACCATCCGTCTGATCGCATCCGATCGAAACTTTCGCGTCTTCACTCGCCGTGTATGAAAGAACATACGAAACGCTTTCGTCGATAAGCTCTAAATCTTTCGACGCTTCGACGGCAACAACCCCGGTCAACTGTTTTGCCTGGATACTCTGAATGGTGAAGTGAGGCGCTCCGTTGTTTCCGCCGGCGCGATACGACGCAATCGAAACGCCGTTATTGCGGAAGTCAAAGTTGCCGAGATAAATATTTTCACCCAGCTCCGCTATGTTTCCGGAGGCGCCGCTCGCATCGTCCGCAATTCGATGTTCGCCGCTTAAATACAGATACAGGCGCTCTGCGTTACAATCCACCACCGCGCGCAAAGTATAGTCTTCTCCGGGCACAACGCGCGTCTTTGCACTGTCAAAAATCGGAATATCGATCCAGCCCGAACCTTCATTCACGATCAGTCGGTTATCGTTGATTGCTACGGTCACAATGGACTTATCTCCATTGATCAGGAAAAAGATATTTGCAAAATGAATGGTTACAGCACCCGTCTCCGCATTCCACAAAGATGCATCCATACGGAAATCAACGGTAAATTCCACTATTCCGTCGATCGGGCTGCCAAAATCACTGTTAATAAAAGCAGAGCTTCCTTCCGTCATGCTCACTTCAACGCCGTTTTCTGTCCAAGCGACTTTTCCATCGCCCTTACTCTGCTCTTCATTCCAACCTTCCGGCTTTTCCGTCGAATTGAATGTCTGTCCCCAGAACGCGCTGATATCTGCCGTCGCACTCTCCGCATATTCGTCTTTGACCGTAGCTTTGAACGTGCATTCGTCTTCGCCGTTCTCATCGGTCGCAGTCAAAACAAAATCAAATTCCCCGCCGCGCACAAAACGAATGGTCTTGTTCGCCGCATCAAACGTCCAGCCGCCGATGGAAGTGGTCTCTTCCAACGTCACTGCCAGATCGCTCGCGCCTTCTACGGCATAGTCCAGCATGAGCGTGCAATTGGAGGGATGCTGCGCCGTCTGCAACGTCGCGGAGAGATCGGTCTGCTCGACCGTGAACTCCGGTGCGGGCGCTTGTTCCACTGTCACTGTGACAGTCTTTGTATCGCTTCCGCCCGCATTTTCGGCTTTGATTGTAAATACATATTGGCCAACCGCCGTAAACGTTGCAACTTTACCGTCCAGCTCAACGCCGCTCTCTTTATCGCAAGTGACCGTCACAGGCGTCGCCGCGGGCTCGACCGTGTAATCCAACGTATATGTAGCGCGTCCGCCCGAAAGCTGAACGGTCTTTGCAGATTCTCTTACCGTTATGACGGGAGTCGCGGGAACCACGGTTTCCTCCTCGACCGTTACGGTACAACTGGCTTTCGCTTCCCCTGCCGTCGCGGTAATGACCGCCGTGCCTTCCGACACGCCTCGCACGACCCCTGTCTCGGAAACCGTGGCTACCGCCTCCGTTGCCGAAGACCAAACAACGGACACGTCCGCATCTTCCGGCGAAACCGTCGCCGTCAACGTATGTTCTTCGCCCACGGTAAGCGTCAGTTCGCTTTCACTCAGCGCAACCGTCACTGCCGCCGGCTCATCCCCTCCGGGCGTTTCGCCTGCCTTTTCGCACGCAACGGCAATTGCCAGCACGAACAGAACACATACGACGAGGAGCCCGAACTTTTTCATTTTCTTTAACATTTTTCCTCCTCCCGCCCTTGTTCCCTGACTCATTGCAGAACACAAAAGGGCACTTCCCCTATACGGAGAATACTTTACCGTGATTATAACACCGCTAAAAATTTTGTCAATACGGAGAGGATAAGAAAAGCTTAAATCACAATATCATTCAGCAGTTTTTGCAATATAAACCGCAGATTTTCATGCACTCCGTTTTTCGCAAAGTGCTGTACTTATTCATAGAATCCGCCTATAAAAAAAGGGCAGGTCCTTACCTGCCCTTATGCGCTTACGCGCTCTTTTTTATGAGTTCCGGTTTTGCGTTGCCGAGCACGCAGTCGCGCGTGATCTTGACTTCGCTGATGTTGGAATCGGACGGGATCTCGTACATTACGTCCGTCATCAGGCTCTCGATGATGGTGCGCAACCCGCGCGCGCCCGTTTTCAGTTTGATCGCGGTATTCGCGATCTCACTCACCGCCGAAGGCTCAAAAGACAATTTAACGCCGTCCATGCCGATCAGTTTCTGATATTGTTTGATGAGAGCATTTTTGGGTTCGGTCATGATCTTGACCAGAGCCGTTTCGTCCAGCGGCTGCAAGCTCACGACGATCGGCACGCGGCCGACAAATTCGGGGATCAGACCGAATTTGGTCAGATCCTGCGGCTTTACCTCTTCCAAGACCCGGTAATCGGTTTCGTCTACGCCTTTGACTTTGCCGCCGAAACCGAGCGAACGGTCATCTTTGCGCGCCTGCACGATCTTATCCAAGCCTACGAATGCCCCGCCGCAAATGAACAGAATGTTCGTCGTATCGATGCGCATGCATTCCTGCTGCGGGTGCTTTCTGCCGCCCTGCGGCGGAACGCTCGCAATCGTGCTCTCGATAATTTTCAAAAGCGCTTGCTGTACCCCTTCGCCCGATACGTCGCGCGTGATCGAAACATTTTCGCCCTTCCGCGCGATTTTATCGATCTCATCGATGTAAATGATGCCGCGCTGTGCTTTTTCGATATCATAATCGGCATTCTGAATGAGCTTTAAGAGAATGTTCTCCACATCTTCGCCGACATACCCCGCTTCGGTAAGCGTGGTCGCATCCGTCGTTGCAAACGGAACGTTCAAAATGCGCGCAAGCGTGCGCGCAAGCAACGTCTTTCCGCAACCCGTGGGTCCGAGCAAAAGAATGTTGCTCTTCTCGATCTCCACGTCGTCGTCCTTGTCATGGACGGCTTCGCTGTTGATCCGTTTGTAGTGGTTATAAACCGCGACCGAAAGTACTTTCTTCGCTTTATCCTGCCCGACAATATATTTATCGAGTTCCGCTTTGATCTCGGAAGGCTTTTTCAGTTCTACGGTTTCCGCAGTGCTTTGCCGGTCTGCCTTGATCTCCTCATTGCAAATTTCAATGCATTCGTCGCAGATCGCAAGCCCGTTCGGACCGCTGATCAAAACTTTGGTACGGCTTTTCGGTTTTCCGCAAAACGAACAGCATTGTTCATCGTTTTTCATATATGACCTCCTTCCGCGCCCTGCCGTACGGCAAAATGCGCGAATATCGAAAGAAAACCCGCACTGGCGCACTAGTACGCGCCGGATCGGGCTTTTCTCTCGTTGCTTGCGGGGGCAAACGCCCCCTTCTTCCTTTGTGACCCGCCCCTTTTATTCGGCGGTTATCTCCTGTAAAAAACTTTGTCGATAAGCCCGTAATTTTTCGCTTCTTCCGCCGTGAGATAATTGTCACGGTCGGTATCCCGCTCGATTTCCGCAATGCTCCTGCCCGTATTTTCGGAAAGGATGCGATTCATCTTGTCGCGGATGCGCAAAATGTGCTCGGCCTGAATTTTGATGTCGCTGGCCTGACCCTGCGCGCCGCCGAGCGGCTGATGGATCATCACTTCGCTGTTGGGCAGAGCAAACCGCTTTCCCTTTGTCCCGCTGGACAGAATAAAAGCGCCCATGCTTGCCGCAAGCCCGATGCAAATCGTCGAAACGTCGCATTGGATGTACTGCATCGTATCGTAAATCGCGAGTCCCGCCGAAACGCTCCCGCCGGGACTGTTGATATACAAACTGATATCTTTGTTTGCGTCTTTTCCTTCCAGGTAGATGAGCTGCGCCACGATGGTGTTCGCCATCGCATCGTTGATCTCACCCGTCAGAAAGACGATGCGATCTTCCAAAAGCCGCGAATAAATATCATAGGAACGCTCGCCGCGATCCGTTTTATCCACGACCATAGGAATGAGATTGCTTTTGATCTCGTTCATGATTTCTCCTTATCGATGAAAAGTGCGCCTTCTACGCCCGCGGAATCATTATTCCGCTTTGGGCGCTGCAGGCTTTTTCGCCGCGGGCTTCTTTGCCGCGGGCTTCTTTTCTGCAGATTTTTCTTCTCCTTCCGCTTTCTTTGCCGCAGTCTTCTTCGCCGCAGGCTTTTTGGCTTGCGCTTCCGCTTCACCCTCTTCTTTCTTTGCAGCGGGTTTCTTCGCCGCAGGCTTCTTTGCTTCCGGTTTCTCTTCTTCCGCAGTCATGTTATTGTTCTCTTTGAGGAACTCGAACAGTTTGTTCACAACGATGTCGTTCGCAATGTATTCACGCTGCGATTCGCTGACGTCCTTCTTATAATCTTCGAGGCTCTTGTTCGCTGCTTTTGCAAACTCTTCGAGCTTGGCGTCGATCTCCGTATCGCTCGCTTCGATCTTCTCCTCGCGCACGATCTTGTCGATGACGAGCTGGCTCTTGACCGTCTCAGCCGCCTGCGCACGATATCCTTCGCGGAAATCTTTCATGTTGCTGCCCATATATTTGAGGTAATCTTCCAGCTTCATTCCGCCGTACTGCATTCCGAGACGATATTCGGCGTTGCGCACCATCATATCCATCTGGCTCTCGATCATCGCATCGGGGATCTCCGCTTCCGCCGTCTCGGTGATCGCCTTGACGATGTTGTTCTCCGTCTCCGCGTCTCCCTTTTCCTTCGCCTGCTTTTCAAGGCGCTCGCGCGTCTCTTTCTTGTACGCGTCTACGCTCTCCGCGCCTGCCGCGTCTTTGATGAACTCGTCGTTCACTTCGGGAAGCTCTTTCTTTTCCAACTTATTGAGTTTGACCGCGAATACAGCGTCCTTGCCTTTCAGTTCTTCCGCCTGATAATTTTCGGGGAACTTGACGTTGATGTCCTTTTCCTCGCCCACTTTCATGCCCACGACCTGCTCTTCAAAGCCGGGAATGAACGAGCCGCTGCCCAGAACGAGCGGATAATTCTCGGACGTGCCGCCTTCAAACTTCACACCGTCTACACTGCCCGAAAAATCGATGGTCGCCGTATCGCCGTTTTCCGCCGCACGGTCCGTCACTTCGACTAGGCGGGAATTGCGCTCCTGCAAACGCTTGAGTTCTGCTTCCACATCCTCATCTTTTACAGTATACTCTACTTTTTTGATGTTTATACCCTTGTATGCGCCCAGTTTCACGTCCGGCTTGACGGGCGCAACGGCAACCAGCACCGCTCCGTCATCGCTGATATCCTCCACCGAAAGCTCGGGCTGACCGACCACGGAGAAGTTGTCCTTTTCTTTCTCGATAATGTCGTAGTAATGATCGGAGAAAAGATTGTTCAGCGCGTCTTCATAAAACACGCCCTTGCCGTAGTTGAGCTCGATGACGTGCTTGGGCGCTTTGCCCTTGCGGAAACCGTTGACGAAATATTTGCCTTTCGTCTGCTGGTAGGCTTTCATGTTCGCCTCGTTCCATTCTTTCTGATCGAAAGTCATGGTGATCTTCACGGTGCTTTTCTGGGAAGGTTCTGTTTTGTAGTTCATTGTCTTTCTCCTGCTATATAAATAAAAACATTTTACTCGTTACAGTATTTTAGCACAACGCACGCATTTTGCAAAGCATTTTTGCGCGGCGTTTGATTTTTTTTGCGATTTGTCGGTAATACCCGCCGTTTTTACGCCTCTTCGACAGACCTTGCCCCGCAAAACAGAAAGCGCACGGAAAATCCGTACGCTTTCTGTTTTTATTTTTGCGTTTCTTGAAGAAAAATTATGCAACGATAATTTGTCGCTTTGTCCCGTCCAAAAAGAAAATTTCAATTTTATTTTCCTTCACCTCGGTTTGCGCGATTAACTCATCGCGCAGACATTCCTGCACCAACTTCAAAAGCTCCTGAATACTCATACGGCATCTCCTTTTGTTTTAATAAATACAGTATACTTTGTCCAGTTAGACGATGCCAAGTATTTTTTGTCCAAAAAGACGATAATTTTAATAAAAACGACGCAGTGCATCCATACAGAGGAGAATTTATGGAAAAATACGCGCAAAAATTTGTAGGCTCCGTACGCGAGTATCTGGAAAGGACAGGATTGACCGTAACAGCTTTTGCACGGAAAATCGGCTGTCTGGAACGGTGCGTGGCACGATGGCTGGACGGAACAAATACCCCTTCTACCGAATATGTGATCAAAACGGCGGATGCCATGGACGTGTCCGTCGATTACCTGTTCGAGCGCTGTGAAACCGCAGAATATCTCCGCGCAAATCCGACTTCATGTTTTGCGGAACGTCTTGCGATCCTGATTTCGGAAAGCGGACGCAATAAACGCTCGCTTGCCCTGCAATGGAAAATCGAACCGTCCGCCATTACAAAATGGTTGCAACGCCAAAGATTGCCCAAACCCGACACTGTTTTTCAGCTTGTCGACTATTTTGCCTGTTCCATGGATTACCTGCTGGGCAGAAGCGACGTCCGCTAAACAAACGGGAACTTCTCGCGCTCAAAGGCGGAACTGTGATTTATGAAAATATCGAAGCGCGTAACACTCCCTTGGGGTTGCGTTTTGCGCGCGATTGCGCTATAATAAACTGAAAAATACGGCAACGAGGAAACAGACATGCCGCAAGACGCCTATACCCTGCGACACATCGCGCGCGAACTGGACGCGGCGCTCGCAGGCGGAAAAGTAAATAAGATCATTCAGCCCTCCCGCGATGAGATCGACATCCTGCTGTATGCAGGCGGAAAGACCCGCAAACTTCTGCTCAATACCAACGCATCGTTTGCGCGCGCAATCATTTCGGACGCGCCGCGCACTGCGCCCGATACCGCCCCGAATTTTTGCATGCTTTTGCGCAAGCACCTTTCAGGAGCAACGCTGACCGGCGTGAAACAGGAAGGATTTGAACGCATCCTGTCCTTCACCTTCGATTGTGTAAACGAATTTTCGCGCGCCGAACGAATCTTGTACGCGGAGATCATGGGCAAATATTCCAACCTCGTGCTCACCGAAAACGGGATCATCTGCGGAGCGCTGAAAGTTTCTTCCTTACAGGAAAATTTCAAACGCGTGCTCTTCCCGGGCGTGCGGTACGCTTTTCCCGAAAAACAGGACAAAGCGGATCCTTCCGACCTTTCCGCTTTGAAAGAGCGGCTCGCCGCATTCGGCGGGGGCGACGTCGCGGAGTTTCTGTTTTCCAACCTTGCGGGACTGGCGCTTCCCACCTGCCGCCAGATCGCAAAGAAGATCACCGGTGAGCATGCAGACGCATTTGGGGAAAATGCCGCAAAATGGGCACAACGTATCCAGGATTTTATATTCTCGGACGAAATCTCCCCCGCCGTGGAACGGGACGGTAAGGGCGAAGCGAAAGACTTTTATGCGCGCTTTGAAGGCGGCACTATGTATGACAGCGTGCTCGCCGCCGCCGACGCATACTATATCGAACGGGAAAGCAAGAAAGATTTTTCCGAAAAAAAACGGCGGCTGGAAGGATTGCTATTGTCTCGCCGAAAAAAAGAAGAAAAAAAACTTGCCCTTCTTTGCGAGCGGGAACATGCCTGCGCGGATATGGAAAAAAACCGATTGTACGGCGAACTGATCACCGCAAATATTTATGCCTTGCATAAGGGTGCGGATGCCTGTGAAGTCGTCAATTATTACGACGAAAGCGCCAATACGGTGCGCATTCCGCTGGAAAAGACGCTCGACCCCGCGCAGAACGCACAGAAATATTACAAAAAATACAATAAGCAGAAACGTACGCTGGCGGCGATCGCGCCGCAAAAACAGGAGGCGCTTTCGGACCTCGATTATACGGAAAGCATGCTCTTTTCGCTCGCGCGCGCCGAAAATGCACTCGATCTTGCCGAAATCGAAGAAGAACTGCGCGGCACGGGATTGCTGCCGCCCATAAAGAGCAAAGGCGCAAAGGCACAGAACATTCCCTTCCGCACCTTTACGATCGGAAAATTTCGCATTTTTGCGGGGCGAAACAATGTGCAGAATGACCGACTGCTGCGCGAAGCCGCGCCTTCCGACATTTGGCTGCATACGCAGAAATACCACAGCTCGCATGTGCTCATTCGCACCGAATCGAGAAAACTTCCGAACGAAGTCCTGCTTGCCGCCGCCGAGATTTGCGCCTATTTTTCGGACGCGAAAGCGGGAAACAAAGTGCCCGTCGATTATTGCGAGCGGCGGTTTGTGAAAAAACCGCCCAAAGCCAAGGCGGGATTTGTCAACTACACCGATTACAAGACGATACTCGTCGATCCCGACCGCCATGCGGAACTCGAAACCTGACCCGCTCCAATCATACAAACAGCAAGTCGGATGCAAACTTTTTAATAAAAAATCAGACAGCGTACCCGCGCCGCATAATGTGGCGCGGGTACGCTGTCTTTTTTCTTTGTGCGTTCGGCAAATCAAAAACAGTTTCAGCCCGCCCATTCAAAATTTTCTCTGCCTGCGGCGAGCTCGAAATGATATTTCACGATTCCGAGATCGATGTCGCCGTAAAAACCGCCCTTGCGTTCGGCGCGGACCCTGTTCCCTTTCATAAGCGTAAATCGAAATTTCTGTTGGTTGATTGCTGTCGGCGCGAGGAGGGCAAACTCCACGCCGCGGACAAACCACGCGGGCGGAGCTTTTTCCGCTGCGGCGTCCTCAAACGCCGTAACTTGATCAAATGTCTTGCCGCGATGCGCCTTCCCCGGTGTTTTCCCGTAACCGAGCGCAATCACACATGCAAGCTTTTCTCCTCTTTGGGGGCGAAACTGTTTTTTTACCTGCCGTTTGGAAACAGTGAGCGCCACCCAACAGGTATTCAGTCCCGCTTCCTGTGCGCAAAGCACGAGGCGTTCGCCGTAATATCCCGCGCGTTCATTGAGGCTCGGCGACTTTTTCCCGAACAGCGCAAAATAATTTTTTACTCCCGAAAAACTACCGTAATGCGCCATCAGCCCGCCAAACGCTTTCGGCTCTTCGGTGAACAGGCGGATATGCAAATTCCCTTCCGCATTGCAAGCCGCAATTTCCCGTTCCAATTCTGCAAGAACGGCATCGGGAATGGGTTTATCTTCATATTGACGCACGGAATGCCGCGCAAGCATTGCCTGTTCATATTTCATTTTCGTTTCCTCCTAATTCTTTGATTTTCGTATGATCCCCGCAATTCTTTTCCATATAATAATTGCGGATCGCAACACCTTGCCGCACGGCAATATTGTCATGCAAACAGACATAGCCACGTTTTTCAAAAAAAGGCTTTGCCATTGCGGACGCATACACGCGAAAACAAGATTTGGAGCAAGCGTTTTCCAAAGCGTCGCAAAGCGCGTTCCCTACGCCGCGGCGAAAAAAATCTTTTCGGACGTACAGCCTGTCCAAATAACCGTCCGCGGTCATATCCGCAAACCCCACGATCTCTCCGTCCTCTTCTGCCACGCGCGCATCATTTTCCAGAAGCGATCCTGCCCACGACGAAACATCCGCCGAAGCCCATGCATCCATCTGTTCCCTCGTATAGAACGCGCATGCGCCATATACCGCGCCGCGAAACAGCGAGGCGATCGCAGAGAGATCCTCGGCATTATAGCGCCGAATGGTCATATTTTCCTCCTTTGTACTGTATGCAAACACATGACAATTTTCTTGCCTTAACGAAAGGTTTATGATACAATACATTCAACGGACTTATTTTAGTCCAAATACGCAAAAGAGAGAATATTGCAATGATTTCCGTCTGTTACAGCGGCAACAAACGCGTGTTTCCGGGACTACTGCTTTCGGTGCTGTCGCTGACAAAATATACCGAGCGCCCCCTGCACATTTTTGTGCTGACAATGGATCTGCACGAAATGCATCCGAATTATCTTCCCTTTTCTGAAAATCAACTCAGCATACTCAATGAAGTTCTGCAAAAGAAAAATCCGGAAAGCCGCGCGGAACTCGTCGATATGACAGAAATTTTCAAGCAATCGCTTGCGGACGGCAAAAACAGGAAAAACCATTATACTCCGTACGCACAGCTTCGGTTGTACCTGAACGAACTGGATTGCATTCCCGACAAGATCATTTATCTGGACATCGACACGATGTGCACTGACGACATCGGAAAATTATATGACATTGACATTTCTTCTTATGAATATGCGGCAGCCCTCGATTATATGGGAAAATTCTGGATCGATCCGCACTACTGCAATTCGGGCGTACTGCTTTTGAACATGCAAGAAATCCGCAAGACGGGTCTGTTTCGGCTTATTCGCGAATTTGTGCATAAGCGACGCATGCTCATGCCCGACCAAAGCGCTCTGCATCGACTCGGCAAGCGCAGAATGTACCTGCCGCGCCGATTCAACGAACAGCGCGGAATACGCAGTGATACCGTTATCAAGCATTTCTGCCGCGGGATACGTTGGTTTCCCTTTTTCCACCTGTATGATATCAAACAATGGGAACGCGATGCGGTGCACAAAAAATTGAAGATTTTCTTTTTCGACGATCTCTACGAAGAATATGACCGCATAGCCGCAACACACGATCTGCAAATTTAAGGAGAATGTATGATCAACGTCTGTTATTGCGGGAACCGCAAAATTTTTCCGGGACTTCTGCTTTCTGTGATGTCCCTCGCAAAGCACACGGATCGCGCCCTAAGCGTGTATGTACTGTCCATGGATCTGCATGAACAGAATCCTGCCTTCGTGCCGTTCACCCAAAATCAGATGAACGTTTTAAACGAAGTTTTGCGAGAAAAAAACCCCGAAAGCCGCGCTATTCAGCTTGACCTGACCGACCTTTACAAACAAAAACTAGCCAAAGGGAAAAACCGAAAAGCGGCGATCTATACTCCTTATGCCCTGCTTCGGCTGTATTTGGACGTCTTACCCGATATACCTGACAAGATGATCTACTTAGACGTTGATACTATGTGCACGGATGACATCGCAAACCTTTATGATGTCGATATTGAGAATTATGAATACGCCGCCGCGCTTGACTATTTGGGAAAGTTCTGGATCAATAAAAATTATTGCAATTCGGGAGTTCTGCTTCTCAATCTGCCCAAGATCCGCGACACCGGGCTGTTTGATCGTGTGCGGGAATTGGTCTGCAACAAAAAAATGGCTATGCCTGACCAAAGCGCTCTGCACAAATGCGGCAAACTAAGATTGTACTTGCCGGAACGATTCAATGAACAGCGAAATATCAAACCTGACACCGTCGTCAAACATTTTTGCAAAGGTATCAAATGGATCCTATTCTTCCCTTTCACCTACAATATCAAACAATGGCACCGCGATAAGGTGCATAAAAGATTAAAAATCACCTGCTTTGACGACATATACGAAAAATACGATCTTCTCGCAAAGGAATTTGACTTCTCGAATTAAATTAACAAAAAGCGGCGCAAAAAAGCGCCGCTTTTTTGCGCGAGCGATGCGCCCGCACACTATTCCTTTTGCATAGCCTCCGAAGTTTTAGTTTCTTCCGATGCTTCTTCGGGCAATTTTTCGTAGCGATAATATTCGTATGTATTCAGTTTTGCGCGCTCACACATTGTCTGATATACGCGGCATCGCAAATCTTCCTGACTCTCTTTTTTGCCCAAATTTTCATCCGGATAAAACGGTCCGTCAATATATACGATTTCCCGCGGTTTGGAAGAAAATCTGCGCTTATGGAATGTCGTCGTCATGACAAACACAGGCACCCCGCAACGCACGGGATAGCGAAAAGATACATCCGTAAAGGGGCGAATTTTTGTATAATACGGCCAGATCACCCGTTCCGGAAAAACCACAACAGGATGTTTTTCCGCATGTTTTTCCACCGTGCGCATAAAAGCGACCATACCGTTCGACTCCGTAGGGATCGGAATTGTACCCAAGGCCATCATCAACCCTTCCAAGCCCGGAAAAGAAACATTATCGGGATGCACAATGATATAAGACATATGCGGCAAAGGAGCCGCAGCGGCGCGGAAAGCGTCCGGAATTGCCTGCGTATGATTGGAGTAAATAAAACATCCGCCTTTATGCTTTTTCAAAATTTTTCGATTCACGAAACGGGAACGAAAGCCTACTCGCGTCCAGAATTTCGCGAACGGCATAACAATAAAACGTACAAATACCTGCCGCAAAAAGCGATCCCACAGACCTTTACGTTCGTAATCGAAATGCTTATCTATTTTCTTCGTTTTTACTCCCGAATGAAAAACCTCGTCGCTTTCATCCCGATAAAAGATGACCCGCTCTTTTTTCATATTGCACCGCCGCAAATTATTGCTTTTCCTGCGCTTTCATACGGCGCTTCCTCTCGCGCCGAAAATTGCCGACGAGATCGTAGACGTTCATGCCGACACCTAAAAATACATAGATATAATACAACAAAAACCGCCAGACAATCACATACCAAAAGAGAACCGATTCTGCAACGACGGTAAAGGCGAGCATGAATACCGATTCCACCGCACCGGAATTACCGGGCGTGGGGATAAACGCTGCGGCATACGTTGCATACATAGAAAGTACCATCACCGAAAACAGAAGCGCTCCGCCTTCCAACCCCATCACTTCGGTACCGCACATAGCGACAAGTACAAAATACGGAATTATAAACTGAATAATTGGTTCAAACAGACAAAGTACAAATAATAACAGGAACGTCAAAGGCTTTTTATATACAAATTGCGAAAACACGGCAAAATCATCCACCCACTGCCGAATTTTCGTTTCCAATTTGTCTGCGTTTTTAATGATTTTAATTTTATATAAAAGCCGTACAAACAAACTGATTACCCACGATACAGCGCGCGGACAAAACACGATAAAAGTAACGAAGACGGGAATAAATGCATTGATCCCAAACCCGACCCATCCGCAAATGAGAATGGTGTTGCGCGTGATCTCATTTTCGATCATGCCCAATTTCCCGACACCAAGCCCCATCACAATCGCTGCCACGACGGTCACCGCAAGCATCTGAACTGCATATTTGACCATCGTAATGGACGTGCTTTTACTGCCCGACATTCCGTTTTTATAGAAATAATAAATTTGCATGGGCTGGCCGCCCGTTGCAAACGGCGTGATCGCTTCGTAATATTTCCCGATCAGCGCCACTTTCATATCCTTTGCAATGCCGAGTTTATGCCCGTAGCTTTTGCCTAACAAGGTGTATTTTAGTGTATCTGCCGCATACATGATAATAAACAATCCGACAGCAATCAGCAGATACCACCAATTCATTCCATCCAGAAGATCGTAAAAAGTCGCACTGTCGCCCTGTTCCAGCGTATTGCTCAATTCAAACAGAAGATAGACCACGCAGCCTATGATCAGAAGCGAAACAATAAAACTGATCATGTTTCGGCGCCGTCTTTTTTTCAGATCGTCTTCGCTGTACGCCCCTTCTTTTTTCTCCTTATCGGAAAGTACAGCATCTTCCTGCGCGGCAGTCAATTTTTCCCCTCCGACATCCGAAGTGTCTGAATTTTCCGTATGCAAAACCGCCCCTTCCGCAATCTTTTCGGAAGAGGTGATTTCGCGAGACAGCTCCTGTCCGTCCGCCGATTTACTTTCTTGCGCACTTAAACGCAGAGGGTCTTTTTCTTGCATTGTTCTATTCGTCCCGTATGGAAATGCAATCTCATTGTATCATATCGAACCGAATTTTGCCATCGAAACGAAGTGTTTTTTGAAAAATTGTGTAACAAAAAATCAAATTTCACAAGAGTTTTCTTTTCATTCTGTAATTTTTACCATCGAGCGCTAATTTTTTTCCTTTTTTTTCTCTGGTAAAAGCCATCAGACATAAAAACAACGCCGCAAGTAAAGGCGCGGGAGCCATAAACAAAAAGGAAGTACGCATGGATGCCTCCCCTGCGACAGCGCCCGCAAGGGAAGGCAGGGCCGCGGCCGCAATATCCTGCGAGACAGCAAGCGAAGCGAGCATCCAGCCGCCCGCAAGCGGTAAAAAACCGCTTGCGGCTGTCATTGCGCCCGGCGAAAGCATCCCGACAAAAAAGCCGCACAAAACCGCACATGCGAGCGCCGCGCCGTCGGAAGACAACAGCGCCGCAAGAGTATAAGCGGCAAACGCCGCAAGAGCCGCGCCGATCAAAGCGCGAAACGGAAAACGATTCCGCTTTTGCAATACGAATACATACACCGCCCCGCCTGCGCCCAAACACAGCGCAAAGAGCGCGCACCCGATCGAGCCCGCCGATTCAAAACCGAACACGCTTTCCGCAAAGACAGAGATCCACTGATTCATCACGACTTCCGAACCGTAGCCGAAAAATACCGCAAGAAGTGCGAACAAGTAAAAGGGGCGGAAAGAAGCGCGCACGCGTTCGCGGCATTCCCGCGCGGGCATTTCGGTATTTAAAAGCGACGCAAACACCCCCGCCGGCACGAGCGCGAGAACCAAGATCAGAAAATTCCAGTTTTGCTCTCCGAACAGGGCAATATATCCCAAAAGCGCAAACGATAATGCGACCTGCGCCCAGGCATATACGGTATGCAGAAGACAGATGGAAACGATCCCGCCCGAAGGAAGGCCGTCCGCGACATTGGACAAAACCACTTCCAGCATCCCGCCCGCAAAAGCGAAAATTGCCGTCGCGACAGCAATGCCGCCGTATTCTCCGCCCTGAAACAGATACGGCACGCACCCGTAAAACACCAATCCCGCACAACTGACAGCCGAAGCAATGAGCGCAAGCGTCCTGGCAGGAACGCGGTCGATCAAAAGCATGAGCGTAAGATCGGCACACATCTGCGCCAGAAAACCGACTGCCGTCAGAAGCCCCAATTGCACATATGTAAATCCGTAAAGGCGGGCAAAAGGCAAAAATAATAGCGCGGTCACGTTGATCACGATCGCCTGATTGACAACGCCCGCGCAACAAACGCGCCCGATGCGGCGCGCATTTCCTCCGTTCATACTCACTTCCGCCGTAAAACTGATTTGCTATCATTGTATGCGGAAAAATGCAGATGCGTTCACGCGCGGAATGCTTGACGAACGCAGAATTTTCTGCTACTATTGCGGTATGGAATACGATCTTTCATCCGTTTTGGAAAAATATAATTTTCAGGCGATCGGAGAGCAAAATCCCAAGATCAAACAGATCAAGGGCGTCATCTCCAACACCAAGCCCAATCCGCACAAACTGTTTGTCGCGGAAGGGATCTGGCTGCTTTCGCTGTGTGAAAAATTCCACACCCCCATCGACAGCGTCATCCTCTGCCCCGAACACATCCGCACGCCTGAGGCAATCGCTCTGTGCGGCAAAATTGCCGCGCGCGCAGGCGAATGTTATACTGTTTCGGCTAAGACCTTCGAAAAAATTTCCGAGCGCGACCGTCCCGACGGGCTGATGGCGCTTGCAAAGCTGCCGCAAAACGATCTTTCTTCCTTTCATCCCGCACAGGATGCCGTCATCCTCGTACTCGACGGTGTGGAAATTCCCGGAAACGTCGGAACAATGATGCGCATGGCGGACGGTGCGGGCGTGGACGCCGTCTTTTTATGCAACCGCAAAGCGCGGCTTACGCATCCCAAACTGATCAAAGGAAGCCAGGGGGCCGTACTCTCCGTGCCCTTTTTCGATTTTGAAAGCGTCGCCTCCTGCCGCAACTGGCTGGCAAGCAACGGCTTTACCGTATACCTAGCGGACACCCGCGCAAAGCTGTACTATTATGACGAACCGTTCGGAAAGAAAACGGCGCTCGTGATGGGAAGCGAGCGCTACGGCATTTCGCGCGAATGGTACGACGGCAATTATCAGATGATCGCCATTCCGATGGAAGGGAGCTGCGACTCTTTGAACGTCGGCGTCGCTGCGACCGTACTCGCCTACGAAGCGGTCAAAAAGAATAAATTCCTGCCGCAAAGACGCACCCCCGCGCAATGATGCGACAGGCAAAAAGCGCCGCGCGCCCGAAAGCATTTCGGGCGCGCGGCGCTTTATTTTACTCACTTTTTTCTCTGTATCGGGATAAAAAATCATATCGCTTTCCGCGGGTATCGTACTCGATGAGCGTGTCGACATGCACGTTGTACGCACTGCGGAAAATATTGATATCCACATTGGGATTGTTCTTTTTCAGCTCTGCGATCAGGCGCTTGACTTCCAAGCGTTTGGAATCTTCTTCGCGGACGGCGCAATTTTCCGTAAATTTACAGGCACAGCGCAAAAAACGCAACCCGTTATGCTCTTTCCAGCGCACGATGTCCTGTTCGTGCACATAATAGAGCGGACGGATCAGCTGCATGCCCTTGTGATTGGTACTCCAAAGTTTCGGGGGCATGCTCTGCATCTGCGCGCCGTACAGCATTCCCATCAGGATCGTTTCGATGACATCGTCAAAATGATGCCCGAGCGCGATCTTATTGCAGCCCAGCCTATTTGCTTCCTCGTACAGATACCCCCGCCGCATCCGCGCGCAGAGATAGCAGGGACTCTTTTCGATCCCGACCACGGCGTCAAAAATCTGCGTTTCAAAAATATGCACGGGGATGCCCATATGCGCCGCATTGCTCTCGATGAGCGCGCGGTTTTCGGGCGCGTACCCCGGGTCCATCACGAGAAACCGAAGCCCGAATTTTTTCTCGCCGTGCCTTTGCAGTTCCTGCATGCATTTGGCAAGGAGCATGGAATCCTTGCCGCCCGAAATGCACACCGCGATCTCATCTCCCTCTTCCACGAGAGCATATTCCTTTACCGCCTTGACAAAACGGCTCCAAATCCCCTTGCGATAGGTCGTGATAATGCTGCGCTCGATCTCAAGACAGGAATTCATTGCAGGCCTTCGGGCAATTTTGCGATGCGAATGCCCGTCTCCTTTTCCCACTCTTTTACCCCTTCGCGCGTACACTCCGTATTTGCGCCCTCCGCCGCGCGCACACACGCAATGAGCGTATCTCCCGCACGGATGCCCTCGGCCACGGCATTCTCCCCGCGCACGATATAATAAAAACCGTCACGCTCCGAAAACGCGGGTTCGCCCCCTTTCTCCCCGCCGGGAAGAAGTCGGGCCGCGCTCAACTCGTAGCGCGGATAACTCTCCCCTGCGCAGTACTTTTCAAAGTGCGCAAGGATATGCTCCGCGACTGTTTCGGGCGAAACGTAAGACGTATCGATGACATAATCGTAATTTTCAAGGTCCTTGATATTCACGCCGTACAGGTGCGTATAGCGGATCATTTCGCTTTTGCGGCGATCGGTGACCGAACGTACCGCCTCTTCCACCGAAGAGAAGGGCTCACTCTCCCTGCCCGCGTTCATGATGCGCTCCGCCGAAATATACGGGTCTGCCGCCATATACACCGAAAAGGACGACGGCACAAAATGCCATGCCATGCGCGAATCGATGATCAGCTTTTTATCCTCGTGTTCGAGCGCGCGCAGACCGTCGTCGATCATCCCGTCGATCTCGGGGTGCGTCTCCATATATTGATTGAGTTGCAATGTGGTCATGCCCATTTTCAACGCGATTGCGCGCTGAATGGTGCCCGTAGAATAAACCTCGGCGCCCAGTTTTTCCGCCAATATCTTTCCGACTGTCGATTTTCCGCTGCCAAGATCGCCCGCCAGCGAGATTTTAATGCCTTTCATTTGTGTCATCCTTTTAAAAAAATATGCGATTATTTTACCATAATCCGGCCTGCTTGTAAACGGATTCCCCGCACTTTTTGCACAATTCTCGCTTTTAGAGCAAACCATACAGCGGAATACAAAGCACCGCTATCTGCCACAACAATCCGACAAAATTGACCGCCCAAAAATACCAATGCCGCGTCTTGTGGCGAAAAAAAATCATGCCGAGAAGGCCTCCGACAGCACCGCCGAAAAAGGATACTCCGAGCAAAACTTTTTCGGGAATGCGCCAGGCGCCGCGCTTGGCGCGCGCTTTATCGGCGCCATATAAAATCAGTCCGATCAAGGACATGACCGCGGCATATATACAAAAGATCGTCCAAACAAACATAACGTATCCCTCATTATCATTAATCTTGCATCAATCGCAAATTTTGCGAAGTACTGCACGGACAGGCGCTCCGTCACACCCGCCCAGTTTCAACGGAAAAGCAAACAGTTCGTACGCGCCGTCTTCCACATCCTGCAAAACCAAACCTTCCAGCAAAATCACATCCGCCGAAAGGAGGGATTTGTGTACGGTCGCATCCCCCACCGACTGCGCCTGTATTCCCAACAACAGCAATTTTTTGCGCAAGATGTTCGCCGCCTCTGCCGAGACGGAACAGTCGCCGCGCAAAAGCAGGCGCTTTGCAGTGACTTTTTCCGCATCTTCGGCGGTCAAAACTTTCGAAAACGTGCGCACTTCACAAGTTCCCGCGCAACGCGAAAGATCGAGCCTGTCCACCGTCCTCCCGCCGGAAAGAAAATGTGCGGGCGCATCGATATGCGTGCCGTTGTGCGCGCACATCGTGATGTCGGTGACCATGCACCCGTCCTTTTCCACTGTCGAAACACGGCGAAATTCAGGCGGCGTATCCCCCGGATACACTTCCGACGAAAACAATTCCTGTGTAATATCGATCCACATACTTCCTCTGCCGCACCCGCAAATCGGGCATTTTTTTTAATTATAACAAACGCAGATCAGATTTTCAACTGTTTGAAAGACAAAAGCCGCGCCATGCCGACGCGGCAAAATTCAATTGACTGCGACAAAAAATGCTTAAACAAACTTCACGGGATTATTTTCATACAAAAGTCCAAGGAAAGATCCTTCCATCTTCGAGGCGAGATCCTGTACGAAAGAAGTATCGCCGAATATGCGCAGCACTGCAAACACCAAAAGCACAAACAACAGCGTTCCGCCCACAGCCAACACTGCGCCGAGCACGCGGTTCAAGATGCGCACCGGCAGTATGGGCGCCGCAAATGCCGTGCCGATCAGGCGCACCACGAGGATGCGCAGCAATGTCATCACAAAGAACAAAAGAATATAATAAATGACTGTCACAAGACGGATTGTCGCCAAAAAGCCCCATACGTCCCCGAGTTTTCCGTTCAACCCCGCGATCCAGTCGGCAACGGCGGGAATGCCCGCGATCATGCCGCCGAATGTGACGCACAAAAATACCGAGATGATGATCCCGAAAATCCCTTTCGTAAAAATGCGAAGCGTTCTGCCAAAGCCCAGGGCCGTGCCGAACACTGCTAAAAGAATGGCAACCAAAAGAGTCACAGAATCGAGTGTGGTCATGTACCCTCCGAAAAAAAGATTGCCGCGGGCGCGCGTCGCCTGCGGCACTGTTTCAAATTATTGACGCCTGAAACGCATCCGATACCCGTGCGGCCTCTCAAAATCCGTACAGATCTTTTGTGCCGAATTCGGGCTCGCAGGTCATGTTGATGCCGAGTTTTCGCATCATGCCCTGATCGCTTTCGGGAAGAATGCAGGAAGAATGCGCATCGCAACCGCGCAGGCGGATAAGCATATTCATCGCCTTTTCCGCAATCGGATTGGTGGCCGCGCAGATGGAAAGCGCGGTGAGCACGTCCCCGAGGCTGAGCTTTATTCTGTCCTCACGCAAAACTTCCTTTTTTAGCTGAATGATCGGAGCCAAAACAATGGGCGAAAGCAGGAGCATATCGTCCGCAATGCGCGAAAGCACCTTGACCGCATTGAGTACAGCGCTCGCGCAAGCCGTCATCAATTTGTTGGATTTCCCCGTCACAAATTCTCCGCCTTCCAATCCTATGGCAACCGCAGAACTTCCCGAGCTTTCCGCCTTTTCGAGCGCAGGCTTGACACAGGCGCGCTCGTCGATGGAGATCTTGTTTTCGTTCATCAGAAGACGGATGCGCTCGAATGCGTCCGCGGTAACGTTTCCGGTCTTATAATCGCAGGCGATCTTATAATAGCGGCGAATGATCTCCTGACGCGCGGCTTCGCGGCAAACTTCGTCGTCCACGATTCCGTACCCTGCCATATTCACGCCCATGTCCGTAGGCGAATTATAAATATTTTCATCCCCCGTGATCTTGCTTAAAATAGACTTGACGATGGGGAAACACTCAATGTCGCGATTATAATTGACAGTCGTGATCCCGTACGTTTCCAAATGGTACGGATCGATCATGTTCACGTCGCCTAAATCCGCCGTCGCGGCTTCATACGCTACGTTCACGGGATGACGCAGCGGCAGGTTCCAAATCGGGAACGTCTCAAACTTTGCATATCCCGCACGCACGCCGCGCTTATATTCATGGTACAACTGTGAAAGACATGTCGCAAGCTTCCCGCTGCCCGGCCCCGGCGCCGTCACGACAACAAGAGGCTTGACCGTTTCAATATACGGATTCGCGCCATACCCTTCATCGGATACGATAATATCCACTTCGGTGGGATACCCTTTCGTTTTACGGTGAATATACGTTTTCAGTCCGTGACCCTTGAGTTTTGCAATAAACTTGTCCGCGGCAGACTGGCCTTCGTACTGCGTCACGACGACGCTGTTCATGTTCAGTCCCAACCCGCGCAGTTTATCGATCTGACGCAAAACATCCGTCCCGTACGGAATGCCGAAGTCGGCACGGATCTTGTTTCGCTCCAAATCCGCCGCACTGATCACGAATATGATTTCCGACTGATCTTTGAGATGCAACAAGATCTTGCACTTTGCATCGCTCTCAAACCCCGGCAAAACGCGGAATGCATGCATATCGTCAAACAACTTTCCGCCGAATTCCAAATACAGCTTATTGTCAAACTTTCGGATGCGCTCCAAGATCTTTTCGCTCTGCAATTTTACGTATAAAGCATTATCGAATCCCTTTTTCATTCGTACCACACTCTCAGACAATCAATCTATCTGTCTTATTATAGCACACTGAAAACAGGAATGCAACGGCATGAAAACAATTTTATAAAGAAAAACAAATCGAAAGTTTTCACTTCGCTCATGCCGCCGCCCCGTCGAAAACGACGGGGCGGCGGCAAAATTCAGCAGAAATATGCGAGCGTACCCGCAAAGATCGCCTGAGCGACTTGACTCTGATACTCTTCGCTCAACAACAGAGCTTCATCCTCGGCATTGGATAAAAATCCGCATTCGACAATGACGGACGTAAACCTCGAACAATTGAGCATATAATAATCGCCGCGCAGGGCGGATAACGCGCGGTTATTCATCGCATTGAGCTGCTCCTGTATGCTGTTTGCAAGGGCTGTACCGTTTGCATCCCCTTCACGGAAAAACACCTGTCCCCCGCGTCGGGAACGGTCCGCGATAAAATTGTTTTGGTGCACCGATATTACGGCATTCGGCGCCGCACCTTCGATAATATCCCTGCGCGCTTCCATATCCCGCCGCTTATAGCCCGCAGTGGGAAGACCATACAGTCCGCCCTCATTTTTGCGCGTAAGAATTACCCGAAATCCCGCATCGGAAAAATATCGGGCTAATTTTTTGACGATCGCAAGATTGATATCGCTCTCTTTGGTCTTTGTCGTAACCCCGAGAACACCCGGATCCACGCCGCCGTGCCCAGCATCCAGAACGACAGTATAGCGCGCATACTCCGCCGCCGCGGCGCTCGCCTTGGAAATCCCGAAACTTACAAAGAGCGCGGCGGCAAAAAAGATTGCCGCCGCAATACATGCACTTTTCCGAATAACAAACATATTTCCGCCCCCGCCGAATTCGTTATCATATTATATGCTTGGCAGAAGCGAGAAATCCCAGTTCTCAGCTACTTTCCGAATACGACACGATTGATGATTTCGCTCCACACCGCATACCCTTCGGCTGTAAAATGAATGTTGTCGCTTTTAAAATATGCCGCGATCGGATTCCCGTCTTTCACCAGCGCCGATTCCATATCAATGATCGTAAGCCAGTCGCTTTGCTTCCCGTATTCTTTCATGCATTCGATGAGATTTCCGTATTCCGTCGTGTACTTGCCGTTTGAATAATTATTGGGCACGGGAAGGGATAAGACATAATAGATCTCGGCTTCGGGGAAATCTGCATGCATCTTTTCAAGAAGTTCTGCAAGAAGTTGTGCCGTATATTCGCCCGTATCGCCCTGATTGTTCACATTGTTCCCGCCGAGGAAAAGCACGATCTTGGAAGGATCAAACGGCGCGATCAGCCGATCGTATGCATACAGCCAGTCTTCGACGATGGTGCCGCCGATACCGACGTTATACCCCAATGTATTTGTACCGATATCTTCCTGCCATGTATCCCAAAAATCGATGGTGCTGCTTCCCGCAAACAGAGCACCGCCCTTTTCCGCATCGGCATATTCCGCCGCCAAAGACGCGATGCGCGCTTCGTACGGCGATACATATTCATACTCTTCCATGTTTGCAGCAAACTCTTCGACCTTCGTCTGATCGGTCTCCACGTACAACCTTGAAACTTTCATCGTGCAATTCTGCCCGCCCAACGTGAGCGCGGGATCGGTCAATCCGGAAGCATCCCAGCTATGCCAGACTTTCCCGTCAATTAAAAACGAAAAAACATTGTTGCAATTAACGATCGTAAAATTGAGAATCGCCGGCGCATTCTCCTGCGGACTGCGCACAAGATTGTATTTCTGCCACAGCGTGTCGCCGTTTTTGATCTCGGTAAACACCTGATACTTTCCGCCGGGAACATACTCAAACACATATCGCACCGCTTGCGTATCGCTGACATACAGCTGCAGCTCGCTCTGCCCCCAATCTTCATAGTAAGGCATCGTAAGCGTACCGCTCGCCATCCAATACGCCCCCGAAACCGCCGCACCGTCCTTGAACACGAACGCCTTGTCATAGTCGGCGAGAGTCTTTTGGAAGGTTCCGTTTTCTCCCGAAATAAAAGACAGGCTTTCCGAATATTGCGTAAGATTTGCAGAGAGTGAGAGATTTTGAGCAGGTGCGCCGTGCAACTGCTGCATCAGCGCATCGAAAGCATCGCCCTTATGCACGGCAAAATTTGTCCAGACCGTGTCGCAGTATTGCCGCATCGCAAAGCCATAACCGGTGTATCCCCAATCCGTTTCCAGCGTATAGACGCAGGTATATTCAGCCATATACGTTCCGTCTTTGAGCCAGACCTCGATCGTACCGTTATCGTACACAAAAATATAATCGAGGGTATATTCTGTGCCCGAAGGCATTGTCTTATTTAATGCTGCGATCGTACTCATCTGTCCGCCAATCGTAGGATACGCATAAAAACTGTTGTTGGTCGGGAAACGGAAAAGATGAAACTTGATGAAATAATTTATGTCTTTGTAAATCTGGAATTCCACCTTACTGGCCGCAGCGCCGCTTGTCTTGGTGTTGGTGACTTCCACCCTGCCCGAAACGGCGTATTCGTAGCCGCCCATGGGCACGCCTTGGATATACGGCGCCGCCATCACGCGAGCAGACGAATCCTTACCCGACACAGTGATCGTGCCGTCATCCGCCACCTCAAATTTGGAAATGTTTTCCGAGCTTCCTAAAAGCGTTACGCCCAATGATTTATCTTTATAACCGCTCAGTGCGTCGGCATAATATGCCTCCGCTTCCGCGCGATCATCTGCAATTGAAAGGTTTTTCAGCACAGCGCGACACGAAACGGAAGATACGCACAGCTCATTATAGGACATCGAATCCAATGTAAGGCGATAGATCACTTCTCCTTCAAACAGCATGGCGAGGCTGTTCCCGCAGCAGACCACTTCAAAGCGAACAAATTCTCCCGCCGCATACGCGATACCCGTCCGATGCTCCGTGTAATTTTTAAAACCGCTTCTGTCTTTATAATCGCTGAACAGCTTGAACGAATCCGCGCCTTCGCCGCGCAGCGCAAAGCGGATCATCAAATCGTCCTGCTGGTAAGCCATAAAGACGACTTCGCAGCCCTCCGTCAAATCCTGCACCGCCACATCGACGCCGAAAATATAATAATCGGACACATTGTTTCCATCGTCATTCAGAATAGCCGCATTCCCTTCCAGCACATAACCGTCTTCGGAAAAGTCCCATTCCGCGTATTCGGCGCCGCCGTAACCGCTCAGTGAATGTGAACCGAACGGCTCGCACACCTTTATAAAATATGTATAAGTATTTTGCGCGGTCCTATCTTCGGAAACCACGAAATACTCGACCGAATGATTATCCGCATCATAGTTCGATGTCAGCGATGCCCCTGTCGCCAGCGAGTAATTGCTGTTTTCGCCGACATTTTTGCGCATCGCTCTGTATTGCTCTTCCGTCATGGTGATCGAATCCCCGACGACGGGCGCACCGCAAACATCATGCAAAACAAAGGAAATGTCGTCCGACAGCACCGTCAATTTCACCGAATATGTTTTTTGCGTGCCGTCCTCGGCTGTCACCGCAAAGGTCAGCGTCTTGCCGTCCAGCGTCACGGCAACGCTTGCTCCCGTCGCCAGCGTATATTCGCAAAGTTCCGCTTTGTCCTGCGCCGCCGACAGCGCTTCATATTGCGCCGTCGTGAGTATCGCTTCCCCTTCCGATACTGACACTCCGTTCACTTCCGAAATCGTGAGCGATGTGTCATCGGAAAGCACCGTCAATTTCACCGAATATGTTTTTTGCGTGCCGTCCTCGGCTGTTACCGCAAAAGAGAGCGTCTTGCCGTCCAGCGTGATTACAACACTTGCTCCCGTCGCCAGCGTATATTCGCAAAGTTCCGCTTTGTCCTGCGCCGCCGACAGCGCTTCATATTGTGCCGTCGTGAGTGTCGCTTCCCCTTCCGATACCGCCACTCCGTTCACTTCCGAAATCGTGAGCGATGTATCATCGGAAAGCACCGTCAATGTCACCGAATATGTTTTTTGCGTGCCGTCCTCAGCTGTCACCGCAAAATTCAAAGTCTTGCCGTCCAGCGTCACGGCAACGCTTGCTCCCGTCGCGAGCGTATATTCGCAAAGTTCCGCTTTGTCCTGCGCCGCAACCAGCGCTTCATATTGCGCCGTCGTGAGCGTCGCTTCCCCTTCCGATACTGACACTCCGTTCACTTCCAAAATCGTGAGCGATGTGTCATCGGAAAGCACCGTCAATGTCACCGAATACGTTTTTTGCGTGCCGTCCTCGGCTGTCACCGCAAAGGTCAGCGTCTTGCCATCCAGCGTCACGGCAACGCTTGCTCCCGTCGCGAGCGTATATTCGCAAAGTTCCGCTTTGTCCTGCGCCGCCGACAG
>CALVHR010000020.1 GCA_944328495.1 uncultured Clostridia bacterium
GCAACTTTATTTTACCACAGATTTGTATGAACTCCTTTTTTTATTTACTCTGTTGCACTTAATAGTATAATTCACCATACCAAAAAACGCTCTGCGCATCGCGCAGAGCGTTTGACCGATTGTATTTTTCAGTGCATCAGATTACGGATCCAGCTCCCCACGGGAAAATGCGCGTTCGCATATTCCCCGAACGGGTTCGCTCCGAATATATACTTGAACACATACGATTCCGAACAGATATCATGCGCACTCTGCACGGGAGCAAAACAGGTAAACGTTTCCGCGATCGTCCCGATCGCCATGAGCACCGCAACGGTGATGATCACCCCGTAAACGCCGCCGAGTATGCCGTCAACGACGCGGAAAAAAGAATAATTGCGCAATTTTTTCAGAATATGCTTCAAAATCGCCATTACAATGATCACGACAATCGCGAGCACGATCCATATCACGATATCCGTCACAAGGCCCGCCAGTCCCGCCGCATCCAGCTTGGCGATCGTTACATTCCCGAGCAGTGACGAAAACGCACCTTCCAATTTGCCGATCAGTCCTGTATTTTCCGAGATCGCACGATGCACGGTCGGCACCGCCGCCAGCCCGATCACGACGATCAGCACAACGTCGATCAGCCACCATGCCTTATTCAAAAATCCCTTTTTATAACCGATAAAAAACATCAGTGCCAAAAACAGCACAAAAAATACGTCGATTGCGATACTCATATCTCTTTCCTAAAAAAGCGGCGCGCTACAAAGAAAGCAGCGCGCACATTTCAGCAATAAGCTTTCGGCATCAGCCTTCCAGCCCGCCTTTCAGTTTATCCGACTTTCTGTAAAAGAACAGGAAGAAACAGCGCACAAAGTTTGCCGCAGCTCCGATCATAAACCATGTCGTAACCGTGGAAAATCCGCTGACCCAGCAGAAAATCCCGAACAAAATTGCCGCCAAAATAAACGAAGTCCACGCAAAGAAACGGTGCCAGCCGCGCATCTTAACACGTCCGAACATGCTGAACAAAAGCGGAAATCCCAATACCAATAATGCCGCATATACGACAATGCCGTACCGCAGCACATAATAGCAGAACTGTTCGCTCGCATTTGCGATAAACGCCACGCCCGCATAGTCGTAACCGCGCACCGTATTGTCCAAAAAGCTTCCGAAATCCGATCCGCCTGCGCCGAACAGATAAGTCAGCGCATCCACTCCCTTGAACTCCCCGTCGATCCATTGCAGGAAAAACATCCCGATGCTCGCCGCCAGCGCAAGAATACAGACGACAGATATAAAAATACGGTTGCCGCTCCGCAACCCCGACTTTGCTTTCGGGCCCTTTTCGTAAGCCTTTTCCTGCGGCACGGGAGCTGACGGCTGAGCGGAATACGGCTGTGCGTATATGACCGTCGTCGGCTGGCCGGGCTGTTGCGGCTGCAAAACCGCCTGTTGCATCGCATCGCGCTGCGCCTGTATGCGGGTCACCTCGCTGCTGAGCGCGCGAAGCTCGCCTTTGAGCTGCGCCACCTCCGAAAGAAGTTCAAACCGCTCCTTTTCCGCCGAAGTGCCTTTTTCACCCGCAGGCATACTCTCCTGAACCGGGCGATCGGCCGCCGCGGCAGGCGCCGGCTGCACCGCGGCGGACTGCTGCGCAGTCTGCTGCAATGCGATCTCCTTTTTGTAGTTATTCAGATTGTCTTTCATCTGACGAAGCACGGCGTCCATATCTTCTTCAAAAAGATATCCGCACTTCGGGCAGCGCACTTTGCCGTCATCGGTCTGATGACCGCAATTTTTGCAGATTTTCATGTCGATCACCCTATATTTCCCGAATTTCCGGATCTTCCCGGATCTCATCATTGTATCTATTATAACCGCGAAATGCAAAATTGTCAATCGCCTTTCATAAAACTCCGCGTCCGCCCGGAAAAATCATTTCAGGTAAATTTTACTGCTTTTTATTAAAATTGTCTTTCAAGGATACGATTTCCGACAGCACAAGTTTTTCCCCTTCCGTGCATTTTTTATAATACCCCGTGCGCATTAATTGAAAAGGAGTGCCGTCTTTTGCGTTTGCAAGATAGGGCTCCGCTTTTGCCGCAAGTATCGTCTCGCTGTGTTCGTTCATGCGCTCCGAAAAATCCTGTCCCGCATAATCGGCATCACGCAAAAGGCTTTCATACTGCCGCACTTCCGCGTCCACACAGGTATCCGCGTTCACCCAATGGATGACCCCCTTCACCTTGATGCCGCTCGTATCGTGCCCGCTGTGACTTTCCGGAATATATGTGCACAAAATCTCACAAACGTTCCCGTCATTGTCGGTGACAACGTCGTCGCAATGGACGATATATGCGTTTTTCAAACGAACATATCCGTCCTTTTTCAAACGGAAATATTTCGGGGGCGGGTTCAATGAAAAATCGGAACTTTCAATGTAAAGATTCTTGCCGAACTTCACCTTTCGCGTACCCGCATTTTCATCCGTTTGGTTGATATCGAAATCCAGCTCTTCTTCTCCTTCATAATTGGTAATAGTCAGTTTCAAAGGAGAAAGGACCGCCATAGCGCGCTCGGCATGCGCGTTTAAATATTCGCGCACACACGCCTCGAAGTAAGAATATTCACACTCCGAATTCGCCTTCGCAACGCCGATGCGGGAACAAAAATCTTTGATCGCTTCGGCGGGAATGCCGCGGTTGCGAAGTCCCGAAAGGGTCGGCATGCGCGGATCGTCCCAGCCGTGGACCAGCTTTTCCTCGACAAGCTTTTTGAGGTAACGCTTGCTCATCACGGTATTTGTAAGGTTCAGCCGCGCAAACTCGATCTGGCGAGGCTTCGGAGAAAATCCAAGCGAGATCCCCACCCAATCGTACAGCGGGCGATGATCTTCAAACTCCAACGTACAGAGCGAATGCGTGACCCCCTGCAAATAATCGCAGATGGGGTGCGCGTAGTCGTACATCGGATAGATACACCATTTGTCGCCCGTGCGGTGGTGCGTCGCATGCAAAATACGGTAGATGACGGGGTCGCGCATGTTCACGTTGGGCGATGCCATGTCAATCTTCGCACGCAGACATTTTTCGCCGTCTTTATACTTTCCCGCCCGCATCTCCTCGAACAGCTTGCGGTTTTCGGCAGGCGTACGGTTCCGATACGGACTTTCAATACCCGGCTCGGTCAGCGTTCCGCGCGTATTTTTGATCTCCTCCGCCGAAAGATCGCATACGAACGCCTTGCCCTCGTCGATGAGACGCAGCGCATATTCATAAATGGTATCAAAAAAGTCGGATGCATAACATTCGCGCGCCCATTCGTACCCCAACCAATGAATATCATTGCGGATCGCGTCCACAAACTCTGTCTTTTCCTTCGAAGGGTTTGTGTCGTCAAAAAAGAGGTTGCACTTTCCGCCGTATTTGAGCGCCGTACCAAAATTGACAAACATGCTCTTGGCATGCCCGACATGCAGATATCCGTTCGGCTCAGGCGGAAAACGAGTCTGAATGGACGTCACTTTTCCGTTTTCAATGTCCTCGTTGATGAATTGTTCGATGAAATTCGCCGCTTCGGGCAAGTTTTTCACATCCATATGTTTTGCTCCTGTAAAGAAGGAATTGATTTTGTATTTCTCGCGCTCGGCAAGGAACTATGCCCTTAAATCACGGAAATCCGCAAGCACCGCGCCAAGAATTTCGTAAACATTTTTCAATAATTCCTGCGCGTTTGAGAATCACACTTCTCAATAAGCGCACCCAATTTGTCGCATACCTGCGACCTGAGCGGGTGAATGCGCGCGATTTTATAATATGTGTGCTTTCAATCATCGCGCGCAGAGGGCAGAGCCCTCAACTCACGACTTTTTCTTTCGTCAGCTCGAAACAAATTTCGTGAACACTCAGCTAAGCCCTACGATCTCCCCGTTTTCGTCCACGTCGATGTGTTCGGCGGCCGGATGTTTTCCCAGTCCCGGCATCAACATGATGTTCCCCGCGACGGCGACGATGAATTCCGCACCGCCTTTGACGATGATGTCGCGCACATGCACGGTAAATCCCTGCGGGCGCGCCAGAAGTTTTGCATCATCCGAAAGAGAATACTGCGTCTTTGCGATGATGACGGGCAGTTTTCCGTAGCCGCGTTTTTCGGCGTCGGCGATTTTTTCCTTCGCAATGTCCGAGAACGTGACGCCGTCGCCGCCATAAACATTTTTCACGACGTCGGCGATCTTGGTTTCGATCGGGTCGTTCAGATCGTAAGAATAATGCAAATCCGTGCTGTTTTGCGCCGCTTTGCACACAGCTTCGGCAAGCTCTTTGCCGCCTTCGCCGCCTTTTAAGAACACGTCGGTAAACACTGCCTGCGCCCCTGCGCGTTTTACGCCGTCCATGACCGCCTCGATTTCGGCGGGCGTATCGCTCGCAAAGCGATTCATCGCGACCACGACGGGCTTGTTGTATACTTTTTGGATATTTTCGATGTGTTTATACAGATTGGGCAAACCTTTTTCGAGTGCTTGGATATTTTCTTCGGAAAGAGCCGCTTTATCGGCGCCCCCGTGCAATTTGAGCGCTTTGACGGTCGCCACGATCACGACGCAATCGGGCTGGATCCCTGCCACGCGGCATTTGGTATCCAAGAATTTTTCTGCACCCAGATCGGCGCCGAATCCCGCTTCGGTGACCACCCAATCGGCAAGCCCCAGAGCGGTATACGTTGCGAGAATGCTGTTGCACCCGTGCGCAATGTTTGCAAAGGGACCGCCGTGCACGATCGCGGGCGTCCCTTCCAGCGTCTGCACGAGATTGGGCTTGATGGCATCTTTCAAAAGAGAACACATCGCGCCTTCGGCTTTCAGATCGCGCGCATATACGTATTCGCCGCGGCGGTTTTCGCCCACGATGATGTTGCCGAGGCGGCGTTTCAGATCGGCAAGCGAAGTCGCAAGACATAAAATCGCCATCACTTCGCTCGCGGCGGTGATCTCGAAATGTTCTTCGCGCTCCACCCCCTCGCCCTTCTGCCCGACGGTCACGTTGCGCAGGGCGCGGTCGTTCATGTCCAGACAGCGGCGGAAATAAATCTTTTCGGGATCGATATCCAGCTCGTTGCCGCGGAAAATATGGTTATCCAGAATGGCGCAGAGCAGATTGTTTGCCGCCGTGATCGCGTGCAGATCCCCCGTAAAATGCAGATTGATATCCTCCATCGGCACGACCTGCGCATAACCGCCGCCCGCGGCGCCGCCCTTGATGCCGAACACGGGGCCCAGCGAAGGTTCGCGAAGCGCAAGGCAAACGCTCTTGCCCAGACGGCTCATGCCGTCCGCGAGCCCGATGGAAACGGTGGTCTTCCCTTCCCCCGAAGCGGTCGGATTGATCGCGGTTACGAGCACAAGCTTTGCGCGGCGCTGTTTGGGCAGCGCGGAAATTTTCGCCTTGTACTTGCCGTAACATTCGATGTCGTCCTCCGTAAGCCCCAGTTTTGCGGCGATCTCGCCGATCCTGCGCATTTTACATTGTTTTGCGATCTCAATATCACTCAGCATATCCTTCTCCCGAAATGTATTTCATGCGTGCCCGCCGCAATCGTGCGGAAGGCGGAGCGTTTCAAACGAAGAAACAAAAACATCGCCCTGTCTTTCAAATCCGAAACGGACAAGGTCGGTATCCCATACGTCCTTTGCGCAGACTTTTTGCACAAATTCGTTGATGCACTTATTGATGAGAGTGCGAAGCATCAGTTCCTTGAACGGACAGAACGCATCGACGCACAGAAAGCCGTCCTCGCCGAGTCCGCCTCCGTATTTGTTTTCTCCGTCCGACAAAACGTAATGAAAGCGAAAGCCCTCTTTTTTGTCCTCTAAAACCGATAACATAAAAGTATTATAACATAAAATCGGCGCGAACGCAAAAAAAGTTGTGCGTAAGCGCAAATTTATGGTATAATTTTTTTTGCAAAAGGTATTGTTATCGTCTTTTTCGCAAAACAAACCTGAAAGGAGCTTTTATGGACGCCGCAATTTCTCAGGCGATCGCGGGCATTCGCTGTCCGTTCCTGGACGTATTTTTCTCGATCTTTACGGCGCTGGGCGAAGAATTCATCATCGCCGCGATCATCGCCGTCGTATATATCTGCTTTTCCAAACGCGTCGGCGAACAGGCGCTTGTGACGGTCATGACAGCATCCTGCATCACCGCGGGTGTCAAGAGCGCCGTGCGCAGGCTCCGCCCCTACGCGGCGGGCGACGTGACGCGCGTGGAGATCGACAATGCCCTCGTGTCGACCATGGACCTGGATGCGGATATGTCCTTCCCCAGCGGCCATGCGACCGCCACGAGCGCATTCTTCGGGACTCTTTCCCTCCGATTCCGCCGACTTGCCGTCATTTTGCCCTGCGTTCTGTTCACGCTTTTGGTCATGCTTTCGCGGCTGTATTTCGGCGTTCACTACTTTACCGACGTTTTGACAGGGTTAATCATCGGTACCGCCTGCGCGTTCGGTTGGCAGCTTGTCTATTCCAAATGGTACGGCGCAAGACTGTATGTCTACGCCGCGATCGCCCTGCTCACCCTGCCCCTTCTGTTTATCCCGCGCACGGCGACCCATTCTATGTTCCAAATCTCGGCGATCACTCTCGCCACAGCGGCGGGGCTTTTCATCGAAGAAAAATTTATCCGTTTCGAAGATACTTCGCGCTGGCTGCACAGATTGTTCCGCCTGCTCATCGTCGGCGGGATCGCCGCGGCGATCTTTTTGCCCCTTGAATTTCTCTTGCCCGAAAACGAATGGCTTTCCTTTTTAAAATATTTTTTCACGCTGTTTGCAGCGATGACGCTCGCGCCTTTTCTCTATAAAATATTAAAAATCTGAACAAATCGAGGGCGGCGCGCCGCAAAGATTTGACTTTATACGCGCAAAAAAGTAAAATAATACACGTTATTCACAAAAATCATAGAAAATTCGAGGTGCAGTATGGCAGACAAACATGCGGTCACGATGGATAAGATCGTCAACCTTTGCAAAGCGCGCGGAATTATATTCCCGGGCAGTGAAATTTACGGGGGCATGGGCAACACTTGGGACTACGGCCCCGTCGGCGTGGAGATCAAAAACAACATCAAACGCGCCTGGTGGAAAAAGTTCGTGCAGGAGAGCGACAACTCCTACGGCGTGGACGCTGCAATCCTCATGAATTCGCGCGTTTGGGAAGCGAGCGGGCACACCGCATCCTTTACCGACCCGAAAATGGACTGCAAGGAATGCAAGGCGCGTTTCCGCGCGGATAACCTGATCGAAGCGCATTCCAAGGGAAAAGTCAATCCCGACACGATGACCAACGAGGAAATGGAAGCGTACATCGCCGAGCACAAAGTCGCCTGCCCCAACTGCGGCAAGCACAACTGGACGCCCATCCGCACCTTCAACCTCATGTTCGAAACCTCCCGCGGCGTGACCGACGAGAGTCAGAACAAAATATACCTCCGTCCCGAAACGGCACAGGGCGAGTTCGTGAACTTCCTCAACGTACAGAGGACGACCCGCGCCAAAGTGCCCTTCGGCATCGCGCAGATCGGCAAAGCGTTCCGCAACGAGATCACGCCCGGCAACTTCATCTTCCGCACCATCGAGTTCGAACAGATGGAACACCAGTGGTTCTGCAAAGAAGGCACCGACCTGCAATATTATGAAGAATACAAGCAGAAAGCCAAAAACTTCCTGTTGGGGCTCGGATTCAAAGAAGAACATCTGCGCTTCAAAGATCACGACAAGCTCGCACACTACGCAAAATCGGCGTGCGACATTCAGTACCTCTTCCCCATCGGTTGGTCGGAACTCAACGGCATCCATGACCGCACCGACTACGATCTCTCCCGCCACCAGGAATATTCGGGCAAAAACATGAACTATCTCGACCCCATGACGGGCGAACATTATATCCCCTACGTCGTCGAGTATTCCATCGGCGCAGACCGCCTCATGCTCGCGGTGCTGTGCGAAGCATATGAGGAAGAGGAATTGGAAGGCGGCGACGTGCGTACCGTCATGCATTTCCATCCCGCGCTCGCAGCCTACAAAGCCGCCGTTCTGCCTTTGCAGAAAAACCTCGGCGAAAAAGCGCGCGAAATTTATAAAAAACTTTCCAAAAAATTCATGGTCACCTACGACGAAGCGGGTTCGATCGGCAAGCGCTACCGCCGTCAGGACGAGATCGGCACGCCGTTCTGCGTGACCATCGACTTCGACACTTTGGAGAACAACACCGTCACCATCCGCGACCGCGATACGATGGCGCAGATCCGCCTCGACGTCGACGAAGTGGCGGCATACATCGAAAAATCCCTCGAACATTGATCTTTTGCGGCATTCCGCTTAAAAAAAGCCGCCGCGGCGCGCACAATGCGCGCCGCGGCGGCTTTTACTTTGCGAAAATTCAAAGCAATGCTTTATAGCGCCTGACGTACAGCTTTTTGACAAGCGTCGCCGAGATCATATACGCGAGCACGATTCCGGCGAGCATGCCGAAATACACCAGCGGGAGCGGGCAAAGCCCGATCGCTTCGCCGAACGTGAACGGCACCGCCGTAAGGAATGCGATCCCGCACAGCGTCAATGCAATCACGGGTGCAGACGCACGATATTTCCCAAACGGAAGATGCGCACTGCGCAGCATATAGATGACGAGCGTCTGTGTAAACACCGACTCGACGAACCAGCCCGTCTGAAAGAGAGCGACAAACTGCATTTTCAGAGCGTCGTCCGTAATTGCCGCATATTGCGCGCCGCAAATGGCGGGGCAAACGACGAAAAAGAGCAATACATACGTGAGAATATCAAAGAGCGAGCTGATCGGCCCGAACCGCACCATAAACCGCGTGACCGATTTTCCGTCCCACACGGAAGGTTTTTCCAAGCTCGAAGCGTCCACGTTGTCCCACGGCATCGCCGTACACGAAAGATCGTACACCAGATTGAGAAGGACAAGCTGTACCGCGCGCATGGGCAGAAAGGGCAGAAACGCGCTCGCCGCCAGTACGGACAAAACGTTGCCGAAATTGGAAGACGCCGTGATCTTGATATATTTCATCATGTTCGCGTACGTTTTGCGTCCTTCCACGACCCCGTCGGCAACCACAGTCAGATCTTTTTCGAGCAAAATGACATCCGCCGCCTCTTTGGCGATGTCCGCCGCCGTATCCACCGAGATCCCGACATCCGCCGCGCGCATTGCGGGCGCATCGTTGATGCCGTCCCCCAAAAAGCCGACCGTATGCCCCTTTTCGCGCAGAACGCGCACGATGCGCTCCTTCTGCACGGGCGAAAGTTTCGCAAATACGCACGCTTCTTCCGCCGCGATTGCAAGTTCATCGTCGTTCATGCTTTCCAGGTCGCTTCCCAAAAGCACTTTATCCCCTTCCAGTCCGACTTTGCGGCAGATGCACGCCGTCACCTTTTCGTTGTCACCCGTCAGTACTTTGACGCGCACCCCCAGCTCTTTGAGCCGTTCCAGCGCCGGAGCCGTGGTCGGTTTGGGCGGATCCAAAAAGGCAAGACAGCCGATCAGGACCATTTCGCTCTCGTCCGCGGCGCACAGCGCCGTCGGCGCGTCCAGCCGCTTCTGCGCAACGGCAAGCACGCGCATGCCGCGCTCGTTCAATCCTTCGGCAAGCTCTTCGACGCGCAATTTCACTTCATCCGTCAGCGGGATGACCTTGCCGTCCAGCTCCGCAAACGCGCATACCGCGAGCATCTCCTCGACGGCGCCTTTGGTGATCATCTGCACTTTTCCGCTCGTATCCTGCACCGCCACGCTCATTCTGCGGCGCTCGAAATCAAAGGGCAATTCGTCCGTTTTGCGATAGTTTTGAAGGACGTCGCCCGCAATCTCACCCGCCGCGCACAGCTCGTTTGTACGCTCTATGACGGCAGCGTCCATGAGATTTTTGAGCCCAGTCTGATAGTTGCTGTTGAGAAAGGCATGCCGCAGAACACGCGCATCCTCCCTGCCCTCCACATTCAGATGCAGTTCCAGCACCACTTTATCCTGCGTGAGCGTTCCCGTCTTGTCCGTGCAAAGAATGTCCATCGAACCGAAGTTCTGCACGGCGTTCACATTTTTCACGACCACCTTTTTGCGGGAAAGCGCCACGGCTCCTTTTGCGAGGCAGGTCGTCACGATCATGGGGAGCATTTCGGGCGTCAGCCCCACCGCGATGCTGACCGCGAACAGCGCCGCGTCCAGCCAATCCCCTTTGGTCAGCCCGTTGACGAGAAACACGACGGGCACCATCACCAGCATGAACCTTAAAAGAATGTGCGAAACGGACGCCACGCCCTTTTCAAAGGATGTCTTTTCGGGACGCGCGGAAAGGGTTTTTGCCGTCCTGCCCAGCATGGTATCCGCACCTGTCGCAAGGACCAGTCCCGTGCCGCTGCCGCTGATCACATTCGTGCCGCAAAAAGCGAGGTTGGCGCAGGACGCCGCCGAAGAAAAGGATTCCGATGCATCGGCATTTTTTTCTTCGGGCACACTCTCGCCCGTGAGCGACGACTGCGAAACAAACAGATCTTTCGCAGAAAGGATGCGCATATCCGCGGGGATGACGTCCCCCGCCGACAGGCAGACGATATCCCCCACAACGATCTCTTCGGATGAGACCTCCAAACGATCCCCGCGCAAAACGTCACACTTGGAAGAGACCATCGCCGCGAGCCGCGCCGCCGCATTTCCGCTGCGCGTTTCCTGCGCAAAGCGCAGAATGCCCGACGCGCCCACCATGCAGGAAATGACGATGACCGTCATGTAATTTTTTTCGCCCGCCGCCGCAAACACGATGTCCGTAAATACCGAAACGAGCGCGAGCACAAACAAGATCGCAGTGAACGGGTTGACGAACGCCGCCGCAAGGCGCATCAGTATCCCGCGTTTTTTTGCCGCGGGAAGAGCGTTCGCACCGAATTTTTCGCGCGCGGCTTCCACCTGCGCATCGCGCAATCCCGTATTTGCCGTGCCGAGCGCTGCAAGTGCCTCTTCGGGCGTCTGCAGCGCCGTCGCACGGATGCGCGCATCCGCCTCACTTGCGCGGATCACGCTTTCCGTCAATTTAGAAAGAAAAAACCTCTTGAATTTTTTTGCCATGATCGCCACCTCCTTCGATTTGTCATCGGAGAGGTAGCCGAAGCGTTCCGAAAAGGTGCGGTCAAAAAAATACGGAGTTACAAATCTGCATTTTCGCGATAAGTCGCATTGTTTTTGTAAGTCATAGACGGCGGCGCGTCGCCGAAAAACTTAAAAACAGTTCTTCGCAGGGCAAACGGATACGCACGCCGCAAACAAGCCGCGCTCTTTTCGGTATTTACTTCGACTGCCGCATCCTTCGTCCATGTTCCGAACCTCCTGTTTATTAAAAATTCTATCCGTGACGCCAAATCTTTTTGCAAACGGTGCCGCAAAAAAATCCGCGCGCCGAAACGGCGCGCGGAAAAAAATCACACTGAAATTTAGCGTACCGTTTGAGCTTTGACTTTAGAGGGCGGTGAAGCTGTGTTATGTCGCGCCTTGTTTCCGACGCGACCTGTTCAGACCTGCGCGCGATGTCTCCATCGCTTTGCGGCAACAGCCCGTATCCCCGTAAGAGCCTTACTTACCGGATATTCATTTTCGCCGTCATTATACCCCCTGTTTTTCCGTTTGTCAAGCCCTCGGCGCAAAATTTTTTTTGGATATCAAAAAATAAAAGAATGCCGCACCCGTAAAAAGGTGCGGCAAAAGCATGCAATTTTTGATCTTTCAGTACAAAAGCCGCGCCGTTTCGGGAAGCGTAAGCACGTCGTTGTTGTCGCCCCGCACCGAAAATTGCTCCTCATGGAAAGTGCGGTGCGGGATCATATACACCCGCTTTTGCCGCCATTCCCCGCGCACATCCTCCGAAAAACAATGCTCCGATAAAATATACGCGAAAGTACCCGCGTTCAGCTCTACGATCGCATTCTCATATCCGTTTGCAAAACATTTTTTGATCGCGCATTTGATTCGGAAAGCAATGTACGCATCGGAAAGAATCAACCCTGAACCCTTGCAATGCGGACAACTCTTCGTAAGCATGGAAACAGTGTCGCTCTTCACCTTTTTGCGGCTGAACTGAACCAGTCCCAATCCCGTCATCGGAACAACATTACATTTCGCGCGGTCCTCTTTCAGGTACAATTCCAATTCCGCGACCACCGCCGCGCGGTGTTCTTCGCTCACCATGTCGATGAAATCCACGACCACGATCCCGCCGATATTGCGCAGGCGCACTTGCCGCGCGATCTCCTTCGCCGCGAGCAAATTTGTCGCAAACACGGTGTCTTCCAGCCCCGTTTCGCCCGTAAAACTGCCGGTATTCACATCGATCGCCGTCAGCGCTTCCGTTCGGTCAAAAATAAGATACGCCCCGTTCGCAAGAGAAACACGATGGCTGATCAATTCATAAACCTGCTGTTCCAGACCGAAATATTCGAACATTTCGCGCTCGCCGCGGTAACGCACAAGGCGATTTTTGAATTTGCTTTTTTTGAAAATTTTCGCAACGCGCTCGTAAGCCGTCTCATCGGCAATGTAAATGCGGTCCACGCCTTCCAGATCAAAATCGCGCAAAAGCCGCGCATGGACATCCGCATCGCGATAAATCAGATCGCCTACGGCGGCAGTCTTATACCCTTCCTGCGCCGCCGCGTACAGTCCGCGAAGATATCCCGCCTCTTCTTTGAGTTCGCGAAGCTGTGCACCCTGCGCGTTTGTGCGAAACACAAATCCCCCGCCGTCCGCACACAGTTTTTCCGCAAAACCCGTAAGGCGGGCGCGCTCCTCTTCCGAAGTGATCTTGCGCGAAACCGCACAAAATTCCGCCGTCGGGAGAAAAATCAGCTTTTTCCCGACAAAGGAAAGACACATGCTGAGCCGAGCGCCTTTCTTGCCGATAGGAGATTTCGCGACCTGCACCATCACTTCGTCGCCGACTTTCACATTCAGAAGCGATGTTTTGGGTGCGAGTTCCGCCTCCGCAGGTATATCGCCCGCATACAGATACCCGTTTTTCTCCTGCCCGAACGCGACAAACGCAGCCTGCATCCCTTCCAGGACGTTCACCACCCTGCCCTTGTAGATGTTTCCCGAAATCTCGGACGAACTGCCCGAATCGAGGTGAAACTCGACAAGACGATCCCCTTCGGTCACCGCTGCAAAGCAGTCTGAACCGAAGTAATCGAAAAACATATTTTTTTGCATATTTTTCCCGTATTTCCCTCAGAAAAAGGAAACGCTATAAAATAAAATACAAAATCAAGTCACACAGTTTTCATACTGTTTCCATTATTTTAACATGCATTATGGTTTTTTGCAAGGGAGTTTTGCAAAAAAACAAGATTTTTTCCGCTAAAATCGAATAAGAGCATTCGCACCGCACAAATAAATTTGCGCGGTGCGATGTCACTTGATCTGTATAATTATGCATGATATGCGCCCGATCACAACTCATCGATATATTCCGAAAGCGGATGGTAAATATCGGCACGGGCAAAAATTTCAAAAAATTCTGTTTGCGAAATTTCACACACGAACGATCCGTCTGCATCAAACAGTGTAATTTCCAAATATTTGCCTCGCTCCATATAGCCGAGTGCCTTTTTTACGGTAGCATCCGTACGCAAAGCCACTTTCTTGATCTCCATTCCTCTTGCGAGGTCTGCGGAAATATCATAACGAATGCGCATATAGCGGCAATCTTTTCCGCCGAATATGCCGAACAGAATAAACAGCGCAAAGAAGAGAACGGTAAAGTTTATTTTTACAAATGCCGTATAAACGAACAGGGCGATCAACCCTGCCGCAACGAGCAAACTCAGAGCGATCATCAACTTGCGGGCGAATGTTTCGCTTCGCAATTTTGCGGCAATACAATATACGACACGGCCTCCGTCCAGCGGATACGCGGGCAGAAGGTTGACCGCCGCAATCCCGGCAGAAGCAAACGCCGCGACATCGGTATACGGATAGGTTTCGGGGAACAGCCACCAAAGCGCGACGAATCCCGCCGCGCATACCGCATTCACAAAAGGTCCTGCCAAAGCGAGGCGGATTTCATCGGAAAGGCTGATCCCCTCGATATCTCCGCGCACGATGGCGCCGCACGGCATGAGCACGACGCGGTTCAGCCTGCAGCCGATGCGAGCGGCATATGCCGCATGCCCGAACTCATGCAGAAGTGCGACCACCGTGTACGACATAAAAAGAAACAGCTCGCCTCTAAGCAGAAAATAAATGCCGAACAGAATAAAGAGCGGATGAACGCTCAGCGCCAACCGCTCTCCCTTCACGCGGCGTTTTTTGTCCGCGCGACTCTTAAACATTCCAGACGATGTCGTTATTTTCGTTCACGGAATAGGACTGAATCAGTGAACCCGAATCGTACAAAGAGACCGAAACTTCCGCCGTGCCGTCCGAATACCCGACGGGAATGGTCGAGTACACAGTGTCCCCTGCCGCAAAATATGCGTTCGTCAGGCCGGCTATGACCGACGTGAAGGAAGTCGTGTGTTCGATCTCTACCGTATAGGTGCCGTTGTTTTCGGCAACGTTCTTGATCGTGCCGCCGTACGGAGCATACACACTGCAAGCGCCCGTAAACGTAAGAACTCCTGTATCCGAAACCGAACACTGGATATCCGCATCCGAAACGACGGATCCGAGCGTAAGTTCGGAATATACACGCTCATCCGGCGCATTGACGGTTTCTTCCTCGGAAACGAGTCCGCGGAAAAAGGTATTGATCGCGCTGTCTGCCCAAAGCAGATTGGTCAGCAAAATGGTCGCGCACAGCGCGAGCACCGCAATAAATTCTATGACAAGCACTTTGCCGTCCAGAAATTTTTTGCGCGGCGCGTGTTCGGGCACATACGCATCGCCGTAATCGGTGACGTTTTCTTCCACTGCCGTGCGTTCTTCCTCCGTTTCGCCCTCCATACGCTCGTTCACCGTTTCCACGACGCGCTCCTTCAGGTCCGCTTCGGGTTCGCGCTTCTTTTTGCTGCGCTTTTTGGTCACGTTGAGCGTGCTGACGGGTATTTCCAGCATCTCCGCATAGTCGATGGTTTCGCTCATACAAAATTCCTCCGTTTTTGTTCGTTGTGTTCTCATTGTATGCTCCGATCTTCTTTTTCAGAACGGATTTTTAAAAAATCTTACAAATGTTTGCACCTTTTTTCTTTTTCCTGTATAATATGAATAGCCGACAAAAGGCAAACACGGCTTTTGCCGCATCTTTTGCCTTTTTTAATATCTATGCGGAGCGTACGCGCAACATGAAAATTTCCGAACTCTTTCAAAAGAAAAAAGCAGTTTATTCTTTCGAGATCTTTCCGCCCAAACCCACGGCGGACTACACAACGGTGCAAGACACCATACGGCAGCTTTCCGATCTTCACCCCGACTATATCTCGGTCACATGCAGCGCGGGCGGATCGGGGAACTCGCGCACACCCGAGATCGCGCAACTGGTAAAGGAGTGCGGCATCGAACCGCTCGCACACCTGACCTGCATCCATGCGGACAAGCCCTCCGTGCTCGCCGCACTCGAAAGTTTGGAACAGGCGCATGTCTCCAACATACTTGCTCTGCGCGGCGACAGAATCGAGGGAGCGCAGGAGAGTAAAGATTTTGCACACGCATCCGATCTGATTCGATTCATCCGCGAAAGCGGCCGGGATTTCGATATCGCCGCCGCCTGTTATCCCGAAGGGCACCCCGAAAGCGATTCGCTCGCCGCAGACGTGCGCAACTTAAAAAAGAAAGTGGACGCAGGCGCCCGCCATCTCAATTCCCAGCTGTTTTTTGAAAACGAGGATTTCTACCGCTTTGAAGATATGCTTGCGGCGGCGGATATCGACGTTCCCGTACAGGCAGGCATTATGCCGCTCGTCAAAAAGAGCCACGTCGACCGCATCATCTCCCTTTCGGGCGCAAAGATCCCCGCGCGCATCTCGCGCATGATCGCGCGGTTTTACGACAAGCCCGATTCACTGATGGAAGCCGGCATCGCTTACGCGATCGAACAGGCGATCGACCTGCTCTCTGCGGGTGTGCGCGGCGTGCATATGTATGTCATGAACAATCCGTATGTCGCGCGGCGCATCACCGAAAGCCTATCCCCCATTCTCAAAGAGATCAACGGAGCGGACAATGCAAATCGATAAACAGGAATTTTTGCGCTATCTTGGCTGGAAAGGACAGGAAACGGACGCGGATTTTCAGGAAAAACTGGACGAAGCCGCAAAACACTGTCTGGAATTGTGTGACGCGCGCAGCGTCGTACGGCGCTTTTCTCTGACCGAAAATTTTATCCTCGGCGGTACGGATTTTTGCCTCGAAGGCAACGATATCCGCGCGCATCTTGCAGGCTGCCGAGAGATCTATTTGTTTGCCGCAACGATCGGCGCGGGCGCGGAACGGGAACTTATGCGGCTGCAATCCAAAAACGCTTACGAGGCGCTCCTTTTTGACACAGCGGCAAGCTGTGCGATCGAAAGTTATTGCGATGACATCTGCGACGACCTGCAAAGCGCCTGCGAAACCCAACTCACTTCACGCTTTTCCTGCGGATACGGCGACTTTCCGATCGCGGCGCAAAGGGATATCTGCGCCATTTTGCGCACCGATTCAAAAATCGGGCTCTGCTGTGACGAATATTGTCTGCTCACGCCGCGAAAATCGGTGACGGCAATCGTCGGCATCACGCAAGAAAAGCGCTCTTCACAAAAAACGGAACGCGCCTGCGGTCACAAATGCGCCGCCTGCCCCAATCGGACCTGCGCCTTCCGCGCAAAGGAAACATCATGAATTTTTCAGAATTTTTAAAAAACAACATTGTCGTTTTTGACGGAGCATTCGGCACCGTTTTACAAAAAAAGGCGCAAAATATCGGTACCGTCCCCGAGATTTTGAATCTTGAACGTCCCGAACTGATCGCTTCGATCCACGCGGAATACGCTCTTTCGGGTGCGGACGTGATCACCGCGAACACATTCGGCGCCAACGAAAAAAAGGTCGGGAACGCAAAACTTTGCGAAGAGATCATCGGCGCCGCCGTGCGCATCGCACGCAACGCTGCCGACGGCAAATTTGTCGCCTTGGACATCGGGCCGATCGGGCAGCTGCTCGAACCGATGGGCACCCTCACTTTCGACAATGCATACGATATTTTTGCGCGCGTTGTTCGGGCGGGCAAAGACGCAGACCTCATACTCGTGGAAACGATGTCCGATTTGAACGAATTGCGCGCCGCTCTCCTTGCCGCAAAAGAAAACAGCGATCTGCCCGTTCTCGCGTCCATGACTTTCGAAGGAAACGGACGCACGTTCATGGGATGCGATCCCGTATGCTTTGCATTGGCGGCGTCTCCTCTTGCAGACGCGATCGGCGTCAACTGCTCGGTCGGGCCCGAACAGCTTCTGCCTGTCGTGCAAAAACTTCTCGAAAATACGGATAAACCCGTTCTCGTCCAGGCGAACGCGGGACTGCCCGACGAAAATATGCACTACGACGTATCGGCGGAACAGTTTGCAAAAACGTACGAAAAATTTTTGGAAATGGGCGTGCGCATCATCGGCGGATGTTGCGGCACGACCCCCGAATACACCAAAAAACTGCGCGGCCTCGCCGACAAAGCAAAACCCTGCCCAGCCGTAAAAATTTCTCGCCCTGCCGTGTGTTCGGCGTCCAAAGCGGTGTTTTTGGACGGGGCAAAAGTCATCGGCGAACGCATCAACCCTACGGGCAAAAAGGCAATGAAGCAGGCACTGCTTGAAGAGAACTATGCGTATGTGCGCACACAGGCGATCGAACAGACAGAAGCGGGAGCGGATATCTTAGACGTCAACGCGGGACTTCCCGAGATCGACGAAAAGGCGGCGCTCGTGCGGCTCGTGCGCGAAGTGCAGGCGGTGTGCGATCTTCCCCTGCAGATCGATTGCGGCAAACCCGAAGCGATCGAAGCGGCGCTGCGCGTGTATTGCGGCAAAGCGATCGTCAATTCGGTCAATGGCGAACAGAAAACATTGCGAGCCATTCTTCCGCTCGTTAAAAAATACGGCGCGGCCGTCGTCGGCCTGACCATCGACGAAAACGGCATTCCCAAAACGGCAAAGGCGCGCCTGCGCATTGCGCAGAAAATTGTTCGCGCCTGCGAAAAATACGGCATTCCGCGCGAAGATATCTTTATCGACTGTCTCACCCTCACCGTCAGCGCCGAACAGGACCAGGCGCGCGAAACGCTGGAAGCAATGCGGCTGGTCAAAGAAAAACTGGGCGTAAAAACGGTGCTCGGTGTGAGCAACATTTCTTTCGGGCTTCCTAACCGTCAAATCGTCAACACCGCTTTTTTGACTGCGGCGCTGTTTGCGGGACTGGATCTTCCCATCCTCAATCCGAACATTCCCGAAAACATGCAGGCAGTTGCGGCTTTTCGCGCACTGTCCGGACAGGACAAAGGCTGCGCGCAGTATGTCGAACGTTACGGCGCCGTGCGCATTGCCACCAATATTACCTCAGCGGCGCAAACCAATGCAACGCTTTCCGAAGAAGACGATATCTTCCGTCTCATCCGCAAAGGGATGCCCGAAGCGGCGCAAATCTGTGCAAAACTTTTGGAGAACGAAGCGCCGCTCGCGGTGATCGATCGCTACCTCATCCCTGCTCTCAATGCAGTGGGCGACGACTACGAAAAAGGCATTTTGTTCCTGCCCCAGCTGATCGCGGCGGCGGAAAGCGCGAAGCTCTGTTTTGACGAAGTGAAAAAGAAACTGCCGCAAGGCGGCGCCGAACGCGGAAAGATCGTGCTCGCGACCGTCAAAGGCGACATCCATGACATCGGTAAAAACATCGTCAAAACCGTGCTGGAAAACTACGGTTATAAAGTCATCGATCTCGGGAAAAACGTACCCCCCGAAACCATCGCGCAAACGTGCGAAAAGGAAAACATCGCGCTTTGCGGGCTATCCGCTTTGATGACAACGACGGTGACTTCCATGGAAGAAACCATCCGACTTTTACGCAAGCGCTGCCCCGCCTGCCGCATAATGGTAGGCGGCGCCGTACTCAACCCCGACTACGCAAAAAAAATCGGTGCAAACTGGTATTGCAAAGACGCGAACGTCAGCGCGAAGGTCGCCCAATACGTCTTTGAACAGGGCGAGCCCGTCCCCGAGTTGTAAGATGCGGCGCGCCCTTCCCTCATCGCCCCAAAACCCTTGATCGCTTCATGTTTCAAAATATTTTTCAAACGATCAACTTAAAATATCAAAGCCGCCGCGCTGTTTTGCGCGGCGGCTTTATTTGCCTGTAAATCTTGTTTTCGGGCCCCTTTCGAAAAAAATGAATCGGACGCAGAGCCTTGCGGTCCTGCGCCCGATCCATATATGATAAGGGGGAAAATGATGAGCTATTTAAGTAATCAAACGGAAGCCTTGCGCGTTTCATCTGATTACACGCATATTATAGCAAGCCACAAAAAAATTGTAAAGAAATTTTTTATTTTTTTTTGAAATTTTTAAAAATAAATTTTGTTAACATTTTTTGTCAAATTTTATCAAAATAACACGCTTTATAAAACATTATCGTTAATGATGTTAACAAATAACACTCGCAACAATTTTATTTCGGATAGCGCACCGAACAAGTTCACAAATTTCACAATATGCGGCAGAACGCGCAACCGAGGACGGCGGCAAGGAAATTTGCGGCCAACGCGATGAGTACGGGCGCGATCGGCTTTTTCCCGGAGACGGGCGCAAAATAAACGGCAGACAAATAAAAGATCGTTTCCCCTGACGCATATACCACACTTGCACAGCGGGCGATGTACGAATCTGCGCCGTACATTTCAAAAATTTCACTGACAAGCGAGAGGGATCCGCTGCCCGAAAAGGGCTTGACCAAAACGAGAGGCGCGATCTCTTCCGGGATTCCCAAAAAGGAAAATGCCGGAGCGAGCGCGGAACAAAGCGCCGACGAAAGACCGCTTGCTTCGAACAACTCGGCAAGCACCAAAATGGCTGCGATATATGGAAAAAGATTTTTTAAGAGAGGAAGAGCCCCTGCCGCGCCCGCAGCAAAGCTATCGTAAACGCGCACCTTCCGAACGGACGCGATGAGAAGTATGCCCGCAAAAAGGACGGGCAAAAGATACGCCGTCCATTTCATCCGCGCTTTCCCCCGTACACGAGCATGACGGCCGCAACGCCGAACAAAAGCGCCGAAAGCGAAGCGAGCAAGACGGGGAGCACGATATCATATGCCGATACGGCGCCCGCCGCCGCGCGCAGGGAAACAATCGTTGTCGGAAACATTTGCAGACCTGCACAATTGAACACGAACAGCATTGCGCGGGAATATCTTGCGCGCTCGGACGCGCCCAATAGGTTCATTGCAGAAACGCCCGCAGGGGTCGCCGCGCCGCCCATGCCCAAAAAATTTGCGGTGACGTTGACGGCGATTTTTTCAAGCGCGGCGTCATCCTTCGTGCGAAAAAGTTTTCCGAGAAACGGTTTTGCACCCCGCGCCATGCCGCGCAGGATCCCCGCATCTTCGGCAACTTTTAAAATACCCAGCCATACGGCATACACAGCCGCGAGCGTCACGCAAAGCCCGACGGCATTTTTTGCTCCTTCGAGCATGGCGGGAAGAAACGCCGCAGGATCGCGCACGAGCAAGAGCGCGGCGGCGGCGATAAAAACAGCGGAAAAAATGAAATTCACGGCGCACCTCCTTCCCCTATCCGTATGCCGGAGCGGGACAAGTTATGCCGATTTTTCGCGCGGCGCCGCAAAAAGTTTTACATTCTTTGGAAAATGCTATATAATAATAAGGAAATTTTTCCCATTCTTGCGCAGACGCGCAATTTTTTCAAGAAAATTACGGCAGGAGGGCTGACATGCAGAAGAAACCCTATTATATTACGACGGCGATCGCCTACACATCGGGCAAACCGCACATCGGCAACACATACGAAATCGTGTTGACCGACGCGATCGCGCGCTTCAAGCGCAACCAGGGCTATGACGTTCGGTTCCAGACGGGCACCGATGAGCACGGTCAAAAGATCGAAGAAAAAGCGGCCGCGGCGGGCGTGACACCCAAACAGTTTGTCGACGGCGTTGCGGGACAGATCAAAACGATCTGGGATTTGATGAACGTATCGTACGACAAATTCATCCGCACCACGGATACCGATCACGAAAAACAAGTTCAAAAGATCTTCAAAAAGCTGTACGAACAGGGCGACATTTACAAGGGCACATACGAAGGCATGTATTGCACCCCCTGCGAAGCGTTCTGGACGCCCTCCCAGCTCAAGGACGGAAAATGCCCCGACTGCGGAAGAGAAGTCAAGCCTGCCAAGGAAGAAGCGTACTTTTTCCGCATGAGCAAATATGCAGACCGCTTGATGCAGTATTACGAGGAACACCCCGAGTTCATTACGCCGGTATCCCGCAAAAACGAAATGGTCAACAATTTCTTAAAGCCGGGCCTGCAAGATCTGTGCGTTTCGCGCACCTCTTTCAAATGGGGAATCCCCGTCGATTTCGATCCCAAGCACGTCGTTTATGTTTGGCTGGACGCGCTTACAAACTATATTACGGGGCTCGGCTTCGATACCGACGGAAATTCCGATCCGCTTTTCAAAAAGTACTGGCCCGCGGACGTGCACGTCATCGGCAAAGATATCATACGCTTCCATACCATTTACTGGCCTATTTTCCTGATGGCACTGGGACTTCCCCTGCCCAAACAGGTATTCGGTCATCCCTGGCTTTTGATGGACGGCAGCAAAATGAGCAAATCCAAGGGCAACGTCATCTACGCGGACGAACTTGTGAACGTGTTCGGCGTGGACGCAGTGCGTTACTTTGTTCTCAACGATATGCCTTTCGACAATGACGGCAACATCACTTGGGAACTGATCACCGAGCGCATAAACTCCGATCTTGCCAATACCTACGGCAACCTCGTTTCCCGCACGGCTGCGATGAGCCTGAAATACTTCGGCGGCGAAATTTGCGACAAAAAAGCGGAAGAGCCGGTCGATGCGGAACTTCGCAAGACGGCACAAGAGCTGTACAAAAAAGTTTGCGCCGACATGGACGCATTCCGAATTTCGGACGCGCTGGGCGAGATCTTCGCATTCCTGCGCCGCTGCAATAAATACATCGACGAAACCGCGCCGTGGGTGCTTGCCCGCGACGAAAGCAAAAAGGATCGTCTCGCAACCGTTTTGTACAACCTTTCCGAGAGCATCGTGATCGCAACCTCCCTGTTGCAGCCGTTCATGCCCGAAACGGCGGAAAAGGTTTTCTCCCAATTCAACGTACCCGCGCGTGCCTATAAAGATCTGGACAAGTTCGGACTTTTGAAAAACGGCACCAAAGTTTCCGCCGCCGAAACACACCTGTTTGACCGCATGAATTATAAGGACGTAGAAGCAAAATACGAACAGATGCACGCCCATACGAGTAAATCCGAGCAAGAAAAGAAACAAAATCCTGCAAACGCTCCCGCCAAAACGAGCCACGAACCCGAATACCCCGCCGAAATTTCCATTGACGATTTTGCAAAAGTGAAGATGCAGATCGCAAAGGTTTTGGCATGCGAAAAGGTAGAAAAGAGCGACAAGCTTTTAAAAAGTACGGTACAGATCGGAAATGAAACACGCACCGTCGTGAGCGGCATCGCAAAATTTTACACGCCCGAAGAAATGGTCGGAAAGAAGGTCGTGATGATCACGAACTTAAAGCCCGCCAAATTGCGCGGAATCTTAAGCGAAGGCATGATCCTGTGCGCCGAGGACGCCGACGGCAATCTCAAACTCCTTGCTCCCGAAGGCGACATTGCCGACGGCAGCGGTATTTTCTGAGCCGCCGCAAACAAACAGCATTCCCTTCATAGCGGACATTTTTCGCCAGCAGTCATAGACAATTTTTAAAAAAAGTCTTTACAACCTGCCTGCCTTACGTTACAATGAAAGCGGCGGGCGGAACAATGGAAAACAGACGCGGTCTGCGCCCGATGGCGCAGACCGCGTTTTTATGCAATAAATATTCTCGCCCGAAAAATCCAATAAAAAATTGACAAATTTTCCCGAATGATTGAGTAAATTCGAAAAGAAAACCGTTTAATAGGCAGAGAGGTGAATATGACGGACAGCGGAACGGCATTGTACCGACGGTACCTGAAAGGCGATAATGCCGCGCTTGAAGCCCTGGTCGGCATGTACAGCGACGCATTGGTGCGCTTTGCATACGGCTATGTCGGCGACACCGCGGCGGCGGAAGACGTGATGGCGGACACGTTTGCCGCACTCATCGTAAAGCGGAAGGAATTCCGCGAAGAAGCAAAATTTAAAACTTATCTGTATCGGATCGCGCGCAATAAGGCGATCGACTTTCTGCGCGCAAACAAGCGGCAACTGCCATTGGAAGAACAGTGTGTCCGCGCGCCGTCCGCGGAAGAAGATGTTTTTCTGCGCGATCGGGAAAGACAGCTCTTTGCATTCATCAAAACCCTGCCCTCCCAATACGCCGAAGTGTTGCAGCTCTATTATTTTGAAGGCTTTTCCGCCGAACAGATGTGCCGTATCTTAAAAAAATCCAGAAAGCAGGTATACAATCTGCTTGCCCGCGCCAGACTCACCCTTCGTCAAATATTCAGCAAGGAAGGTATTTCCTATGAAGACTTATAAAGAACGGACAGCGGACATACTCATCCGCGCCGAAACGCAGAGAAAAAAGAAAAAGAAAATAAAACTGATCTCCGTTTGCACCGTCTTCTTATGCGCGATCATCGGATTGAACCTGTTCCTCTTTATACCTTACAGCACCGCGCTTCCCAGTGTTTCCGCATACAAAGACAGCGAATATTATCCGCTCATTCAACAGATCAACGCACTGACATACCGTCCGCCGCGCTATAAAAACAATTTCGAAGCCATATTGAGCAATCTGTTCTCCTTTTCAAGTGCCAAAGGCGACAACTCAAGCGCAGAAGGCGGCGTGGACATGACACCCGGACAGAGCGAGCCCGAAAACGGGTATGTTGAAGTGACCAACAACCAGGAAGAGGGCGTGATCGAGGGCGATCTCTTTAAAAGAACGAAAGACACGATCTTTTATCTGAACGTCTCCGAAAATAATTATATTTTGGAAAGTTACCCTATCCGTGAGGAAAGCACCGCAAAAGCGGCAAGCTATACGATCACTGCAGGCAATGACCTATATTTTTCGGGATATCAGGACCGTGCAGAATTATATCTTGACGAAACAGGAACGCGTGCGACCGTTATATCCCCTTTACGCACAAAGAAACAAGATCTTTACACCGTACTCATCGGGCTGGACGTAAGCGATCCCCTGCACATCAAAGAGCTCGGTCGGCAGTATATCTCGGGAAATTATCTTTCTTCGCGCTATACGGGCGGCGATCTTCTCGTAATCAACGAGTTTAATTTTTACGGGCGCCCCGACTTTTCAAACGAATCGGAATTCGTGCCGCAGGCAGGAGTTTTGGGCGAAATGGAGAGCATTCCCATGCAAAACATTGTCTGCCCCGAAAACGCCAATGCGACGCGCTACACGATCGTCTGCCGCATTGACGGGCAATCGTTCGGCATTGCAGAAACATTTGCCTTCTTCTCTTACTCCGAAGAAGTCTATGTTTCGCAGGACAATATTTTTGTGACTTTCGGGTTTAGCGACCTTACTCAAACAGATAACACGACCGTCACCGAACAAAAGACGCAGATCTCCTGCATTTCCTACCAAGACGGTTCGCTTGTCCTCAAAGGCAGCGTGACCGTGAGCGGCTCGGTCAAAGACCGGTATTCGATGAACGAACACGCGGGCATCCTGCGCGTCGCGACGACCCTGCAGAGGAGCGTCACGGTCCAATCGGGCGGCAACGCCGCCGACGGTACCGTCAGCAATCGGTCGGGGAAAAATGCAGGCGTATATTGTATCCGCCTTTCCGATTTTGCGATCGTAGGCGCCCTTGAAAATTTTGCGCCTTGGGGCGAGGAAGTTACTGCGGCGCGCTTTGACGATCAGACAGCTTATATTTGTACCGCCGTCATGATCACATTTACCGATCCGGTATATATTGTCGACCTGTCCGACCCCGAAAATATTGTATACAAAGATACGGGCATCATTCCGGGCTATTCGACCACACTGTATCCCTTTACAGACGGAACGCTGCTCGGCATCGGGTACGGCGATGCGCGTGAACTTAAAATCGAACTGTACCGCGAAACGGAAACGAGCGTGGAAAGCATGGCAAAATTCGAGCTGTTTTGCGATTTCTCCGAAAGCTTCAAATCTTATTTTATCGATGCCGATGCAGGATATATCGGACTGCTTGTCACCGATTACAGCGTCTACGAAGCGCGTTGTTATTACCTGCTTCTGCGCTTTGACGGTTACAACCTTGTACCCGCACTGGAATTGCCGTTGAACGGCGCGCATGCGCGCGCACGGGCAACCGTGATCGACGGATATCTCTACGCGTTCTGCGACGGAGATTTTGCGGTAGGCGCACTGTAAAATTTGCATAAATGACACGAGGTGGGCGCTTTTTCAAGCGCCCGCCTCGATTTTCTTGACGAATCCCGAAAAAAAGTCTACAATACCCCTATGTACATCGATACGCACGCACACTTGAATTACGAAGAAAAATACGGCGACGAAGCCGCCCTGCTCGCGCACATCCGCGCGGTGGGCGTGGAAAAAATCATCGACGTAGGCTGGAACTATACTTCCTCCGCGTATGCCGCCAAGCAGGCACAAGCAAATTCCTGTTTGTGGTTTGCGGCAGGATTTCATCCGTCCAACCTCGAAGATTTCCGTGAAGGCGACTTTGAAAAAATTGCAGCGCTGCTTGCCGCGCCCAAAGGGGTCGCCGTGGGCGAGATCGGGCTGGATTACCATTACGAAAACACCGATGAAAGTGCGCAAAAACGCGCGTTTTGTGCCCAGCTGGAACTTGCGCATGCCCTTTGCCTTCCCGTCATCATCCACAGCCGCGACGCCGCGGCAGATACCTTGCAAATCCTCAAAGATAATCGCAGATACCTTGATTGCGGCGGAGTCATGCATTGCTTTTCGGGCAGTGAAGAGACGGCGAAAGAATATTTAAAACTCGGGCTATATATCTCCTTTGCGGGCCCCGTGACCTTCAAGAACGCGCGGCGGCTAGACGAAGTCGCAAAAATCGTGCCTTCCGAGCGCATATTAGCGGAAACGGATTCGCCCTACCTCGCCCCCGAGCCACTGCGCGGAACGCTCAATACTCCCGCAAACGTGCCTTTTATTTACAAAAAACTTGCACAATTGCGCGGAGAAGACGAAGAAGAACTGGCGCAAAAAATTTACAAAAACGCGCACACCTTATTTACAAAGCTGAACAACCATGGAAAAATTTGAAACATTTACTTACGAACTGGACGGCAACCTCTACATCAACCTGACCAGCAAATGCACGAACGACTGCACCTTCTGCGTGCGAAACGAACATTCGACCTATTTCGGACACAAGTTATGGCTCTCGCGCGAACCTTCCGCCGCGGAGGTTTTGGCGCGCATTCCCGCAGACATATCCCGCTATAAAGAATATGTATTCTGCGGATTCGGCGAACCGACCATGCGCCTGCCTGTCCTTTGCGAAATCGGAAAGCAACTGAAAGCGCGGGGGGCGACGGTGCGCCTCAATACCAACGGTACGGGAAGCATGTTTGCAAAGCGCGACATTTCCTTAGACCTTGCCGAGGCGGTGGACAAGATCAACGTCAGCCTCAACGAAGCGAGCGCAGAAGCATATGTGCAGCTGTGCAGACCCGCATACGGCGAAGCGGCTTTTTTCGGCTTGCAGGAATTTGCGAAACGCTGCGCCGCGCGCGGGATCGACGTATGGTTTTCGGTCGTGGACATCATCGGCGAAGAAAAGATCGCAAAGTGCCGCGAGATCGCGAAAAGCTGCGGCGTTACACTGCGCGTACGCCCATACATCGCGGACAGCCAATAAAAAGTCGCGATCATTCTGCGCAATGAGAAAACCGCATACGCATTTTTTTTGCGCATACGGTTTTCCTTTCTCATTTGTGCGGGATCTTCTCCCGTTTGAAACGTCACGATCACGGCAAACGCATTTTTTTCGTTCGCTCCCGTTTCGTTTCTGCAATCAGTTTGTGCGCTATGGCGCGCTCTATGCAACCATTAGACAGGGAATTTATGGAAAACAGCATCAAAGACATCCTTGCCCGAAACGGCTTTTCTTTTAAAAAACAGTTCGGGCAGAACTTCATTACCGATACAAATCTTTTAAAGAGCATCGTCGCACTGTCAGGCGCGGACAAAACCGCGAACGTTTTGGAGATCGGTTGCGGCGCGGGTACGCTTACACGCGAACTCGCAAGCGCCGCGAAGCGGGTGATCGCCTACGAGATCGACACGAAATTGCAGCCTGTGCTCGCCGAAACGCTGGCAGGCATTGACAATGCGGAAGTCGTGTTCCGTGATTTTTTGAAAGCCGATCTTGCCGAAATCGAAGAAGAACTGGGCGAATACATCGTTGTGGCAAACCTGCCCTATTATATCACGACGCCGCTCGTGATGCGCTTTGTCGAAGAGGCGAAAAAAGTGCGCGCGCTCGTGATCATGGTGCAGGACGACGTTGCAAAGCGCTTCTGCGCCGCGCCGAACACGCCCGAATACGGCGCCGTCACGGCGGCGATCGCGCGGAGGGCAAGCGCCGAAACCGTGAAATTCGTACCGCGGCGCATGTTCTATCCCGTACCAAACGTGGACAGCGCCGTTGTCAAACTTACCTTCGAAGAAGGGCGCATCCCCGTTAAGAGCGAAAAGTGCTACCGCGATACGGTGCGCGCTGCCTTTTTGTCCCGCCGCAAAACGCTGGAAAATAACCTCGTAAACTCCTTTGCCTTTTCGCGCGCACAAGCGCAGGACATCTTGCAACAGGCAAACATCCCCGAAAAAGCGCGCGGCGAAACACTCTCCCCTTTGCAGCTTGCCAATCTTTCCGATATTATTTTTGAAACCAAAAACACAAACGCAAAATAGTTTTATAAAAAAGCGGGCGAAATTTGTAATTTCGCCCGCTTTTTTACTGTTTTTTCACATACCCGATATTTCTGTCTTTGCTCGGATCGAACACAAAATTGCAAATAGAAGCAACCAGCCCGTAAATCCCGAAAGTGATTAAAGAAAGGAAAAAATACGCCGCCGTCCTCGACTTGTACCCCTCGGGCTTCAAAGACGTATGATTGATGATGAAACTTCCGAGAAATCCGAGAAAAAAGGTCAGTAAGAAACGCACTAAGTTTTGGCTGTCCATGGTAAATACTCCCCCGCCGATTTATTTTGTAAAAGTATTATATACTAACTATTGGTTAGTTGTCAAGGATTTTCTAACCGGCGGTTATATAATATTTTTATGGAAAACAGTATCATCAAAGAGCGATTGCGCGAAGAAATTCAAGCCTGCGGGCTGACAACGGTGGAAATTGCAAGACGGGTGGGCGTATCTCCCGAAATGATCACGCAATACCGCACGACAAAAAAACTCCCGAAGCTGGACACGTTTGCCGTATTATGCAGGGAGCTGGATCTGGACGCGAATTATATTTTAGGATTGGACAAAAAATAAAGCACGGCGGACGAATGCCGTGCAAAAAGCGCCGCCCGCCGCAGACAATGTCTGCGGCGGGCGGTATCGTTTTATGAAACTGTCATGTTCGGTTCCCATTTCGCATATAGAGCAAATTGCGCCATTTCAATGCTCCAGATATTTTCTTTCGTAATCAGTCTTTCACTGCCGTCATCCCCGATCTCCCACCAACCGGCAAATTTCATCCCTGTAGGCGCTGAATCCAAAACAGGCATTACAACTTCTTCCCCTTCGCAAATGGTCAGTTTGATTTCCGGGTTACTTGCAATACTTGTATAAAAAGTGACGTCACGCTCGCGCGAACAGATAACTTCGACCGCTCCGGTCCATGAAGTATCGCAAACGAGCTCTAAATAATAAGGCGCCGATATCTTATACAGACGAACGCGGAAGTCGTTCCCGGTCGCGTATGCCGCGGAGAACGTATCGTCGGTAATACGCAGAAACACCCTTTCATCGGCACATCTGAAACGATAATAATAATCCTCGGAAAATTCTGTCAACGATAAAAACTCGTCTCTCGTATCGGTAAACTGGACGACATTTTTCCCGACATTAAAATGCGCGGGCGAAAAGTCGATGTTCAAGGTATAAAAGCGATCGGTCTCTCCTTCCCCCGGTTCTTTTTTTACCTCGATCAAATAGGATTCGATCGTCAGAAACCGATAAGTCTGCGAAGCCGCCCAATCGCTGTATTCACCGCTCACCTCACGCCCGACACGAACCAATTTTCCTTCCCCTGCGGAAACGATATAGTCAGAATTTCTCTGCGGTATAAAAGAAAATTTCTGCACGCTGTCTTCCCGCAGAAGATACCCGCTGTTCTCGCCGTCTTCCGCCTTCGTTTGTTCATCGGAAAACAGGAAGTCTTTTTCAAAACATACGGCAAACGCTTCCGAACTCGCAGTCTGCCAATCGTTCTCGCCGTTTACGATGATCCACTCATCCTCTTGCTCAATCAGGAAAAAATAGCCGATCCTGGAAGTTACGCGCACCTCATGCCCCTCATCGGAAATATATGTGACAGCCCGCGCCGAATCGGACACAAGCACAGATGACCCTATATTTGCAGGACAGATTTCCGCAGCCATTCCGCTCACATAATAGCTTTGTTTTTCGCCTTCCCCGCACTGTATCTCCGTCGATCTGTAATCCGAGAGCCTTGTCTGAAAAACCGATTGCTGCAAAGGAAACTCTTCACGCCTTTTTTCTGCCGTTTCCGCATAAGAAGTCACCCCGTATGAGGTTAAAAAATCCCCCTGCGAAACCTTTTCAGCGCCATCACCCCGCAGATACAGCCCGCTCACCGTGAATTCCTGCCAAAAAAGAAAATCATCGTCGCCCTCATACATGTTTTCACAAAAGCCTGGCTCATGTTCGCTTTCCGCCGTTACAAACATTTTCAGATCGTACAAAAAATATTTCTTTTTCGCATTCCCCGATTCTTTTGTAAGCCACTGATCTTTTTCCTTTTTTGTGGAATACTTTCGGGCGCACATCACAATATCCGTTGTCGATATCCCCGTAGTTTCGTCAAACGGCATTTCTTCAAACGACATGTTGTGGTCTATGATCACCACATCGGAAACATATTTATTTCCCGACCGTGATGTATCTACATAAAACGAATACGCCTCTCCTTGATAAAATCGGCTTCCTTCGTTGCGGAACAGCTCTGCGGGAATTATATGATACAACACTTCGCTTTGCTCCGAATCGGTGCCAACCTTTCCTTCCCGTACCGCAGCAATGTATTCCCCGACCGTTTTTTGCGGCAGAGAATCCGAGTCTTCCAAATCATCGCTCTGCGTCATCTCTTCACATTTTTCGCGGATGCTCTCAAACGAAAATTGACTGTCCGCATCTTCTTGCACCGAACACGCAGCCAGACATCCGAACAGGCACGCGATCCCAAATAAACACAACAATATTGCTTTTTTTCGCATATTCCCCCTCCTCGACACATCTAGCAGGCACATTTTAAAAGATTGTATCGTAACTTGATTATACTATACGTTGATGGTAATGTCAATACTGTTTCAATATTGCTTTCCATGAAAAACTAAAGCACGGCGGACGAATGCCGTGCAAAAAGCGCCGCCCGCCGCAGACAATGTCTGCGGCGGGCGGTGTTATTTTGAAAGTCATTTTATCCGTTTTGCTCTTCCGAAATGTATTCTTGCTCCGCTTTATTATGCGCGCGCCTGCCCATAGCGCGAAACTCAGACAATATGAACACGACGGTGAGAATAAACGCGAGAAGATCGGCACAGGGCGCCGCCCACAGCATTCCGACGATGCCGAATTGCAGAGAGAACCAGACCACAAGCGGGACTAAAAACACGACGTCGCGCGAAACGGAAAGAACGGTCGCCTTGACCGATTTTCCTACCGATTGCAAGAAAATACTGCTCGCCTTTTGCACACAGCACAGCAAAATCCCGCCGAGGAAGATACGGAAGCACAGCAGCAGTTTTCCGATCGGCATCGATGAAAGAATATTTTCTTGCTTTTCCATAAATCCTCCGCAAAAAAAAGCGCGCGGTCTTAAACAGACCACGCACCAAAGATTTCTTTGATTGGACTTACGTCTGTGCCCGACACGGCACGCTTTGTTTTTTCAGCGAATATTATAGCACTTCATTTTTAAAATGTCAAACCGTCCGAAGCCGTTGGTCGTGTCAAGTTTTTTTCACCTGAAAACCAAAAATTTTTAATTTTGTCCTATCAGAACAATTTTTCGCAGTTGTT
>CALVHR010000021.1 GCA_944328495.1 uncultured Clostridia bacterium
GAAATTGCGGGGCTGAAAGTGGAGAGGTATGTGGACTACCTGAGCCAGACGCAACGGGAGCTGCCGAAGGCGAACGTAATGCAGTACGATCTGGAAGGCGGCGCGCAGGCGATCGTGCGGCCCTCGGGGACGGAACCGCAGATCAAGGTGTATCTGACGGCGGCCCAAAATTCGCAGAAAAACGAAACCATCTTTAATCGATTTGAAAAACAACTGCAAAAAATATTTCAGATTTAAAATAATATCATAAAATCAGAATTTGTTTTCAAAGGTAAGATTGGGGTGGTATGAAATTCGGAAAGAGGTATAGCCATGAAAGTGACAAGGCGGAGGACGAGGAGAAAAATCGGTCAATGACTACCGACATAAAAAAGTCAAAATAAAGAAAAAAGCACCCGAAAGGGTGCTTAATTTTTTTCCATCAATTGGTTCTCCTTGTTTTACATAGACCAGGCAGAAAGGAGAATGTTTAAAAATACATTAAATGCGAATGTTAAACAAGTTTATAAACGGCATGTTTTCGATAAAGTTTCAGATAAGAAGTTACGTTCGATTTTCGATTTTGTCTTTAAAGATGTCTAAAAGATTTATTGTTTTTTATGCCTTAAAGAAAAAAATTGGGTAAACGCTATCTATTTTCAGTGAGTTGTTTTACGGATTCTCGTTCATAAAGTGAAAGATTGAGTTTGATATAATTGATTTTGGAGGTCTTATTCTGTAAAGCCATTTCCATTAGGCGGAAGGCTTGGGAGGCAAAAACAGTTTTGTCAATCCCGAGCGAAGTAAGCTTAGGAGAAAGAATATCGCAGATTTCCGTGTTATCAAAGCTGATAATAGAAACGTCATTGGGAATACTAAGACCAAGTTTTTTCAATTTTTCGTACAAGATGCTCGCTGCGCGGTCGCAATGACAAATGAAAGCGGTCGGCAGGTTTTCCCTGTCAAGTTCGAAAGAATCGGGGGCGCGTTCGATATTGGCATTGATGTGAAAGACTGCGTCTGGGATGTTGAATTTGTTGAGTGCACGCAGACACCCGAAATAACGGTCGGCAACAGCATTGGAAAATTTGATGTCTCCTACAAAGCCGAGATGTCTGTGTCCGTGTTGTATCAGATATTTTGTGAGTGTGTATCCCGCATAATAGTTGTCGATGTAGACGTAGTTAAATTTATAGTCGGAAGAATAGAAATCGATGCATACAATTGGAATTTTCAGTTTTTCAATCTCGGCAAGAAATTCTTTGTCCATCTGCCCGGATAAAAAAATACCGTCTATCTGAGTTTCCTGCATCAGGTTTTTTACGTTTGCCATGGTGGCGCTCAGCACATCGTGCACGACAAAAAACAACTTTGCTTCCGCATTTGTGCATTCGCAATTGAGGTAGTAATAGATCGTGGTATAATACCTCTCGTCCATGCTGATCAGAAAGTCTTTGCGGATAATATGGATATAGCTGCGGTTCGGTGCGGCAATGTGTCGTACATATCCGAGTTGGTCGGCTAACGCAAGGATCTTGCTACGCAATTCCGGACCGACGCCCTGCTGGTTTTTTAGGGCCTTGTGTACAGTCACTACGGAAATTCCCAATTGTTTTGCAATGGTTTCCAGAGAAACTTTTTTCATTTTCTCTTCTCCTCTTACTTGTTGGGGAAATTATATCATAAAAAAACATAAAAGGCAATTATTTTTTAGTTTAAAAAATAATTAAGCATATTGTAAAAACAACATTAAAATTATGAATATTATGTATATTTGTATATGAATGTATATTTTTTAAGTTAAATAAGGCAAAAACGTAAATAAATTAGGTAAAATAATATTTTATTTTAAAATTTTTAGTTAAATCATATAAAAAATTAGCTAATGAGTATTGACATGATTAAAGTTTTGTGTTATACTTAGACAGGAGAAAGAAAAAAGCTTTGTGAAAAAATAAAAATCTACAACATTAGACGCAATGAAAAAGGAAAACAAGGAGGTACGTGCAGGTGTTTGGGCGATTTTCGGATAGACCTCTGGTCCTGCCGGAGGATGTCAGACCGTTTGATGACAGGTTTGAAGTTGTCGGAGTATTCAATCCGGGGGTGACGGAATTTGACGGGGAGATCCTTCTTTTGCTGCGTGTAGCTGTGAGGCCGAAACAAGACGATCATTTTCTGCGCGTGCCGATGTTTCGGAAAGGGAAAATCGAAATATTGCAGTTGGACAAATCGCAATTGGACTGTTCGGACGAGCGCGTTGCGGTCGAAAAGGGGAAGAGGTTTCTCACGTCGATGTCCTATTTTCAGATAGCGACATCCAAAGATGGTATTCATTTTAAAATTGAAGAGGGACGGACCATACTCCCGCGGGATGAGTTGGAGGAATATGGGATCGAAGATCCCAGGATCGTGCGGGTAAATGGGAAATATTATATTCTTTACTCGGCGATATCGGAATGCGGGATTTGTGTAAAAAGTTTGGTGACCGAAGACTTTATACATTATAAAGAATTGGGAGCGATCCTGCATCCGGACAATAAAGACGCGGTACTGTTTCCGGAGCAGATCGGCGGAAAGTATTACATGTTGCATCGTCCGTCAACGTCGGAATTTGGCAACCCGGAAATATGGCTGGCGGAATCGGAAGATCTGATCCACTGGGGAAAGCATCGTCGCGTTGCAGGCATACGTGCGGGCATGTGGGACGGCTTGCGTGTGGGTTCGTCTGGTGTACCGATACGCACGGAGCGCGGTTGGCTGGTGGTGTATCACGGTGCGGACGTACTTAACGGGTATTCGCTGGGTGCGCTTCTTTTAGATGCGGAGGAGCCGTGGAAAGTACTTGGCAGGAGCGAAGAACCGTTTATGCGACCGGAACTGGAGTGTGAAAGGAAGGGCTTTTTCAACAACGTGGTGTTTGCATGCGGCGGGATTGTTCGGGCGGATAAACTGATAATTTATTATGGTGCGGCAGACAAATATGTTTGCGGCGGCGAGATAAAAATCCAATCGATCATGGAGTATTTGCAATGAGAAATGAGGTAAGGGAAGAACAGTTGCAAGGCATTTCTGCGTCAAGAGAAGCGGATGCAATGATTCCGCAGGGCGGCGGGAGCGGCAAGAGAAATATTGTCGCATGGCTCAAACGCACCGATCTTGTAAAAAACCGATGGAGCTATCTTCTTCTATTGCCGGCGATCGTGTTTATCGTGATTTTTGCATATTTTCCGATGGTAGGGATCATTATTGCTTTTGAAGATTATGATCCGATCGCAGGAATGTTTGCAAGTCCGCTCATCGGATTCGAAAACTTTCGGTTTTTCTTTTCAAGTTCGGACTGGATCCAGGTTACGCTGAACACGCTATATCTGAACACATTGTTTATCGGAACCGGCACATTGGCTTCGTTGCTGATTGCCGTTGTGCTGAGCGAATTACGGCGGGGTTGGTTTGTAAAAGTATCGCAGACGCTGATGACCTTGCCGAACTTCGTTTCCTGGGCAACGGTAGCATTATTTTCGGTCGCTTTCCTGAGTACGGACGGCATTATCAATAATGCGGTCTCTGCCATGGGAGGATCAGCGATCCCGTTTTATTCATCACCGGATGTGTGGCCCGCAGTATTTGTAATTATTCGTATCTGGAAGGGCGCAGGCTGGGGAGCGATCGTGTACATGGCGGCTATTCTCGGTATTGACGAAAGTATTTACGAGGCGGCGAAGATTGACGGTGCAAGTCGGTTGCGCTGTATTTTTTCGATAACGATTCCTTTGATCAAGAACATTATCATTTTGATGTTCATCATGAGTATCGGGAACATATTTAAAGGCGATTTCGGCATGATCTATCCGTTTATTGGTGACAATTCGCTGTTGTTCCCGACGACAGACGTTATTGACACATATGTGTTCCGTGCACTTCGTTCGTTCACAAATTACGGCAGGACGGCGGCGATCGGGCTGTATCAGTCGCTTATGGGTTTTTTGCTTGTGTTGTTTGCAAACTGGCTGGCGAGGCGTTATGCGCCCGAATCGGCGATTTTCTGAGAGGAGGGGACGCTAAATGCCGGAAAATAAGAACAATTTGCAGGATAAGAGTGCGGAAATTGCCGCGCAGACTGACGCAGTAAGCATACACAGAAAGAAAAAAGGGCTTTCGCGCAAATCGGATCGCATTTTACTTGTGATATTTTACGTGTTTGCGGGAGTATTTGCTCTGTTGTGTCTGTATCCGTTCTATCAGGTGCTGATTTCTTCGTTTGCAGACGAGACGACGCTGATACGGGAAGGATATAAGTTGTTTCCTTCCAAATTTTCGTTGGACGCGTATCGTACTCTCTTTGCCTCCGACGATATTCTGTACGCGTACGGGATCACGATTTTCACGACAGTTGTTGGCACGTTCTGTTCTCTGATCGTGACTGCGATGGCGGCGTATGCATTGAGCGGGAATAAGCTCAAATACCGAAACGCAGTAAATTTCTTTTTCTATTTCACGATGCTGTTCAGCGGCGGGTTGATCCCTTATTACATTTTAATAAAAAATTATTTGCACCTGAGCAATAATCTGTTGGTTTATATTGTTCCGGGCCTGCTCAATGTTTGGAATATGTTCCTGTTGCGAAACTTTTTCAATGATATTTCGCCGTCTCTGCGGGAATCGGCGATGATCGACGGGGCAAACGAAGTAACAATTGCGTTCCGTATTATTTTGCCTCTTTCGCTTCCGGGACTGGCGACGATCGGGTTGTTTACATCTCTGTCGTACTGGAACATTTGGATGGAGAGCATGCTGTATATGGATGATTCGCGGCTGTATACGTTGCAATACCTGATCGTGCGCATGGTAAACAGTATTTCGGCGGCGTCGAGTGCGGGGCAGTCGGGACTTCCTACGGGTGTTACTTCGGTGCCTGCGTACACGCTGCGCCTTGCGACGGCGATCGTGACGATCGGGCCGATCGTATTGCTGTATCCTTTTCTGCAAAAGTACTTTGTTGCCGGGCTTCGTGTCGGCGGCGTAAAAGAATAAAAAAGGAGATCGATGATGAGAAAGATTAAATGTGTGTTTGCGTTGTTGCTTGCACTGTTGCTGGCGCTTGGCGCGGTGGCGTGCGCCAAAGACGGATCAGACGGGACGGGTGACAATGTTCTGCGGTTTTACCTGTGGAGCGATGACGGCGATACGCCCGACGGTTTTGATGAAGTCGTGAATTATTTTAACACGACGTACGGCGGTGATTTGGGCTTTACGGTGAGCTTTAAATTCGACACGCAATCCGATTATAAGCAGAATCTGAATTTGTCGATGGCGTCCAGCGGAAGCGAATACGATGTGGTGTTCGACGCGGCATGGATCTATCTGAATGATTTTGCAAAGAAAGGCTATTACTATGACCTGAACGAATTTTTCCGTGAAGGGTCAGAGTATACCGGATTGGTTTCGGCATTCTCGGAAGAGTATCTGAACGGTAATCTCTTTTCAGGCGGGCTGTACGGCGTTCCTTTGACGCAGACATACGGCGAGATATCGGTTGCCTATATCCGCAAAGATTGGCGGGTGGAATGCGCAGAAGATGCATCCTGGACGATGCCGAGCGGCAAATTTGAAACGGAATCGGGTATCACAAACGAGAGCCTTGCCGACGGAATCGACAATTTTGACGAACTGCAATATTATTTGTACTGGATACGGGATAACAAGCAAGGAGTGGTTCCTTGCCTGTCCAACAACGATGCGACGTGGGGAGCATGGGATTTGATCAATTCTCGCAATCTGCTCACGAAATCGGCGGCAGACTATGTGAATGCAGGTGTTAAGCAGGAGATCAAACTCACGTCGACGGTGACGGCGACGGCATACATCCGCAGGGGCACGGTCGAGGCAGCGTACATCAACGACGTGGAAGATCCGAAGTCAGAGAAAGGAATGAGTTCGTTTCCTGCGGGATTTAACACCGCGGATACGACTTGGCAGAGCAACTTCACGTTAGCGCGGCGTTGGGCGCAGGACGGTATCATTGACAGCGACGTTCTTTCGACGACCGATTCGGATGCGCAGTTTAAGGCAGGACAGGGAGGTTGCGTGGTACAGACCATCAACAATTTCTCCACGGTCGAAGCGGCATTGCAGGCGAGCACGCCGGGCGCGGAACTCGAGATTTACGTAAATGATTATGCGATCCGCAACAAACTGACCGGATATGCACAGACTGATTTCAAAGCATGGAACTATCTCTGTGTGCCGACGGCGGTAGGGGAAGCAAAGCGTGATATGTTCCTCAAATTTATGAACTGGCTCTTTTCGAGCGAAGAAAATCATGATTTGTTCCAGTATGGCATCAAGGGCAAGCACTGGGATGTGGCAAAAGACGCGAGCGGTCAGGAGATCGAGGGTACTTATACCACGCAGGGTATGGAGTCGTATACATTCCCCGCGTATGAGTTGACCTGGAACCCCAATTTTATCCGTGTAAATTCGGCTTCCGATCCGAAGGTTATGGAGTACATGACTTATATGTACGATTCGTCGCGGTATGTGGAGATCCTGTATTCGGAATTCACATTTGATCATACGGCTACGTCGGAGTTAACTACGGCTCTGTCCAATGCGGATCTGTCCAATGCGAAATCGGAGGCAGTGTCGTATTATTTGGGTCAGATCGATGACCCGGTCATAAGCTGGAACAGTAAATTACAGACGCGCTATTCTAATACAAACCTGCAATCGGCGGTAAAAGTGATTAAAGATTCGCTGATCGAACAGTTGCAGGCGTTTATTGACGAGCAGGCATAAGCAGCCTCGCAGGAGGGACTTATGAAAGTCAGAGCAAAAAAACTTTCTTTCCCGCTGGCGGTTGCCGCGTTTGTACTGGCGGTGGTGCTTTCTGTTCCGCAGGCAGTGTATGCGGATACGGTTGTGTCGGACGAATATGCGATACGATACTATTCGGGAGAGGCATCCTTTTCGTACTATATTGATGCGGAAGGCACTCTGTATTTTGCGGGGAGCAACGGAAGCGGCCAATACGGGAACGGCACAAAGGGCGGCGAGTTCAGCATGCCGCGCGAAGTTTTGCAAAATGTGTCGGCAGTTGCAGACGGCAAATCGGGTTTTGCGATTGCGTTGCGCGAGGATGGTACGCTTTGGTCCTGGGGAAACAACGAATATGCGCAGCTGGGACAGGATACGCAATATAATAACGACGCGGAAACAAATTGTATTTTGACGCCGACGGAGATGTTCTATGATTCGTCCGATGCTGTGACTGCGGTTGCGGCAGGGGATGCATTCACCGTTGTATTAAACGAAGCGGGCGAGGTATACACCTGCGGACGGGCAGGAGACGGACAGACGGGTATCGCAGGCTTGGAACTTTCGCGCAAAACGGTCGTCGGCAGACTCACGAAGATCGATCAGTCATATTTTGAGGGAAAGAAGATTGTGCAGATCGATGCGGCGGAAAATACCGGTTTTGCGCTGTCGGAAGACGGAACGCTTTATATTTGGGGTGCAAACGATTACGGAATTCTCGGCAATGGTTCCGCGGATGAAAATGAAATTTACGAAACTCCCGTGCGCCTTGTTTTTTCCGAAAAAATCAAAAAAGTATCTGCCGAAACCATGACTGTGATGATTTTAACAGAGAGCGGCGACGTGTACGGCTGGGGAAATAATGCGGTGCGTCAGCTGGGGGTGAAAGATCTGATCGAGCTGAGCGTGACGCAACCGACGCAGATCGAAGCATTTTACGCCGCCGACGGCACCGAAGTTCATGCAACGATCACGGATATACTTTGCGGCGGGCGCACAAATTTTGTGTTGGACAGCGACGGGAATGTATATGCGTTCGGTGCGGCGGGCAACGGGCAAGCGGGGATCAACCCGTCCGAGTCCACATATTTATCGCATCCGTGTGTTTCCGAATCCAATGTGATCCTTCCGCTGCGCATAGAATTTTACGAGCCGGTGAGCTTGGAAGAAGAAGCGGAAAAGGAAACGAGCGAGTACGACGGCAAAGCTCCGGTGAATGTCGGCAAAAAGATTGATGTCAGCATCGCGAGCTTGGAAGGATCGATCGGAGACCGTACGTTTGTCAAAGATTCGGATGGGAATTTTTGGTCATGGGGCGTAAATCTGTACGGTATGGTGTGCAGTGGGGAAGCGGATACTTCGTCCTGTGCGCATCCCGTGCGCTCGACGCTATTCCGCATCAAGAATTATGATACGGATTATGTTGAAAAGAACTACATGCTCAAACCTGCGATCTTTATGGGCTGCGTTGTCGTGATCGCAACGGCATTGTTTATATGGGCAGAGATTAAAAAGCGCAAAACGATGCGCATGATCCGCGAGAGCGGGGAATGCGCGCGAGACGGAGAAAAGAAAAGATAAAAGCTGGAAATGCAATTGACGTTGCGGTGATATTGTTCCGCGGCGCAAAAAATAAATAAGGAGAAAAGGAAAAGATGAAAAAGTTCACCAAAACGGTCGCTCTTATGCTCGCATGTATGTTTCTTTTGTCGTTCAGTCTTATCGGCTGTAAGACAGACAGCGGCGAAGACGGCAAATTGGCGCAGACGGCATCCATAACCTATGCGGACGGGACGCTGAGCTGGGCGGCAGTTGAAGGGGCGGAATCCTACGATGTGACGGTATACGAAAAGGGTTCTTCCGAAGAAGCGCTCGAAACGCAGACGGTCACAAAGACGACGTTGGATGTATCCTTGCTTGCGGCGGGCGAATACACGGCGGGCGTCATCGCCAAAGCGGAGGGCAAAACGGCTGGCGATGAAAAGAAAGCGGATTTCACAGTCGCGGAGGCATTGTCGGCGCTGGATACGCCTACGGGTTTTGCGTATGCGGACGGCAAAGTGACTTGGACGGCTGTTGCAGGTGCAAAGAGCGGCTACAATGTTACGGTTACGAAGAAATCGGACGGATCTTCGGTAATTAACAAGGACGTGACGGCGGCGGAATTGGATGTTTCCGAGCTGGAAGCGGGTGAATACACACTGAGTGTAAAAGCAAAAGCTGTGGACGGAGAAGCGCTTGAATCACTGGCAGCGACGTATGATTTTACGGTCGCGGCGGCAAAGACGAAGCTTACGGCGCCTTCGGGCGGTGCTGTGGATGTAGCAGCGCGCAAAGTGACCTGGACGGCGGTAGACGGCGCCACAGCATATGAAGTAGAGGCGGAGAAAGATGGCGACACGCTGTTAAGCGAAACGGTAACGACGGCGGAAGTAGACATTTCGGATGTGGAAGAGACTGAGTTTACCATAACCGTGACCGCTACAGGCGATCCTTCTACGACAGAATCTTCGGATGCATATGTTTATGAAGTGAAGATCAATGCTGTTCCGATTGCGGCGCCTTCGGGTATTGATACGGACGCGGCGCAGAACACTCTTTCTTGGGATGAGGTCGCGGGTTCGGATGCGTATCAGCTGACAATCAAAAAGGGAAATGAAACCATTGTCAGCCGTGAACAAATCGAAACGAGCTATGATATTTCTTCGCTGGGTGCGGGCGAGTATGCGGTGCAGGTGCAGACGCTTGCCGATCCTGACGATATTTTTGTGACAGATTCGTCGGTGACGGATTATACGCTGAACATTGTTTCGCTGGGAGAGTTTGATGAAATATCCGGCCTGCGTATCGACGGAGGTTACTTCCGCTGGGACGAAAACAATGCGCTCGGCTATGAAGTGACCGTTACCGAGAAAGGAGAGAGCCAGGCGCTTGACCTGAAAGGGATCACGGCATCAAACAATTCGTTCATGATCGCGGGCATCGGACTTCCGACGGGCGATTACACGTTCACAATTACGCCTGCGGACAATCGTCACGATACCGCAAAAGGTACGGCTGCAAGTTATGACATCACGCTTACGGTTGTTCGTACGTTCGATGCGAAAGCGATCGCGGCGTTTGACGGCAGTTTTCCTGTGGGCGAACACGCAAAGGCGGAACTTGTCACGTACAATCAAAAAGAAGTTGCCAAAGTGACGCCGACGGCGGACGGCTGGGGCCGCGTAGGCAGCCCTGCGGTGACAGTGAATTTTGACACAAACGCAGTGCTTTACATTGATATCGAAGGAATCGAGGTGGGCGGTTTCCATGCGCAGATCCAGGTCGGAGGCAACAACGTAAAAGTATTGGATGACGGTGCAAAACTTGCGGACGTGGCGATCGACATTTCTACGGCATCTCTTGCAGCGCAAGGTCTTTCGGGTTCCAAGAGTTCGATCATTCGCCTGGGTGTGGACAATTCCAGTTCGACGACGGCAAACGATGCGGTCGCATATTATAATAGTTGCAGTATTATGTACATTGCCGATTATACGCCGCCGTTTAGCGGTCAGCTCGCATCGGTAAGCGGATATACCATTGCGAATGGTATGGATATCAGCTGGAACGCTGTGGATAACGCCGATTCTTACTATTTCACTCTCGTCAACGATGAGGGGATTACGGTGCAGGAAAAGACGGTGACGGAAAGCATAAGTTTCTCTGCAAAGGATCTCGAAGCGGATACCTATACTTTGAAAGTATCTGCGTTCAACAGTACCAATGATCAGGCACTTGAATCGGAAACAACGGAATTCAGCTTCAAAGTGAACTTCATCAAAGAATATTCGGCGGAAGAAATTGCAGCTTTTACGCAGGTTTTTGCCGGAGAAGCGCAGACTGTCGGCTATGACGCGGATACAGATACCGCCGTTTATAACCCGAATAAAGACAAGGGATACGGGGCAGTAGGCCCTGCGGAGGGCGTACAGGTCAACCTGACGAATATGCCGTTCGCAAAAGTGGACGTGGATCGCATCGATCACGGATATCTTATCCGCGGCGGATGGACGCCGGATGGCGGAATTTTTCAGACGCTGGTGTTGCGCAATGATACGGTAGCGGCGCTGGAAGACAGTATGCTGTATATCGAATTGTGGAAGAAAGCGGATCAGGATGGTGCGCCGGTATATGGAACAGGTACCTATCAGTTTGGGATGGGCTTCCTTGCGGGCGAAGTGCAAGGGCAGGCGCGGATCAACAAGATTACGCTTGTGGAGATCACGGAAGTGACAGAGCTTGTCCCTGGTGCGAACCAAAAGCTGGAAACCCCTTCGGGCGCACAAGAGTCCAAAGGTACCCTGTCGGCGAATCCCGTAAGCGGCAACAGTGAATATACGCCCACGTATCGGGTGACAGTTGCGGAAAAGGGCGGCTCGCAGTTGTATGATCGGGGAGAACTTGCATCTCCGAGCGTGAACCTGTATGAACTGGCTCTGGTTGGCGGTAAAACGTATGAAGTGACTTTTGTAGCGGAAGGCGATACGGGCGCGGAAGAGCAGAACTATTTTGCGGATTCTGACCCGTATACGGTGGAAATCGTGTTTGAAGAGATCGTGGCGATTGATGATTTCACTGCGCTCGATTATGCGACGATGGAATCGCAGAAAGGTGGTGAAACGACCATCGATTACAGCGACGGAACATTGGTGTCAACGGTCAAAAACGGCGGTTGGGGATATAATTTCTTCAACATCGACATCAGCGGATATAAGGATGATCTGACCAACGATTATTATTTGCAGTGGAAGATTGATCTTGATCGCAGCACGGCGGGTGCAAATGTTGCTACGCGTTTCTATAATCCTGCGACGGAGAAAGCGGAAGGAACGGGTTGGGGCGATTCTGACTTGCAGTCGGCATATCTGACCAAGGAATGGAACGGCAAGATCGACGAAACCGATACGATCTGGTTTGCGTTCGGACAGGGCGGCGCGAATGTTTCCCAAGCGGACGGCAGCGGAAATAAAGTTGTCGTTCTTGAATCGATGAGCTTTGTGAAATATACGCTGATCGCGCAGGCATAACGGAACAGGACGGGAAGGGGCGAATCTTTCGCACAAACGACAGAGGGCGCCCCTTCTCAAATTTCAGCCAAAGGAGAATCAAATAGTGAAAAAGATAGTGGTAATCGTACTTTCCTGGATGTTGGCGGTATCGATCGTTCTTCCCGTTGCGCTGACGCTGACGAAAAAGGGGGTAGATGCGGCGGTGTTCAAATCCAATGCATACATGGAAAATTTACAGCTTCCCACATTGCAGCAGTATAACGAGAAAGACTGGGAGCAAGTCACGATCGATTATCTGACTTGGGTCTTTGATGAAAATAACGTGTATGAGAGCGCCGAAAACGGTACTCGTAAAATCGCGAGGTACACTTCTTCCAACAATGCAAAGGCGTATTTTGAATCCATCGGCATGCCGGATGCGGCGCCCGAAGAGATTTGGTCCATACCGCCTTATATTGCAAAGGGTGACAATGTTACTTTAGGCGAAGGTATTACAGTCATTGCGGCGATCATGTCGGGCGCACTGGTGGGGATGGATCTCACTGCATACGAGTGCTCGGACGGCGTGACGCGGAACTTTGTCAAAAGTGCGGTGGAATATTATCAGGCGAACGGCGAGCACGTCGTGCTCAACGGCGGTGCGGGCGGAAAAACGGGTTCGACGTGGTGGTATGAGCTTCTTCCGGGTGTACTGTTTTCCGTGCTCGGCACGGTATACGAATCGGAAGCCTATTACATGTACGACATCATTACCGAAAGCGCTCGTGCTTGGCGTTCGGCGGTGGAGGGGCTGGGCGGTGCGAGCGCCGATTTCTGGCACACCTCGTACAGCATCGAAAGAGGCGAACCGTTCGACGGAAATTGGTACGAACCGGATGCGGCGGCAGGAATGGCGTACATTTTGTATTCGGCGTATTCGATGAATAAGGAACTCAAAGAGAGCGGAAAAGAAACCTTTGCAACGGACGAAGAGATCGAAAAATTCCGCGAAGCAGCGATTTGGTGCATGAATTATCTTGATGAGCTCAACGAATCACCGTTCTATGAAGTTCTGACTTTTCTTGCTCCCTATCTTGCGGCCAGGCTGAATGCGGAGCAGGGGACAAATTATGATGTTGCGAAGATGATCGGCTGGACGCTGGACGGATCTTCTGCTGTGCGCGGCGGCTGGGGGATGATCACCGAAAATTGGGGAGGTGTATATACCAACGGTCTGATGGGTTCCCACACTGACGGTGGCGGGTATGCGTTTGCAATGAATACATTCGACGCAATGCTCGGCTTTGCGCCTATGGTCAAGTATGACACCCGTTTTGCGCGTGACATATCTCGGTGGGTACTGTGCGTTTCGCAATCGGCACAGGCGTATTATCCTGAAAACTATTCGACGGAAGGCAGCGTGCAGAATTATTACGGGCATCAGGTTTATAACGGAAAATACCAATCGGGCAATTTGTTCGAACAGGATGATCCCGAAGCGGGGTTTATAGCGTATGAAGGTCTGCGTAAGTACCGCAGGTATGTCACGTATGATTCCAACGGCACGCGTGGTACAGCCTGGGATAACAGCGTTTCTCCGTATGCATGCGGCGACGCGTTTACGTTTGACTGGGGCGGAGAAACGGACTATGGCCTGTACGGTTCGTCGCACGTGGGGCTGTTCGGCAGTACAATCGATTATACCGATGTTCCCATGATCATTCGCACCGATTTGAATAAATTAGACGTGTATCATAGCGGCGATATTCCGTTTTGGATGTATTATAATCCGTACGATACCGCGAAAACTGTCACGGTGGAATTGACGGAGGCGGGAAATCGTCTGTATGATACCATTGAAAAGCAGTATGTGGAAACGACGGGAAGCGGCACGACTGTCCGCATGACGATCCCGGCGGATACAACATTCATACTTGCGGAGATCCCTGCGGGAGCGACTGTAGAAAAGAACGGTTCCAATTATACTTGCAACGGCGAATTTATTGCGCAGGAACGCGGCACGGTCACGCTTTCCTTGTATAAAGATGCAAACGGACAGCAGGCGATTTCTTCGGGTGCATCGGTAGAAGGGACGATCTATGCGTCGCTTTCGGCGGTCGCGCCGGAAAGCGCGCAGGTGGAGAGTATCACGTTGACGTACGGATCTTCCGTTCTGTATGAAGGGACGCTTGCGCCGAGCGGGCTTGTTGAAATCGATACAAAGCAACTCCGGAACGGAAAAGGAACGATGACAGCAATGCTCACGCTTTCTGGCGGAAGCATCGAAAAGTCTTCGATCAATTTGCAAGTGCTCAATGTTGATAAGTCGTCGGCTATTGAATACGACAGTCCACAGGATATGGCAGACACATGGAATTCTGCGACACAGGAATGGCAAAGTATGTATTCAACGAGCGATCATACTTCGTCCATTGCGGCGAATGCAGATGGCTCGATGACAATTACGGCGGAGTCTCCAAAGGGGTACGGTTTTGTGACATCGGAGCTGTTCAATCTTGACTTTTCACGCGGACCGATGTTGGAAATCAATGTGACAAACGTTTCTTCTTCTTGTGCGATCAAAGTGTATGTTGAAGGAATGGAAAACATGACGGGTGAATATATCGTAAGCGATACCAGCAGTACGGGTGCGATGGTAATCGATATACTTGCCGAAATTCAGAAAGAGGACTATACGTTTAAACCGGAAGGGGTACGCAAGGTAAGTATAAAAATCTCTCCGGTCGGAAGTCAGGGCGACACGGTTACGTTTACCGATTTTACCGTGTATCATATGTATACGACGCCCGTACTGGAAGAGCCGGATAGTTATGAATGGGGCCGCAATTTCACGTCGGTGTGGATGAGTATGTGGTCGGCGTCGTCGACAGATGGTGGAGTCGGAAATGCTGTCGCGCAGTATACGAACGACGGCACTATGCGCGTGAGCAGCTCAGATGCAGGCACGGCGTATTCGGGGATCGCATCGCCACTGATCGCAGTGGATATGGGACAGAATCCCGTACTTGATCTGTCGCTTGCGAGTCTGTCGGGCAAGTATTTTGTCGGTGTGGAATTTTCGGGCAGCAGCAAGTTGTACGTGATCGCGGATGATCAAACGGCGACGGAAAATTTCATTGAGGTTGCCAAAGCACTGCGTGCAAATTATCCGGATGAAACTTTTACGGGCACAGCCAATATGCGCGTGGTCGTAGGTGTAAAGGGCGAAGGGATCGCGGAATTTACGGGAGTGAATACCTATTATCAGCTGACGGGATGGGGCACCGAGGTAGAGGACGAAGCATGGCTGGAATGGGAAAAAGCGGAGGGCATGACCGCAACGGCGGATTTTGCCCTTGATTCAAGCAACCGCATGGTTATAACCAACGGCGGTTCGTCGGCAAGCGACACTGCTGTTGCGGGTATCAGCGGCAAGTTCACGATGAACTTCGACTATAATCCGGAATTGGAGATCCGTGTGCGCGGACTGACAGGCAAGTGGCGGCTTACTCTTTCCGTATTTGACGGTAATAAATATACCCTGACCGATTGGTCGGAAAATACGGGCACATATAACGTTAATATAAGGGATATTATAAGCGGCGTCAACGGGCAGCAAAATATATATCTTACCATTGAAGTATTGGGCGGAGGCAAGTCTGTCACGGTGCAGTATATTGATACGTTTTATACGGTACTCAATCCTGCTTTTGAGGACGGCAAAGTATACTATTCCGAACTAGCGACATGGAACAAGGACGAGATCAACTCCTCCAACGTTTCGGTTGACAGAAACCAAGTAACAGTATCGGAAAGTGCGAGAGAAAGCAAGGGGCTGTTCACCGACTCCGTTGCTGCGAATGCTTCTTTCAACCCGCATATCGTGGTTAATGTTGCGGCGTTGGGTGAGAATTCTGCATGGTATCTCAACGCTATTGTGAATAAAATCAGTTACCGCATCGGAGAAGGTATTTCAGTGGGAACATTTACGATCGATGTGGTTGCGGCGCTTGCTTCGCAGGGTTGTATTCTCACGGGCGATTTTTCTGCGATTTACGAAATAGGCGCTGAAGGCGATGCGTTTAGCGTCACCTTTAACGGAGTACAGTTCGCGTATAAACTCAATGCTCCTGCTTCCCTCGAATTTACGGAATCGACCAATTCCCTTTCATGGGACGAGGTTTCCGGCGCGGCGGGATATAAAGTGCGCATAACGGATGCTGACGGGGAGATTATGGCGGCATACAATTCGTATAATTCTGTCACGCTCGGTCTAAACGCTCTTGAACTTCCGACAGGCGTATATCGCGTCTATGTTTCCGCTTATGGTTCAAACGTTCTTTCTTCGGAAGAGGTAAACATTCCTTTCAAGCAGGGCGATATCGAGAGCATTCAGCTTTCTGCGCCCGCCAATCTTACGGTCGAAGGCATGCTGATCGTTTGGGACGAAGTCGCTAACGCAGAAGGATACCTATATGTTCTGACCGATGCGGATACGAATCAGGCGGTTTCGTCGGCGACTGTCACGGATACGTTCATCGACTTGGCGCAGATCGGTTTGCCTGCTTTCAATTACAAGGTGACCGTACAGGCGAAGGGCGACGGCGTGGTGTATTTGGACAGTGCTGTTGCGGAATATTCGTTCTATACAAACACCATTGAAAATTACAACGCAAAGAAGTTTGCTTCCATGGCAGCGAACGATAACCAGGCGAGCGCGTCGTACGACGAAGCGTCGGACGTTGCGACATTGACTGTTCCGTACACGAACTGGGGCAGTATTATCGCTTTGGAAACGCAGCTCAACTTTGACAAGTCTCCCGTGTTGTTTGTGGAGTTTGCTGCAGGGTGCGAGGGCGGATACTTTATGCAGCTGATGGTCGATGGAACAGAATATTATCTGTGCGACAACACGTTTACCATTCACGGCAACACCGAATCGGAGCTGTTGTATATCGATATCAATGCTACGTTGAATTCGAGGGAAGACGGGCCCGCGACTCCGTTTACGGGTACGCATGCCGTGCGTGTGATCTTCGGTGCAACTTCGGACGGCATTGCGGGCGTCAATTCGCCCGTGGTCAAGATCAAACTTGCGCAGCTGATCGAAATGACGGAAGGTTCGGGTGTGGCAAAACTGGGCACGCTGGATACGCCTGTCGTGACGGTAACGAACGGTGTGGCCTCCTGGACGGCGATTCCTAATGCGCAGGCGTATGTTGTTGTGGTGAGCAATGAGCTGGGCGTTTTGATATCGCAGACGGTCACGGGAACGAGCTTTGACTGTTCGGCGATTACGCGGGCGGGCGAATATATCGTTCAGGTGACGGCAACGGCTGATACCTATTACAGCTCGGATACGGGCAGTACAACGTTTACCATAAGCGAACAGGCATCGTCCCCCGAGGAACCTCAGAAAACGGGATGCAGCGGAGCGGTCGGTACGGCGTCGTTCGCGATTGTAGGAGCAATACTGCTCATTGCGTGTGGCACAGTCATATTCAGCCGCAGCAAAGAACGCAAATAAACGAAATGATCCGCAAGGTCACGTTTATGCGTGACCTTGCGGAAAAGAAAAGGAGCCAATTATGTTTCAGGAAAAGATACCGGCGCTTTCTGCGCGGGAATTGTACGGCGCATTTAAATCTTCTCGGACGATCGGGGATGCGCGCATCGAAACCTTTACGGGCTGTGACGGGCTGGACGTATACAATCCCTGTGTTCCGTTTTTCTGGGAAGGCAAAGAATATATTGCGGGACGCGTGGAACGGCGGGACAGCGAGCGTTCGCAGGTGCGTTTTTTCGTGCGAGAAGGTGATGTATGGAAACCTGCCGAGAATACCGTCGTGCTACCGTTGCAAGATCCTTCGGCGGCGATTGTGGACGGGAAACTTGTTCTCAGCGGTGTCAATGTCACTTGGCCCGAACAGCCTGGCGGACCCGTGTTTTGGCAGACAGATTTCTATGTCGGCTCGCCTTTTTGTTTGGAAAAGCTGACTTCGGGTCCCAAACAGATGAAAGATATCCGCATCGTGCAACTTCCGGACGGCAGGATCGCGGTGGCGAGCCGTCCGCAGGGTGCGTGCATGGAAAAGTACGGCTGCATCACAAAAGTCGGGTTTACCGTCGTCGACAGTCTGAACGATCTGACTGCGGAAGCCATCGAGAATGCGCCGTATCTGGAAAAACTGTTCTGCGATGATGAATGGGGCGGGGCAAATCAGCTTACCGTGCTCAAAAACGGCAAGATCGGCGTTATCGGGCATAAAGCTTGCCGCACCTATGAGGCAGACGGGCAGCGACTGCATTATTATGGTATAGCGTTTGCGATAGATCCCGATACCCGACGCATAACGCAGGATAAAATGATTATTTCAGGGGATTGTTTCCCTGCGGTTGACGGCAAACGTAAAGATCTGACAGACATCACGTTTACGGCAGGCATCCGTCGTCTTGGTGGAGGTAAGGCACGGGTCTATACAGGTCTGAACGACACGCATGTCGGAAGTGCGGTCATTTCGGATCCGTTTGATTGTTACGAAGAATAAAGCGCAGCAATGCGGCATTTCCGCGGGGAATGCCGCATTTTTGAAAAACGAGGAAGGCAAATGGGTGCTGAAATTTTAAATTATTATCAGACATGGTTGGAAAAAGTGGAAGACGGAGCGCTGAAAGAGGAATTGGAGCGCATCCGTGCGGACGAAAAGGCGATCGAAAATAAATTTTACAAGGAATTGCAATTCGGCACGGGCGGGCTGCGCGGAGAGATCGGTGCGGGGACGAACTGCTTAAATATTTATACGATCGGGAAAGCGACGCAGGGCGTGGCGGATTATGTAAAGAGCATGGGCGGGAAGGCGGTGGCGATCAGCTACGACAGCCGCATCAATTCGGACGTATTTGCGCGGCGGGCGGCAAGCGTGCTTGCGGGAAACGGCATACGGGTGTATCTTGTGAAAGAGCTGATGCCGACGCCGTTTTTATCGTTCGCGACGCGTTGGTTTCATGCGGACGCGGGGATCATGATCACGGCGAGCCACAATCCCGCGAAATACAACGGATATAAAGTATACGGGAGCGACGGGTGTCAGATCACGGACGAAGCGGCGGCAAAGATCACAAGGTATATAGAGCCGGTGGACTGCTTTGCGGTGAAGGCGGGAGATTTTGACCGATATGTAACCGAAGGAAAGATCGAATATATCAAAGAAGAGGTCGAAGAGGCATATCTTGATGCGGTACAAAAGCAGAGCGTATGGAAAGCGGAAGGCTTGAAGATCACGTATACGCCGCTGAACGGGACGGGATATCGCATTGTACCGAAAATGCTTTCGCGAATGGGACTGAAAGAAGTAAACATCGTGAAGGAACAGGGAAAACCGGACGGACATTTTCCGACCTGCGCGTATCCCAATCCCGAAAAGCCCGCGGCGATGGCGCTGGGTCTGGAATATGCAAGAGAGGCAGGCTCGGACATTCTGCTGGCAACCGACCCAGATGCGGACAGAGTGGGGATCGCGGTGAGGACATCGGACGGATATAAGCTGATGAGCGGGAACGAAGTGGGAGCGCTGCTGGAAGATTTTCTGTTGGCAAGGCGTCAGGAAAACGGGACGCTGCCTGCGGACGCTGTGGTGATCAAGACGATCGTGACGACGGGACTGGGCGAAAAGATCGCCGCGAAGTACGGAGCGAGAGTGATCAACGTACTGACGGGATTCAAGTACATCGGGGAACAGATCGGCAAGCTCGAAAAAGCAGGGAAGGCGGAAAGTTTCATTCTCGGCTTCGAAGAGAGCTACGGGTACCTTGCGGGGAGCTACGTGCGCGACAAAGACGCGGTGGTGGCGGTGATGCTGATCGCGGAAATGGCGTCGTATTACAAAGAGCGAGGCAAGACGCTGTTCGAGCGGATGGAAGAGTTGTACGCGGAATACGGGACGTACGCGCACAAATTGCTGACGTTCGAGTATGCGGGAGCGTCGGGAGCAAAGAAGATGCAGGAGCTGTTGAAGGAGCTGCGTCAGGAACAGCCGAAAGAAATTGCGGGGCTGAAAGTGGAGGGGTATGTGGACTACCTGAGCCAGGCGCAACGGGAGCTGCCGAAGGCGAACGTAATGCAGTACGATCTGGAAGGCGGCGCGCAGGCGATCGTGCGGCCCTCGGGGACGGAACCGCAGATCAAGGTGTATCTGACGGCGGCAAAGACGCCCGCGGAAAATGCGCGGGAGCTTGCGGAACTGGAAAACGCGATGAAAAAACTGCTTTCGGCAGAATAGAACAAATAAAGACAGGCGAAGGGCGATCTTTGCCTGTTTTTTGTATAAAAAAAGTGACAAAAACGGGAGAAAAGTCCATAAAAGCGGACAAAAATGCGGTCATCGCTTGAAATGAGGGGCGTCGTGTGCTATAATAAAACGGACGCGGGCAGTATTTGCGCGCGAATACACATCGGAGCAGTTTTATGATCTACCAAATCAATGCGGCCGAGTTCAACAAAAATGCCCCCATTCTGTATGCGATCGTCGCGATCATTCTTGCGGTCGTCGTGGCGCAGGCGGTATTTTTTCTCGTCCGTGCTTATCGCCGCGGCGTAAAGATCGGAATGTCCAAGGCGGTTCTCAATAAGACTATGTTGCGCGCGGCAGTCTTTACGATCGCGCCCGCCGTCGCCATCTTAGTCGGCATTGTGGCGCTTTCGCAAAAGCTCGGCATTCCGCTGCCTTGGCTTCGGCTTTCGGTCATCGGCAGTTTCAGTTACGAAACGATCGCCGCCGAGGCCGTGTATCCCGGCATCGTGGAGGATGCAACGATCTACGTCACCGTCGCATTGGTGATGACGTGCGGCATGCTCGTGTCGATGTTTTTGCCGCTGATCACGGGCAAAAAGATACAGCGCGGGTTGATGCACATTCGCCAAAAGGACAAAAAATGGGGCGAGATCTTCATGAACGCTCTCTTCCTCGGCATGATCTCCGCATTCTTGGGGTATGTGTTCGGCGACGTGGGCGAAGGCGCTTCGGGCTGGATCCCCGTGCTCGTATTCCTGGTGTCGGCGTTGGTCATGGCGCTGTGCGGACTGCTTCTCAAAGTCACGAAATGGCGCTGGATCAACGATTATGCGCTTCCGTTTTGCATCATCGTGGGTATGGCTGCGGCCGTGCCGATCACGATGCTCTTGGGTTGATCGGAGGGATTCGGTATGAAAAACAATACAACGCTTCGTTCATTTGATGACAATACGCATTTGTACGGCAGGATTTGGGGCGTCGTTGCGGCGGTGCTTATCCTCTCGTATCCGTTTATCTGCATGGCGATTTTCGGGGTCGGCGTAAACTGGAAGGTATTTGCGTCGGGTATCTCGATCATCGTGATGTACTGTGCGGTCGGCGCGGTGGAAACATTTACGTATACGCCGATGCTCGGTTCGGGCGGCACCTATCTCGGTTTTGTCACGGGCAACCTTTCCAACCTCAAAGTGCCTTGCGCGCTCAACTGCATGGATCAGGCGGGCGTGGAAAAGGGCACCGAAGAGGCGGAAGTCATTTCCACGATCTCCATCGCCGTTTCGTCCATTGTAACGATGATCATTCTCGTGCTCGGCGTGGTACTGATCAGTTTCCTTACGCCCGTTTTGGAAAACGAGAGCCTCGCGCCCGCGTTCGACAACGTTCTGCCCGCTCTGTTCGGCGGCATGGCGGTCGTGTATATTTCGCGCAATTGGAAAATTTCCATTATTCCCTGCGTGCTCATGCTTTTGGTGTTCATCATCTCTTCGTACGTGACGGGCAGCGGTGAACTTTCCGGTACACTGATCGGCGTCATGGTGCCGGTCGGCGTGATCGTAACGCTCGCATCTTCCCGTTATATGTATAAGAAAGGCTGGCTGGGCGGACAGGAAACTCCCGCGGAGCAACAGCAAGAAAATGCGCAGGAAGAAAATTCGGACGGGGAGGCGCAGAAATGACCTGGGTCTATGCAGTGATCGGCATTGTCGTTGCGCTGTTGCTCGTGTTTGTTATCATTCCCGTCATCCGCGCCATACGCTTTCGCCCGAAGAAAGAAAAGACGTATCCCGATTTTCCCGTGCAGTTCGATGAAGACAAGGCGGTGTCCGACCTTGCGGAGATGATACGGTGCAAAACGGTGTCCGATACCGACGAGAGCCTGGAAGACGATGCGGAATTTGAAAAATTTGAGGCGCTTTTGCCGAGGCTTTTCCCCAAAGTGCACGAAACGTGTGAATTTACAAAACTTTCCAAGCGCTCGCTTTTATTCCGCTGGAAGGGGAAAGACAGTTCGAAAGCGCGCGTTCTGATGGCGCATTACGACGTGGTATCGGTGGAGCAGTCCCTCTGGCAAAAGCCCGCGTTCGATGCGATCATTGAGGACGGAGTTCTCTGGGGACGCGGCACGCTGGATACAAAAGGCACCCTGAACGGGGTGTTGCAGGCGGCGGAACAGCTTATAAAAGATGGTTTTGTGCCGCAGAATGACATCTATCTGGCTTTTTCGGGCAACGAAGAGACCAACGGTTATGGTGCACCGACCATTGTGGAATATTTCCGGCAAAAGGGGATTCGCCCCGCGCTCGTCTGTGACGAAGGCGGCGCGGTCGTCGAAAAAGTGTTTCCGGGAGTGAGTGAGCCCTGCGCGCTCATCGGCATTGCCGAAAAGGGGCTGTGCAATCTTCGCTTTTCGGTGGAAGGCAAGGGCGGTCATGCCAGTGCGCCGCCGCCGCACACGGCGGTAGGGGTGCTTTCCCGTGCCTGTGCGCGGGCGGAGAGCAAGCCGTTCCCGTCCCGCCTGTCCAAGCCCGCCAAGGAGATGTTTGACACGCTGGGCAGGCGTTCAAGCTTCGCCTATCGTTTGATATTTGCAAATCTTTGGCTGTTCGGCGGACTTTTGAACAAAATCTGCAAAAAGAGCGGCGGCGAACTGAACGCGCTCATGCGCACGACGGTCGCTTTCACGCAGATGAGCGGGAGCAAGGGCATGAACGTGCTTCCTCCGCGCGCCGAAATGATCGCCAATCTTCGCATCATGTGCGGCGAGAGCGTGGAGAGCGCAAAATCGTACATGGAAAAAGTGATCGCGGACGATTCGGTAAAGGTCGAAGTCGTGTACGGGATGGATCCTTCCAATGTGTCCGAGACCCGCGGCGAGGCTTGGGAAATGATGAAGCGCGCGATTTCGCAGACCTGGCAGGGCGCGCTGGTTTCTCCGTATCTGATGCTCGCGTGCAGCGATTCGCGGCATTACGGGGAGATCTCCGATCACGTGTACCGCTTTTCGGCGATGGCGCTTTCCAAGGAAGAGCGCGCATCCATCCACGGAAACGACGAACGGATCCCCGTCGAAAAGATCTGGCGTACGGTGGAATTTTATCTGCGTCTGATATCGCAGTTTTAAGTTGAATCGACATAATTAACCGCCCGCGGCGGGCTGATTTGCCCGCCGCGGGCGGAAATGCTTTCTTTTTATAAAATGATATGTTATAATTAGAGACGCCAATACACGATTGAAATCGGACGAACAGCAGGAGCCCGACGAATGAAAAAATTGATTTTATATTTAAAAAACTTGATACGGTTGCTTCGCATCAAACATTGGATCAAAAACGGGCTTGTATTTTTGCCGTTGTTCTTTTCCATGCGTCTCACGGATTGGAGCGCATTGTCGAGGGCTTTGCTGGGTTTTGCGGCGTTTTGTTTAGTCGCTTCGGTCGTGTATGTAGTAAACGACATCCGCGACCGCGAAAAAGACCGCCTGCATTCCACCAAATGCAATCGTCCGATCGCGTCGGGCGCGGTGAGCGTCCCGGCGGCGGCGATCGTCGCGGTGCTGTTTGCGGCGGGTGCGGCGTGCATTCTCGTATATTTGGGAAGCATCTGGGCGGGTGTGATCCTTGCGCTGTATTTTCTTATCAATATCGCTTACAGCTGCGGGATGAAAAACATTCCCATTCTGGACATCGTGATTTTGGCGGGCGGGTTTGTTTTGCGCGTGATGTTCGGCGGCGTGATCATCGGAGAAGAAGTGTCATCCTGGCTGTTTTTCACGGTGCTGGCGGCGGCGTTCTTTATGGGCATGGGCAAGCGCCGCAATGAGCTTATGCGTGAAGAGAACGAAACACGCGCGGTCAATAAGCTTTATACCAAGGAATTTTTGGATAAAAATATGTATATGTGCATCACGCTTGCGGTCTGTTTTTATGCGGTATGGTGCATTACGAGTCCGACGGTGGAGAGTTTTTCCAACCCTGGCATAACCTGGACGGTGCCGCTCGTTCTGGTGATCTTCCTCCGTTACAGCTATCGGATCGAGCGGGCAGGGGACGGAGATCCGATCAACGTCCTGCTCAAAGATTGGATTTTGATGGGTTTAGTTGTTCTGTTTCTCGTCTATACGGTGCTCGTCGTGTACGTGCCCATACCGTTGTTCCATGAGATAAGTAAGATCATCTGATATGAAACTATACGATTTCGATAAAACGATTTACAGAAAAGATTCGACGGTGCAGTTCTACAAGTTTTGCCTGCGAAAAAAACCGAGCCTTGCCCGATATTGGATCTTACAGCTTTGGGCTTTTGGGATGTATCTTCTCGGTATTTGGGATAAGACCAAAATGAAAGAGAAGTTTTATGTTTTTCTTCGTGCGCTTAAAGACGTGGGCGGGCTGGTTGCGGAATTTTGGACAAGGGAAGAAAAGAATATAAACGGCTGGTTTTTCCGCGAACGCGGGGAGGAGGACGTCGTCGTTTCGGCATCTCCCGAATTTTTGCTCGCGCCTGTCTGTGCTAAGCTCGGAGTGCGATTGATCGCTTCGCGCGTGGACGAAAAGACAGGGAAATATACGGGCAGAAACTGTTACGGCGAAGAGAAAGTTGCCCGTCTGCGCGAAGCGGGGATCCTTTCCGCCGAAGCGGCGTTTTCCGATTCGTTGAGCGACGCGCCCATGTTGCGGCTCGCCGAACGCGCCTACATTGTAAAGGGAGAGGAGCTGACCGAACTATCGTGCTATAAAAGAGGGCTTATATCCAAAGCAAAGCATGAATTTTTCAGCCGCGAATTTTTTCAGTTTCTCTGCGTAGGGGTGATCAACGCGGCGAACGGTACGCTGTTCGGTTGGTTGTTTTCACTGATTTTGCCCGTCAATGTCGGTTTTATCTGCGGATATCTCGTGGCGATGACCATCGCGTATTTTCTCAATACTTTCTGGATCTTTCGCAAGCGCCCGACCCTGAAAAAATACGCGCTGTTCTGTGTAAGCTATATTCCGAATTTTATTATCCAGAACGGACTTGTATTCCTTTTGTATAATTTGGCGCCTCTCAACCGCGTGCTCGTGTTCGCGCTTTCGGCGCTCATTTCCGTGCCGATCACGTTCCTTTGCGTAAAATTTATTTGTTTTATTCGTAAACCGAAGGAGAAACCGCATGATGAATGCGAAAAAAATTCTGACAAGTAAAACATTCATTGCCGCCAATCTGCTGTTTGCTCTGTTTTGTGCCTATTTTCTGTTCGGCATATACATTTCTTATAAAATACAGAACTATACCGGCTGGAACGATGCTATATTCAACAGTGACAGCCATCGCGTAATTTCCGACTTTTTTGCCAATTATACAAGCAATTACCGCACCAAAGTGCACCCGATCTATGTGTTGCTTATTCAGCCTGTCGTACGGTTTCTGTATTTATTTTTGCACAACGAACATATTTCCATCGTGCTGTTGCAATCCGCAGTCGGAGTTCTGAACGTATATCTTTTCTATCGAATATTGTCGCGAATTGCTCCCCGAACAGTGCGCGGAAACGCTGTAAAATATGTTTTGACGGCACTGTTTGCCGTGAGCATGGCACAGTTCACATGGACAGCGGCCGCAGAATCGTTTATTTTCGGCGGTTGTTCCATTTTGATCTATTTTGCGTATTTCGCCGCACAGTACGGCAGGCCCCTCGAAAAAAACACGCGGCTGTTTGCGTTCTGCTTTGTGTGCTGTATCCCTCTTTGCATCACGACGACCAATTTTATATGCGTTGTTGTGTCTGCACCTTTCTTTTTGTTTGCGGGCTTTCCCAAAGGGAAAGGGAAAGCGCGCGCTGTCATCGGCTGGACATTTTTTGCTTACCTGATTCCCGTCTGTGTTCTCACCGTTCTTGCCGCCATTCAGAAATGCATTTGGCCGACAAGCGAGATTTGGATCTCCTATCTCGGCGATGTCTTTTCGGACCTGTTTTTTGACACAAATTTGGCGGAAGATGCGCAATGGATCAGAACGGGATTATCCCTATCTGTTCTTCTGACGGTCATAAAGACGTTTTTCGGGTACGGGATCGTTTCGGGAAAACTTGACGGAACGAAGCAGGTCGTGTTTGGCGGATATTCGGCCTGGCAGACACCGCTTTTCCTGTTGTTTTTGCTTGTCTTTATTTACGCACTGTATTCTATCGTGCGCAACCGCCGTACGATCGCCGCGCTTCCGTATTTTCTGGCGCTCGCTTTCCAGTGCGGCATGCACTGTTTCTTTTCTCCGGAAACAGCTGCGCTGTACACACCGCATATCGTTCCGTTGATCCTCATTCTTCTTTGTTTTGGTATTTCAAATGCGAGGGAGCGCGAAACATCGGCAGAAGACCGCGTGCGTTTGGGCATTACGGCATTTTTGGCGCTGTTTGTCTTATATGCGCTCGTTGTCAATATACTGCGCATGTGCGACCTTGTACGCAGGAGCGCATCTTTTTATACGGTTTTGGATGTCAGTGTAGCCGGTGAATTCTGCAAAGGTTTGGGCTTTGCGGCGTTTGCCGTAGTCGTTATAACGATCGTGCGCATGTTTCTTTGCGCCGCATTTTGCCGTAAAGCCTGTGCGGCGGGCTCTGCGCGAGAAAGTGAAATTGCTTCGGCTGTATCGCAAAAAAGCGGAAGAAGCGCGGCTTTTTGCCTTCTGTGCGGGGTGCTCTCTTTTGTGATCGCTCTCGGTACGGTGATCGGCTGTGTGTCGAATGACGGTGCTGTTGCGGCGCAGACAAAGAAGGATGATCCCGTGTATTATATTTTCGGAATGGGATTGCGCGAAAAATTTATTCTCGAAGGCACCGAGGAAAACTGTTCGCTCACGCGCTGGGAAAAAGAGGGCGGAGAAACGGTGTATAGCGATTTGACCGTCCGAACGGAAGATATCGATTATGCAAACTATACCGTCGAGGGGACCTTGGAAGGTTCTTCGTTTTCGCTGTATGAAAACGAAGAAGGGATTTATTTCAGCACAGACGGCGAGATCACCGCGCTCAGCGAAGGGATCCGCATCAATATTCCGAGTTTTGAGGGATACTCGAACCGTCTCGACATGCGTCGAATTTTTAACGAAATGATGGTGAACATTCTGCCTGTCGAGGGACCTTCTCCCAACTTTATGATATATGGAAACGCATGGTATCGCGACGCGGCAATGGTGGCAATGGCGCTCGAAAAGACGGGGAATCTTTCGCAGATCGAGGATTGGCTCAAAAGTATTGACAAAATTTATGACAATCGCCGCAGCGCGGATATCGACGAAACGGACAATCTGGGACAGGTATTGTTTTTGCAGTCTCTTCTTCCCGAAGAGGCGCGAAACGAAGCATTGATCGCGCAGGTGATTGCGGAAGCCGCGCGCATTGCGGAAGAGGCGGGAACAAATTATATTTGCGGCATCACAGACTATGAAGAGCATCCCGTTTATCAGACTCGCTGGCTCAAATTCGGTTTGGAAAGTCTGGGGCTTACGGAAGAAAGTGCAAAGTATAGCGTACCCGATGCATACGACAGTTATGCGGCATTGTGCTGGTTTGACGGTTTGGGAGAGATCGGCTCGGATATGCGTGAATTGGAATGGGCAAGAGAGAACGACACGTTATTTCCGTATCTTCGTATTGCAAAATTGCATTTTTATAAAATACGTACGGCGATCGATTATGAAACGTATCCGTATACGTATGAAGCAGAAAATAAATTGCATTCGTGGCATGCGGCAGAATTACTGCTGTACATGTACGATGTCGATACTTTTGTGTGAAAAACGGAGGGAATGGGGATATATGGTATGCAATCAAGAGCGGCGCAGCGTTTTACGGAACGGGTCGACGCTGCTCACGTGTTCGGCGCCGCATCTCAATACGGTTGCGTTCTCCATCGTTTTGCCCTTTGTGCCCGAGAGCACGCCGGGCGTATATCATTTTGTCGAGCATATGTTCTTCGAGCGCGCGGGCAAAATGCGCGCAAAGCAGATCAACGCCGCAATGAACGCGAACGGAAGCGAGATCATGGGCTATACGGCGGTCAATTACATGTGTTTCAATTTTATGTGCCGCAAAGAAGTGTTTTCTTCGCAAATTTCGCTCCTGTTTTCCATGCTCAACCAGCGCGAATACGGAGAGGAGGAATTTGAAAAAGTTCTGCCCGTCGTGCGCAACGAAATTTTCGAATACGAATTTTACGACACGCGCGCGGGGGACATCCTGCGCGATCTGTGGTTTGATTCGCGCTACATCAGTTCGGTGTTGGGAAGCGCGTCGGTTTTAGAGCGCGTGAGTTTGGAAGAGCTTTCCGAGGCGCGCGAAAAATTATTTAACAAGGACGTCTGCATGTTCTTGGCGGGCGCGTTTTCGGAAGACGATGTGCATAAAATCGAAGACACGTTCGGGCAAATGCTGCTCACGGAACGGGATAATACGCCTGCGCGCGAGGAAGAAAAGGAAACGCGCGAATTCAACCGCCGCGGCAGGGGACGGGAGATGCAGGTGCTCGTGACGTATCATATAGATCACGCAGACCGCGAATTGAAAATGGCGGCGCACTGGCTGCGCAGCGCGCTGTTCGACGGGCTGGATGCGACGTTTTTCCGCTTTTTCGGGGATCACGGATTTCAGTTTTATTCGGTGGACGGCAATTACAACATCCGCGGCGACGAGCTCGTGTTTTCCTATCTTGCACACATCGAAAAAAAGGAAATGAAGGAATTTACCGCGCTTATCGACGAGTTTGAAGAGGCGGCGGAAAAGACGGATTTTCTTTCGCTGGTGCGGCCGTATCTGTACGACAACGCGGTACTGCTTTTGGACAATCCCGAGCGGCTGTGTTCGCATTATGTCGACACCTGGGCGGATCTTTCAAAAGCGGTGACGCTGGGCGAGGAGACAGACTTTTGCGGCGCGTTCACGAACGAAACGCTGGCAAAATGCTGGCGGGAGATCACATCCTCCCTGCGCAGGATATTCTATATCGGAAAATAGGTGAATATGCAGGAGGCGGGGTCCGAATGTATTCGGACCCCGCCTCCATGTTGCGCAGGCGCCGCCGCGCATAAACCGGTTTGAAAGAGCTTATTTTGCCGGGACGCTTGTTACTGAAGGATGCATTCGGCGTCGCATGATCTTCGGGAACACGCATAAAAAAACGATCGCACTGAGCAAGGACGCAGAAATATCCGCGACGGGCTGGGCATAGAATGCCGCCTGTACTCCCCAAAAGATCGGAAAGAGAAAGGTACATGCGAGAAAAATGACCAATTTTCGGACCATGGAAAGGACGATGGCGTATTGCGGTTGTCCGAGCCCGGTCAGTCCGTCTACGAACGCATACTGAAAGGAAAGCGGGATCACGCCGATCATGAACACGTGTATGCCCCAAACGCTCTTTTCGGCGATGTCGGGAGTGGAGGTGAACAGGGATACGAAGGGCCTTGCAAAGAGCAGAGACATGACGGTCATGAAAGTAGTGAATATGAGGCACATGCAAAGGATATATTTTTCGGCGCGTCGGATAATAGATTCGTTTTTTGCACCGTAGTTGTAGCTTAAAACGGGTTGAGAGCCTGTGCTGATGCCCGCCATGGGCATAGAAATGAGGGAGAAAAACGCCTGTACGATGGTGGAAACAGTGATCCAGGTATCGCCGTCGGCGCCGCCGTGCGCCTGTAACACGGAGTTTGTGGCGATGACGATGACGCTGTCCGTCGCGATGATGAGAAAGGGCGAGATTCCGAAGCGTACGATTCTGCCGATGAGGCGAATGTCCGCTTTTCCGAGTTTGAGGCGGATATAAGTATTTTTCCGCCGCAAGAAGATGAGAACGAACAGAAAAGACAGAAACTGCGACAGTACGGTCGCGATGGCGGCGCCTGCTGTATTCATGTGAAAAACAAAGATAAATACCGGATCCAGTGCGATGTTTGCGGCAGCACCGATGAGGGTTGTCGCCATGCCGATGCCGGAATATCCTTGTGCGACGATATATTGGTTGAGCCCGACGGCCGTGACCGAAAAAAGTGCGCCTGCCGCGTAGATCAGAAGATAACTTTTTGCGTAAGGGTAGGTGGTTTCGCTGGCGCCGAATGTCATGAGCAGGGGTTTGGCAAAAGCAAAGGTGAACGCGGTGACGATGACGGCGACGGCGATGAGTGCATACAGAGCATTGGTGAGGATCTTCTGCGCGGAATCTTCTTTTTTTTCACCGAGCGCCATTGCAAACAAGGGGGCTCCGCCCGTGCCGATGAGGAAGGCAAACGAAGAAATAAAGGTGGTGAGCGGCGCGCAGACGCCGACGGCGGCGAGCGCGGTATCGCCGATGCCCTCGATGTTCCCGACGTAGATGCGGTCGACGATGGAATACAGCACGTTGATAAATTGTGCGATCATGGCGGGAATGACCAGTTTAAGGACGGTGGACAGCACGCGGTTGCTGCCCAAATCGATGGCTTTCATGATATGCCTCGGTGAGTGAATTCGGGCAGTATCATAGCACGAAGGCCGCGCAAAGTCAATAATTTTTGCGCGGCACGGAAAAAGCGTTGAAATTTTTGTCGGCGGGTGTTATAATTGCAGAAAAACGGCAGGCGGAATACAGTTATGGACAAGGACAAGACGAACGCAATGCGCCTATTGGACGCAAAAAAGATCGCATATGAAAGCTTTTCGTACCCGCCCGAGATCACGGACGGGGAGCTCGTGGCGGCGCAGCTCGGGGAGGACGCGCATGCTGTTTTCAAAACGCTGGTGACGGTGACGGACAAAGGGGAACATGCGGTGTTCTGCGTGCCCGTGTGCGCGACGCTGGATTTAAAGCGCGCGGCGAAGGCGGCGGGCGCAAAGTCGGTGGCAATGATCAAGCAAAAGGAATTGGAGCCTTTGACGGGCTACATTCACGGCGGATGTTCTCCGGTGGGGATGAAAAAGCGGTTTCGCACGTTTATTGACGAGAGCGCGCAGAATTTTGCGCAAATATTTGTCAGTGCGGGGCGTGTGGGCAGGCAGATGAAGCTTTCTCCCGCCGATCTTTCGGCATACGTGGGCGCGCGCTTTGCGCCTTTGACTTCGGATGCGGAATAGAAAACAGTTTCAATGATCGAAAGAAAAAAACGGGCGCACGCGAATATTCGCGTACGCCCGTTTGGCATTGAGGTGAATTATACTATTAAGTGCAACAGGTAAAGAAAAAAAAGGAGTTCATACAAATCTGTGGTAAAATAAAGTTGCGAAACCAAAATTTTGCCAAGGAGATCTGTATGAACTACAAACATTTTACCATAGAAGAGCGCTGTTGTCTACGAGAATACTATGTAAAAGGGAAAAGTTATC
>CALVHR010000022.1 GCA_944328495.1 uncultured Clostridia bacterium
CGACTTGCATGTGTTAAGCACGCCGCCAGCGTTCATCCTGAGCCAGAATCAAACTCTTAAGTTTAATTGCTTAAAGCTGCTCTTGCGAGCAACTGCTCTAACGTTTTTTGCTGACTGTTCTTTGAGTACTTTGTACTTAAAGTTTAATTGACAGAAACTTTCAAACATTTCTTTCAAAATGTTTAATTCATTTCCTTCTATTCAATTTTTAATCTGCGTTTAACCGAACTTCGTTCGGTGCTCTCTCGTGAAGAGCTTATCTATAATACCATATATGAATTTGTTTGTCAAGCGTTTTTCAAAAGTTTTTTTAAAAATTTTTGAACCCGCTTGCCGCACTCCTTCGCTTGTCCGGTATTGGTTCGCTCTCATCGCGACAGCCTGTACATAATACCACACCCCGTTTTAAATGTCAAACGTTTTTTTCAACTTTTTTGGAATTTTTTTGTCTTTTTTTGAGTTTTTCACCGCTTTTTTTTTATTGCCCCATATCTCGTATTTTATTCGCCTTCCGTACACAAAATACAGTTTTTTCCTTTATTGCCGCTTTGGTTGTCTTGTGCGTTTTTTTGTGATATAATGGTTGCATAAATCTCTGTTCGGCGATCTTTGCCGCAAAAAAGGAATTTTTATGTATAAGTTTTTACGCGTGACCTGTGCCGTTCTCGCCGCCGCTCTTGCCGTCGCGTGCGTGATCCTCGGCATTTATTTCGGTTTGAGCGCCGCACTGCTCTGCGCGGCCGGCACTTTGCTGCTCTTCGTTTGCAGTATGTTTTTCAAATATTTACAGGAATGCAAAGAAGAAAAAATTTCAAATGTTTCCGAGCAAACGCCTCCTTCCGAATACGAGCCGAAAGATCGGCATTGAGCTTTGCCCGCCAAAGCCTTCCCGCAGCCTTTTCGCGAACACTGCCCCTTTCATTATTATATAATAAGGAAAAGAAAAATTTTTGTAATTTTTTAAACGGTAAAACCGGCGGCCCGCTCATTACACGAGCGGGCCGCCGGTTTATTTATAATTTACAGTTTATCGTTCTTGGCGACCATATCGACGATCTCGCTGATACGGTCCAGATCGTCGGTATTGTAATAGTCGATGTAGATCCTGCCCTTGCGATCGTTGCCGATGAGGGACACCTTGGTCTTGAATGCGTGGCGCATGCGCTCGATCAGATCTTTGAGTTCGATGGACACCTGCTGTTTTTTCTTGTCTTTTTTATCGGCAAGTTCTTCGGGCGTCGCAAAATAGTCGCGGACGCTCCGCTCGATGTCGCGCACCGAAAGTCCGTCCTTGATCGCATCGCCTGCGAGCTTGTACTGCGCATCCTCGGGCAGAGTGACCAGCGCGCGGGCGTGCCCCGCACTGAGTTTCCCGTTCGATACCAATTCGATGACCTCGGGCGAAAGGGAAAGCAGGCGCAGCGTGTTCGTGACCGCGGGACGGGATTTGCCGATGCGCTCGGCGAGCTCTTCCTGCGTCAGGTGATATTCGTCCATGAGCTGTTTCATCGCGTTCGCCGCTTCGATCGGATTCAAGTCCTCGCGCTGTAAGTTTTCGATCAGGGAAATTTCCTTGATCTCGCGGTCGGTATAATCGCGCACCACGACGGGGATCTTCGTCTTGCCGGCGATTTTCGCCGCACGGTAACGGCGCTCGCCCGCGATGATCATGTATCTGCCGCCTTCCATATTGTTGACGACGATCGGCATGATCAGCCCGTGTTTTTTGATGGAGGCCGCCAGTTCGTTGAGCGCATCCTCGTCAAAATGTTTGCGCGGCTGGTTGGGATTGGGACGCACGAGATCGATATCCACCTCGATCAGCCCCTTGATATCATCGGGCAGCGGCGCAGACGGAATGTCTTCCGCCACATACGTTTTCGCGGCGTTTTCGTAGGCTTCTTCGGTATCCGTGAAGAGCGCCGACAGTCCCCTTCCTAATCCTCTGTTCTGCTGTTTCATTTCTGTTTCCTCGTCTCTTTGTCCAGATATTCCTGCGTGAGCGCTTTATACGCGCGCGCGCCCGTGCACTTGGGATCGTGCAGCATGATCGGTTTGCCGTACGAGGAAGCTTCGACCAGACGGATATTGCGCGGCACGACGATCTCGAATACGCGCTTTGTAAAGAATTTTCGGATCTCTTCCGCGATCTGCTTGGAGATCAGCGAACGGCTGTCGTACATCGTCATTACGACCCCGTCCACTTCCAGCGCGGGGTTCAAGTGCTGTTTTACCAGCGAAATGGAGTTCATAAGCTGCGACAATCCTTCCAGCGCATAGTATTCGCTCTGGATCGGAATGATCACCGCATCCGCCGCGGCGAGCGAATTGATGGTCAGAAGCCCCAGCGAAGGCGGGCAGTCGATGAATATGTAGTCATAGCGGTCCCGCACTTCCGCAAGCGCGTTTTTCAGCACCTTTTCGCGGCTCTTCTTGTAAACGAGCTCCACTTCCGCGCCCGCCAGATCGATGTTGGACGGCAACAGATCCAAATTCTCCGCTTCCGTCGTGAGGATGTTGTCCGACACCCTTTCATCGTCGATCAGTACATTGTAGACCGATTTCTTCAACGAGCTCTTGGAAAATCCCATGCCCGTCGTGGCGTTGCCCTGCGGATCGATGTCCACAAGCAGCACCTTCTTTCCGAACGACGCAAGATATGCCGCCATGTTCACGCACGTCGTCGTCTTGCCTACGCCCCCCTTCTGGTTTGAAAACGATACGATCTTTCCCATTTTCGTTATCTCTCTTTCTATGTAGTTTCTCCGAACCCTTCACGCCGCCTCAGTCGTCGCAAATCGTTCGGCTTTTTCCGTTTGTTTCACGGGCGCGGCGGCGAAACCGCCGCGCGCCGCGCGTTTTATTCTTTCTTCTCCGGATCTTCGCCGCCGTCTTTCTTTTCGGCACCGTCATCCTTGGATACGACCTTCACGTCCTCACCCGAGTATACAAACCTGCTGAACGGATTCTCTTTCGCAGATTTTTCCTTGGAATCCATATACGCATAGATCTCGTCGACCGTCTTGCCTTCCATCAGCATATCCACTTCGTCGGTGTAAATGGTCTCGCGCTCGATCAGAACGCGCGCCATGTTATCCAGCACGGCACGGTTTTCCGAGAGAAGTTTCACGGCGCGTTCATGCGCAGATTCGATGATCTTATGCACCTCTTCGTCGATGATGCCCGCCGTCTCTTCGCTGTAACTGTTGTGCGCTTCCATATCGCGTCCCAAAAAGATCGGATTGTCCGAACGGTACGTGACAAGCCCCACGCGCTCGCTCATGCCCCATTCGGTGACCATCTTGCGCGCGATCTCCGTCACGCGCTGCAAATCGTTGGATGCTCCCGTCGATACGTCCTTGATCACCAGCTCCTCCGCCACGCGGCCGCCCAGCATCTCGCAGACAAGATCGGTCAATTTGGCTTTGGTCATATGATTGTCGTCGTTGTCCGGACGCGTCATCGTATAGCCCGCCGCCATGCCGCGCGCAATGATCGACACCTCCTGCACCGGATCGCAATGCTTGCACAGACGCGCTACGATCGCATGACCGCTTTCATGATACGCCGTGATGCGTTTATCCGATTCCGTGACAAGTCGGCTCTTCTTCTGCGGCCCCAACAATACCTTGTTGATGCCCTCGAACAGCTCCTGGTTCCCGATCACCTTTTTGTTCGCGCGCGCCGCCAAAATCGCCGCTTCGTTGAGAAGGTTTTCCAGGTCCGCACCCGAAAATCCGCTCGTCATACGCGCAAGTACCTTGAAGTTCACGTCCTGCGCAAGCGGTTTGTTGCGCGCATGCACTTTCAGGATCTGCTCCCTGCCTCGCACGTCGGGAAGATTGACGTGGATCTGACGGTCAAAACGGCCCGGCCGCAAAAGTGCGGGATCCAAAATGTCCGCACGGTTGGTCGCCGCCATTACGATGATCCCTTCGTTGGTCTCAAACCCGTCCATCTGCACGAGCAACTGGTTCAACGTCTGTTCGCGTTCGTCATGTCCGCCGCCAAGCCCCGTGCCGCGCTGACGCCCCACCGCGTCGATCTCGTCGATAAACACGATACAAGGCTGACTCTTCTTCGCCGCATCAAACAAATCACGGACACGCGACGCACCTACACCGACAAACATCTCCACGAAGTCCGAACCCGAAATCGAGAAAAACGGCACGTTCGCCTCACCCGCAACCGCCTTCGCAAACAACGTCTTACCTGTTCCGGGAGGCCCGACAAGCAATATGCCCTTCGGAATGCGCGCGCCCAAATCGGAAAACTTGCGCGGACTCTTCAAAAACTCAACGACTTCCGCCAGCTCCTGCTTTTCTTCTTCCGCACCCGCAACATCCGAAAAACGGACTTTGATGTTCGAGTTCACGCGCGCTTTGGTCTTCGCAAAGCTCATCGCCTTGCTGCCGCCCCCCTGTGTCTGACGGATCAAAAGCCAGAATACCACGCACACAAGTATAATGCCGAACAACGGAACCAGATAACTTAAAAAGCTCCCCGCATTGGGATCACTCGAATCATAGGAAAATTTCAGCCCTTGCCCCTTACCCGCTCCGCTCGCATATTCGATCAGAAGATTCATCTCCGAATCCGAACGCGCAAACGTCGACGTGTAGATCAACTTGTTGTTTGCATCATAACATTTCAGGTTGTAATCGTCAATATAGACTTTCGCAACCTCCCCGCTCTCGATCTTTGTCCATACGTCCGAGGTAGATATATCCGGCACCTGCCAAAGCGTATTGGACAGCACGACCGAGAGGATCAAAATCAACACTACCCCGAGCAATACCCAGAGCAGTATTTTGGAAGTTTTACTCATTCGCTTCTCCTTGCTGTTACTGTTTCTATATTTAAAAGTTGCCTTTTATCTCGATTTGACTTTTATCCGACTTGCCTTCGGCAAAGCCGCCCGTTCCAAAACTTTTTCTCGCCGAGGCTTTCAATCTTTCTTTTGCTTACAATTCTGCAATGTCCCGTCTCGCTGATCGTCACACTCGTTCGGCTCTTTTCTTAGTTTGACTACTCCGAAAACACTCCCTTTCGGGTTCGCCGTCCCGATTTCTCCCCTCGGCCGACATCACGCCCGATTTCAACTTTGCTTCCCCGCTTTGCTTAGAATTTTCTCTTCTCTCACGACAAACGCCGCACCGACATTCGGCTCCGTGTCGGCTCTTCTCTTGTCTTGCGATTTTTCTTTACTCTTTTTTGCAAGCTCCTTCGCAGCTTTTTCTTGCCGTCCGCTTTCCGTTAACCTGTTCTGCGATTTCCGTCCCGTCTCGCCGCTCTTTCCGAACAAACCTTTCCTTATTATATAATATAATGATTATATTAAAATGAAAACAGATCTGATCTCTGAACGGTTTTGAAATCGCCTTTGCCATCGCTTTTCCTGCCCCGTCCGTTCTTTGCCCGCCTCTTTTCTACGCACGCCCTCGCTGAACAGTTCCAAAAGCGCATTTACTGCCAAACATTCGGCGTTTGTCTCCGCCGTTTCTTTCCCGGCCAATATAAATATGCCGCCTTTCTCTTTCCTGTCGGCTTTGCTCGCCTTGTACAAATTTGCGTCCTGTATGAATGGCCGCCCGCAGATCTCTGCATTGCTTTTTTATGGATATCGCTCTTTCTGAAAGCAAAACCCGATCGATTTCAGACTCGGCCTTGCACGCATCCCGCTTCGCCCTTGCGAAGGGTCAGTTCATAGCCGCGGGATCACTTCAACGGCATCGCCCAGCGGCTCCAGTTTGCGCAAGTCGATCGCCTTCCGCTCGCAAGATACTCCTCTATCACATACCTGCCATTTTCAACGTTTGAAAGCCCTCTTTTTATTTTGCCCGTATCTGCTTCGCCTCATACAAAATTTTGTGCTTTTCCGTTCGGTTATTTACGCTGTGTATCCTCTTCCGCTTTACCTCTCAAACCCGAAACGATTGCAAAACGTCAAACCTTCTGCCCGATTTTTCCGCCGTCCGACTCGCCTCTTTGCTCTTCCATCCCATTGCTAAATACATTCTGTTTCTTTTCGATCGCTGCTCTTTTCGATTGAATATTTCTCTCCGCTTTCAGAAAACTTTTTCGTTTTTGCGATTCTCTTCAAACAACAATTCTCTCGAATTTTTGAACCTTTCTTGCAATTATTTTTTTGCGCCCTTTCAAGCTCAATGCGGCGCCATGAAATATTCTTCCGCTTGTATCAAAACATGTTCGGTACATGTTCGGGTAAATTTTCCTTCCCCGTGCTTTTTCTGCCTGCGGCCTCCCCTTTTTATCTCGCTCCTCTTATGTCTGATCAATGGCCAATATTATCAGTACATTGTATCAATAATATATATCCCGTGTCCTTCGGATATACCCTGATTTGCCCCTTTTAATCTTCACCAAGCCTTCTCTTCCGCAACCCGCTCTTTTCCGTCTTTCTCTTCCGAAACGGCTCTTTTTCAATGTCTCTTCTCCAAAGTCCTTCGCAATCGGCTTTCCGCGACAGCCCTTCTCAGGCCGTCCTTCCGCAACTGCTTTTTCGCAGCAGCTCTTCTCATGTAGCCCCTCACAACCGGCTTTCCCCGACCACTCTTTCGCAGCAGCTCTTCCGCAACGGCTTTTTCGGAACAGCTCTTCCGCAACCGTTACTCGCTCGGCATATTCCAAGGGGTTTGATTTGTTATTAAAAGCCGCTTATCCCGCGATGAATCGCTTCTTATTTTCATTCTTTATAAAGACACCTTTATCTCTATATCTTCAAATTATTTTCTGCTGAAAAACCGAAGTTGGAAATTGCATCACAACTCCCCGTTCGATGAAGCCGTCCCTATATTCTTATTCGGTCTCCGTTTGGCATGATTTGTGTTTTCAAAAACACCAAATACCGTTTTGATGAAATGCCCGGAAAGAAAACAATACAGAACCCAAAACAGACAAAACGCGTTTGAAATGCTCCGCGTTAACATCTACTCAATGCCGCTCTTTCTCATTCGGAGCAATACACAATCCTAAAATATCGGCGCACTGCACATTTAAGATCTTTTTTGATTAAAATTTTAAGCGCCTGAAAATTAGTTTCTTTTTACACTTCGAAAAGCACGAAACAACTGTGTGTCCGCATTGCCAAGACGTCAATCAATTCAGCAATGCGCAGGAGAAAAAGGACCTGTACTCAATTATGCACAAAGAGGCGCAAAAAAATCTATGCGCCATTATCCTAACTTCGTTTCATTCGTGATAACCAAAAGTCCTGTTTTGATATGCGCCCAAATAAATTTTTCTTTGCCATGTGTAATTTAATTGTTATGATACTATAATACCATAATCAACCGAAAAAAACAACATTTCATTAAATATTTTTTAAAAAAGTGAAATTTTTATTTTTTTATCATCCCCTTTTCACCTTTTTTACTGGTTTTAGTCCAAAAAATCGTTTAGCGCAGTATAATTTTACCCCTGTTTTAAACCAAAAAATGTTTCATATGAAACTTGTCCGAAATTTCAAATGTTTCACGTGAAACATTTATATTATGTTGTTTTTGCACAGCGCATAATCAAAGTTATAATGTTTCATATGAAACATTATAACTTCAAAATAAATCACCAAACAAGTATTTGTCCTGTTTAAACCCTATCCCCTATCGAACAAAGTTCAAAAATTGTTATAGCTTAAAAATGCGCGCGTATTAACAATTTCTATAAAATTAAAGCACTTTTATAAAAAGCGTATATATATAATTCAATCAGGACGAATCAGCACTATACATTCAAATAATTTATTATAAATGCTTTTACCCTGCCTGTTCTTGCTCATACTTAGAGCGTAAGGAACAAATTTTATTGAACGCAATTATGCGTATAACCACTAAAATTTCATTCAATGCATAATTATTTTTCTGCGCTAAATCAAGTTAAACTGATATATACACCCCTACACTTTATAATGACAATTTGTGCACAATTTATTTTTCAAAAACTGTGCAAAAGCATATTTTGCGTTCACATTTGTGCACAAATTGTGGATAACTTGCACCATACAAATTTGTTTACATTACGGGGTGCAATATTTAAGTTTTTGTTATTTTTTTAAATATTCCTGTTTGTATTATTTATTTATTGTTTTTATATAACGCAAACAGACGCATGTTTTAAAAATGTTATATTTTTATTCAAAAAATTTATGCGCTTAAAATCATTGGGAATGTTTCATATGAAACATTCCCAATGATTTTCAAATATTAAAGCTTTGGAACAAGACTTACTGTCATCAAATTCCTCTCGAGCAAATAAAATTCTTAATTTTTAATTTATCCACAACCAACGGTCTATGTTTTTTTGAAAAATCATAAAAAAGTGGTGATTTTTTAAGAATTTTAACGATTTAAAAGCCGAATTTTTTTGATTTTTTAGAATTTATTCTGTCTCAAATCGTCTGAGAGGCTTTTTTAAAAAGCCTTTTTGGCAAAAAAACGGCTTTTTTCTCGATTTTTTCAACATTTTTATTGAAGCGCATGCCATTTTTTGAATAAAAAAGTATCTTTTCAGAACTCAATTTTATTTTATCAAAAACCGTTAAAAGACACCTTTTTTTTGTCTGAAATCGGTCTTTTTTATCCATTTTATCCTAAATGTCCAAAAGACGCAAATTTCTTTGGAGAAAAATGCAATAATAGGGAGCTTTTCGAAAATTTTTTACCAATATTATCTGAAATACATTCAAAATCAATGAAGCGCTAATTAAACAAAAAATAATACGCAGTAAAAATTAAAAGCGCATTATTTTAGTTAGATTAATATTCGTTTTTAAGCTTTAATGATCCGCTTTTTATTATTTTTTTACAGCTGCAATGTATCGGAACGCAAAAAAATATAACAGCGCAGTATTGTTTTTGCGCAAAAATAAATTTATGCGTACTTAAGCGCAATTATTGCTTTATAAATAATGCGCTAATAATTTAATAAGCGCTTTAAATTTACGCGCTGAAAATTGAATTGAGCGCATATACACTTTAATCAATATTTTTAATTGTACCTTTCCATCCTCTTATGATTTGCCAAAGGATAAAAATTATTTTCTCAAATATCTTTGTTTTTAAAGTCTTATCCACAATGCTTTAATTTTAAAACTTGCACACCTATTTTAAAGAGGTTTCTTTTCGATATTCACAACGACATTTTTAGCATCGTTTCATTTTTGCGCTTTGTTTTCAACAGCGCCCCGACAATTTTTTTGGCGCAAGTTTTGAGTTATCCACAATTTATCCACAATGTGTGTGCTTATCCACCAGAACAGAAAATTTATAGCCGTATATTCCCACTTTTTCTTGTCAATAATCAACGCAAAATGTTATCAATAACAAGGGTGAGAGGTATTTTTGCGATGGATTACTCGTTTAATGTCTATAATAAATTGGCAGAATCCGGAATCGTTATGGCAATCGATCATTATCTTAGCCAAAAAAGGGGCACTCCGGTCATAATTTGCATCGGCAGCGATCTTGCAATCGGAGACAGCCTTGGTCCGATCTGCGGAACTTTGCTTAACGAAAGAAAAACATCAAATGTTTTTGTATATGGGACGCTAAAATCGACCGTAACCGCAAAAGAGGCGCGTTATATTAACGACTTTTTGCGCGAAACTCATCCGGAAAGCCCGGTGATCGCAATCGATGCTGCGGTCGGGGACGCCGGTGATATCGGGCTCATCAAAGTCATTGCGAACGGTGTAAAGCCCGGCGCGGGAGCGAATAAAAAATTCCCTCGGGTAGGCGATGTCGGAATTATGGGAATCGTCGCCGAAAAATCGCTCTTTAATTATTCTTTGCTCAATCTGACGCGGCTCAATCTTGTATATAAAATGGCTGACATCATTGCCGGCGCCGTTGCGACATATACCGCGCCGCATAATTTAGAGCAGGTCATATAAAGCCGCCGTTCTTTGCTCTCAGACATCTGTATTGATGTCTGATGCTTTAAAGGAAAACTTTGAATACAGGCTGATTCGATTATCTTATCGGTTTCCGCAAAAACATATCCTTTCTGATTTGCGCCTCCTGTTTACTGTGTGCTCTTTTTTCCGCACCGTAAAAACAAACTTCCATAAATTAATTATTCAAATTTATTCACTTTTTTGTATTGTTTATTATAAAACCCCTTGAAAATTGTACAATTTTAAGCTAAAATAAAAGAAAAACGAGGGGAAATATGAAGAAAAAAACAATTACAGTTTTACTTCTTTTCGTTGCTGTAATTTTAATTTTAGCAGGCTCAATATGTATAAATGATTGTCAAAAACATTGGGAAATGTTTAAATTTTATAAATCAGTAGATTTTGATAAAAATGTAATGGGCAGAGAATTGAAAAAAGCTATTTTTGTAACGATAAACATTTTTATTGATTATTTATCAGCTATAATCGTGATTTTTATTTGTTTTATACTTAACAAAACAGGAATAAAAGCAATGACATGCTCCGTTAAGGAATATCGCGAGAAGAAACAAACCGAAAAACAGCAAAAGCAAGAAGCAAAAAAGCAACGCAAGATCCAAGCGTTGGAAAAAGAGCTGGAAAATCTTAAAGATAAATAAATTAAAGAAGGGCGGTAAAAGCCGCCCTCTTTTTAGTATATTGTGCCGCATCTGCCCGATATTCCCACCCGCAAACTTGCCTTTCCGCCAGAAATATATTCCTGTTTTTTTCATCTGTATAATGTTTTACTGAGGGCATAAAAATGATGGCATCGCAAAAAAGAAAAACATTGATTGCCGTTTTGCAATGTTTGCGTGAGTTTATGCTTGGCGCATAAAACGGTATGCTTTGCAAGAAAAGAACGCGTAATCATCAACTTTTTGCGATGCCTTTGTGATATTTTGCTTTGTGCAAAAAACATAGCTTTGCAAAAAAACAGATAATTATGCCTTCCGTCGCCGCCGATCCGTTTCGATATGGCTTTTACCGTGATTTGAAGCAAGTGGAATTTTTGTTTCTGTTTTTCCGCATGCGAATTTGCAAAGGCGCATGGAAAATATCATAAAAGATACGATCGTCGGCGAAAAGCCGAACGGCAGTAAAGCCGACCATGCGTCCGTCTGCCTTTATAGAGCCCTGTCGCGGTTAAAACAGCTTATGTGATATGTTCGACCTTTTTTACGGCAAACCCGTTCATTTCACAGTTGCGGGGCGGTCAGCGCCTTCAACGTCTGCAAAGATATGCCTGCCTTTTGCCGGGAAGGATTTTATTGAAAAATTTTTTCGTTTGATTTAAACTCTTTCGCCGCAACAGGAAAATCTTTCCCCGCCAGAAACATTGCTTGTTTCATGAGAAACAGGCAATTTTTTAAGCAGTCGTATTTATCGTCGATTTTCTCTTGCTAATCGGATCGAATAAAAAAATTGTCCCCGAAACGGCGCATACGTATGCGCCGTTTCGGGGACGCTCTTTAATTGTTCTTTCTTTTTCAATGCTTTTCGCGTTTAGATATAACAAAAACTTTCACCATGAAAAGTGTTGGGTTATAGCACCGCAGCAAGCCGAAGGCTGCGCAGCCTTGCAAACTTTTACAAGTTTATAATATTGCGGCGCGCGCCTTTTTAGTCTTTACGCGGCGCCGGTGTGCCGCAATAGGGGCAATTGGCGGATGTTCCTTTGGTATAAGAATATTTAGCTCCGCAAGCAGGGCATTGAACGACATATTCGGTTTCCGCAAGCGCCTGGTTTTCGTTGAGAGCGATACCGTCCGAAGTGCGGATGTATCCGACAAGATATCCTTTGGAAAAGCATTCGTTGATGCGGCGGTGCACTTCCTGTTCCGAAAGGCCGAGCTGCATGGAAATTTCGCGTTCGGTGTAGAGATGCTCTTCGGTGATGGCGCGTATCATGCGGCGCAGGGAAGCTTTGCCCGAATATGCCACCCAGGCAACGGGACACCCGTAAAATCCGGCCGCGAGGAAGGCGATGCCGATCGCCCAAACGGCGGGCTGGCCGATCGCGAGTCCGACGCCGAGCAAAGCTCCGCCAAACGGCAGCGCGAAGGTCAGAAACAGCGCGACTCCTAAGCTTTTTTTGACAGCCCGATTGATTGCGTTCATAGTCTCTCCTCATGAAACCCGCATCGACAGCGGGTCTTTATCGTCTGTGATAAGTATATGCGAAAAAAAAGTCGCTGTCAACTGTTTTTTTTGCGGGACGGCGGTCTTTTTTGTGCTGTTTTTTCCTGCTCCCTTGACATATTTGCACAAATATGGTATAGTATGAACATAGGGGATCAGACCTCTGAGCGAATTTACAGAAAAGGCAGGTGCAAAAAAATGGCTCTTTTGAAGGTGATCGAATGGGCGGACAACTCGTCCGACACCATTGTACATAAGGTAGACATGAAGAACAACCAGATCAACCGCGGGTCGGCGCTGACGGTGCGGGAGAGCCAGGTTGCGATCTTTTGTGACAAGGGACGGATGGCGGACGTATTTTTGCCCGGTTATTACAAGCTGGACACCGATTCGCTGCCGGTGATCACAAAACTTCTGAGCTGGAAATACGGCTTTGAGACGCCGTACAAATCGGATGTTTATTTTGTCAACACCAAGCAATTCACCAATCAAAAATGGGGCACGGCGAATCCGATCATGATCCGCGATGCGGACTACGGCGCCGTACGGGTACGTGCATACGGCACGTATGCATTCCGCGTAAAAGACGCCTTTGTGTTCATGCAGGAGCTGTCGGGGACGCATTCGTCGTTTTCGACGCAGGATATCACGGGCTATATACGGAGCATGCTCGTGATGGGGATTTCGGACGCGATCGGCGAAAGCGGCATACCCGTTCTGGACATGGCGGCGAACCTCATGGAGATGAGCGCGACGGTCAAAAAATCGCTGGCGCAGCGTTTCGAAGTGATGGGGCTGGAACTGACGGGCTTCAACTTTGAAAGTTTTTCTCTCCCGCCCGAACTGGAAAAGGCGCTGGACGAGAGCACGCGCCTGGGGATGATGCGCAAAAACATCGACGTATACACGCAGATGGCGCAGGCAGACGCGCTCAAAGAAGCGGCGAAAAATCCCGGCGCGGCGGGCGGCACCATGGGCGCAGGGATCGGCATGGGCATGGGGCTCGGCATGGGTCAGATGTTTGCCAATATGCAGCAGAATATGGCAAATCCGGCGCAAAACAATGCGGCACAATCTTCGGCAAAGCATTGTACCAACTGCGGCGCCGCGATCACGGGCAAAGCCAAATTTTGCCCCGAATGCGGCCAACCTGTCGCGAACAGCTGTCCCAAATGCGGCGCAAACGTGCCCGCGAAAGCCAAATTCTGCCCCGAATGCGGCGAAAAACTGCGCTGAACGTTTTAAAGGGGGATCACTATGTCGCCTGAACAAATTTTCATCGTCATTCTTGCCGCCTTCTGCGCGGTGCTTCTCATTGCGGTGATCGCGCTGGGCGTGAAATATTCGCGCATCCGCCGCGGCCACGGCTCCGCAGACGTCGTGGACGGCGTTCGTTACTCCAAAAAAGAGGACGATTCGCCCGTCACGCATCAGGTAGGGGATATCGTACTATCGCAGGGCAAAACGTATACTGCGGGCAAAAACGCCGATCTTTTGCCGGGAAATTACACCGTGCTCGCGGCAAGCCAATCTTCGATGCGCTTCAAACTGCGCATCGGCAAATACGTGCGCGACTTTTCGCACGGCGACACCGTCGTGCTCGGCGAAGGCCAGACCGTCTGCGCCGTTTCCTGCAACGTTATATTGCGCTGACGCGCTGATTCAGGGGAGGTTTTTTTATGAGTAAAAAATTGTTTGTGCGCCTGCTCGTGGCGCTGTCGTTTTTGGTTGCAGCAGTCTTTTTCCTTTTATCCGTGCTCAAAGTCGAGCCGTTTACCGACTTTTCCGCTTCCTGGGCGGGCGTCATCTTTGCGGGGATCAGCGGCCTTGCGCTCCTCTTTTCCGCGATCGGCACCAAAAATTCCGTTCAGCTGAAAAAATTGCAGATCGCGCTCAGCGCGGCGCTCCTTGCCGTCGCGGCGCTCTGCCTGATCTTTGCGCTCGCTTTGCCCGAAAATCTCATTCTTCCCATCATTCTCGTCGTTCTTGCCGTCATGCTCGTTCTCGGCGTGCTCATTACGGGCGGGAAAAAATGGGATGAAGGCGACAACCACAAAGCCGGCTACAAAAATTACTACCAGCGCAAAGCCGAAGAGGAAAAAAACAAACAAAACCAAAACGATGACGAATAATCTTTGCGCTTTGCCTTGTTTTGCCGCCGCAAGCGGCCGAACGGCATTTCCGAATATTATCAAAAACATAGAAATGTCCGCGGAACATCTGCGTTCCGCGGACATTTCTCTTTATCCTTTGCTGTTGCCGTTTTTCCGCTCCTGCGGCGCCTGTAAGAGGCGTCAGCCGCGGTTTCGATTTGCTTTTCGGCGCCCGTAAATTCGTCCGTCCTGTGCCCGTTTGCGGGCGGATTTATCCATGTGCGTGCACCCTGCCGCTTTTGCCGCGCGTCGCGCCCGATTCAGGCTGTCGCCCGATCTGCGGGCATATCTTTCCACTGCATCTTCTTTTCTTTTTTGCGCACGAAGAGCAGGGATATGCTGTGCACGAGCACGGTCGCAAACCAGCTGATGGGGTAAGAAAGATAGAGCACAAAAAGCGTATGGTTTGCGGCAAAATATGTAAAAATATACATGATGCGGACGCCGCAGACGCCGCCGATCGACACGCACATCGGCAAAAAAGAATAACCTCTGCCGCGCAGATTTCCGACCAATACGTCCATGATGCCGCAAAGGCAATAGGTCGTACAAGTGACGCTCAGCCGTCCGACGCCGATCTCGATGACCTCCGGAGAGGTGGTATAGACGCGCAAAATGTATTGCCCGAGCAGATACGCGCCAAATCCGAGCACCAGCCCGATCACGGTCACGGTCAAAAGGCTGTCGAGCAGGCTTACGTCCATATTTTTGCGCAGGCGGGCGCCGTAATTTTGTCCGGTAAAGGTAAGGCACGCCTGTGACACGGAATTCATCGCCGTATAGACAAATCCTTCGACGTTCGCCGCGTCCGCGTTGGCAGTGATCGCAACTTCCCCGAAACTGTTGATGGAAGATTGAATAATGACGTTGGAAAGGGAGAAAATACAGCCCTGAATGCCCGCGGGAAGCCCGATGCACAGGATATCGATGAGAGCATCTTTATGGATGCGCAGGGAGCGCAGCCGCACTTTGCAGTGCCCTTGCAGGCGCATCAGATGTACGAGCACGAGGGTGGAGGAGATCATCTGCGCGATGACGGTGCCGAGCGCCACGCCCGCCACGTCCATTTTGCATACGACCACAAAGAATATGTTCAGCCCGACGTTGGAGATCCCCGCCGCACACAGATAGAGCAGAGGAGTCTTGGAATCGCCGCGCGCGCGGCACAGCGAAGATCCGAAATTATATAAAAGATTGAAGGGCATGCCCGCAAAATAAATTTTCAGATACAGCGTCGAAAGAGGCAGAACACTGTCCTGCGGCGCATTCATCCAGATCAGAAAATACCGCGAAAAAAATACCCCGATCAGCCCAAGGCATACCCCGCCGACAAGGCTCAGCAATATGGCCGTATGTACGACGCGGTCCAACCGCTCTTCGTTTTTGGCGCCGATCCAGCGCGCCGCCGCCGTGCACGATCCCACCGACAATCCCACGAACAAATTGACGGTCAGATTGATCAGCGATCCCACCGATCCCACCGCGCCCGCCGATACGTCGCTTGCAAAATGCCCCAGCACTATGATGTCCGATGCATTGTATAACAGCTGCAAAATTCCCGTCAGCATAATGGGAAGACAAAACAAAACGATCTTCCACAACAGGGGACGGGTACACATATCCAGCTCTTTATTTGTCCGAACCGTACTCATGGCTACCATTATAGCACGCACCCGCCAAAAGTCAAAGAAAAAAGCCGCTTTTTAAAAAGTTGCGGCTTTTTCTTCGTTTATAGCTCTCTTTTTCGGCGTGAGCATCGACTATCTTGCGGGGCTGGAAGACTGATCGAGTGCGGAAAATCTGTCCGTTTTGAAAAAAACAGGCGATGAGCGCATGGATCCGAAAAAGCACGAAAAAGGAGCCGTAGTCGGCTCCTTTTTCGTGCTTTGTTTTCTTTCAATATTTTTGTTTGCGCAATTTTCCGTCTTTTTTATGAATGGAAATGCTTCCGTCCTGATTGGCGGCGAGTTTTTTTGCATAGGCGATCGCTTCCGCCTGCGTGGCGAACAGTTTGATCGCTTTTTCGCCGCCCGCAAACTTGACCTGCCATTTTCCGTCCGGGCGCTTCGCGACATGATAATTGCGGGCGCGTTCTTTCTCTTCCGCCGCATCCGCTGCCTTTGCCTGCTTTTCCTCTTTTGTTTGATTTCCGGCCATATTTTACCCCTTTTTCTTTTATTGTATCATGTTTTTCGCCCGTTCACAATGCTTTTTCGCAAAATTTTATTCTCTTTGCGCCTTTTTTACATAAAAATGACCGCCGCGCAGACTGCGCGGCGGCTGTGTTTTTATTATTCTTCGTCTTTTTTCTCTTCCGCGGGTTTGTTCGCAAGATCGTTGCTGTTGCCGAGGAAGGTCCCGAAATAGGGCTGACGTTTGGAACGGGGAAGTCCGCTCGCGCGTTCGCGGTCTTGTCCGCCGCGCCTGTCACGGTCAAATCCGCCCCTGCGGCGTTCGCCGCTCTCCTCGCCTTCTCTGCGGTCACGGCCGTACGGCTTGTCGCCGAAGCGCTTTTCACGGTTGAATCCGCCCTTCTTGTCGCCGAAACGAGGTTTGCCTCCCCGCCGTTCGGGATGGTCCGCGCCCGGACGCAGATTGTTGGGCACCACCACGATATAACGGTTGGGTTCCTTTCCTTCGCTCACCGTCTTGACTTCGGTGCTGTCCGCCAGCGTCGAATGAATGATGCGCCGTTCGTACGGGCTCATGGGTTCCAGACACACTTTCCTTCCCGTGCGCACCGCTTTTTCCGCCAGCTTGTTCGCCAGCCGTTTGAGCGTCAGTTCACGCTTTTCACGATAATTTTCGCAGTCGACCACGACGCGTTCGTATTCTTCTCTGCCGATGTTCGCCACCGCTCCCGCAAGCACTTGCAGCGCATCCAGCATCTCGCCCCGATGCCCGATCACCGCATATGTGGTAGGGGTGACTATGTTGATCTTTGTGTTTTCTCCGCTTTCATCCAGTTCGGTCGTCGCCGTAATGTCTAAAAGCGACAGCATCCCGTCCAAAAATTCCTGCGCCCTCTCGCCGTCCGTGCGCTTTTTTCCGACTTGCACGCGCGCCTTGACGCCCTTCGAAAAAATTCCGCCTTTTTTCCCTTCTTCCAGCACGACTACTTCCGCTTCCTCGCGCGTAAGGCCGAGCGTGCGGAGCCCCTCGTCGATCGCTTCTTCCACCGTCTTCCCGGTGAATTCATAGCCTGTCATTTTGTTTTTCCTCCATTCGTCCCTTTCTGCGGGTTTCTCGCCGATTGCGGGATCCGTTTATTGTATTTTTCCCGGATCTCCTGTTCCTCGATCTTCGCAAACTTCCGATCGATAAAGAAATTGATGCTCAAAGTGCTCAGGATGCTGAATATGTTGCTCACGATCATGTAGATACTGAACGCCGCACTGTAGAAAAACGAGAATATACCGAAAATGATCGGCATGACGATCAGCATCACTTTCTGCGTCTTCTGCCCGCGCCCGTCCGCCGTCTGCAATTCGTTCTGCGCTTTCTGGCTCTTGGATATGATAAACTGCGAAAGGAACATCGTTCCGATGGAAATGACGATGAGAATATAATACCCGTTCGCCTGGCTCTTCTCTGCGCTCAGGTAGTGGGTGAGTTCGGTATAATAGTTTTCGCTGATCTCGCTCTCTTTTGTAACCGGATGCTTGTACGACGTATCCGGATACCAGATATTTTTTACCCACAGAAAGCGCGCGTTGTTTTCATGATACCTGTCCGCCGCTGCCTGCCGGCCGATCGTGCGGATCGCGTTCGCGGCAAGATTTTCGTCCGATTGCTGCCCGTCTTCTTCGCGCGCCGCCGCAACCGCCGCGACGATCTTTTCGTCCGTGCTCGACAAAACTTTTTCGGTCTTGACCGAATACACTGCCGAACTTTGCGCGCCGCTCCAATCCAGCGCAGCCATCTGCTCCGCGCTCTGCTCCGCGTCCGTCACGATCATCTGCGTCGCCGTCACGCTGAACAGACCCGTTTCATCGTCAAAAAATTCCGTGCGCACGCAGTCGAACTTTCCGTCTTTGTTCTGCGTGCACGTATATGTCACGACCCCTTCGCCGCGCTCGCCGTTTTCGTTCGTCTTATAGTTTTCGGGGCCGTATTGTACCATTCCCGCATTGTATGCGCGCGCCATTTCCCTGTAAATATCCAGGTTCGTGTACCGCGAATAGCTGGAAAACGCGTTCAATACCACGATGAATATGACCAGCGTCACGATCATCGGCAGACATGCACCCAAAAACGAATAGCCGTTCTTTTTGTACATCTCCATCATCTTGGCGTTGTACGCCTGCTGGTCGTTTTGATACTGCTTTTGCAGTTTTTCCAGCTGCGGGCGCATCTTTTCCATTTTCAGGCTGTTTTTGCGCATCGATGACTTGGAGTAAATATCCAGCGGAAGGGTGATCAGCTTCAGCACAAGGGTAAACAAAACGATACCCAGGCCTACGTTGCCTGCGATTCCGATGATCCATTGTATGACTACCCCGATCCAGTTCAGCTTTTCGCCGAAATCGGCGGGGATCTGCGAAACGGTCGCCAAAAAATTCAACATGTTTTTGTTCCGGTTTCCCTTTTAATATAGCCAGCGTACCTTGAACGGATTTTCGGGCACGGGATCGTACCCGCCTTTCGAAAAAGGATTGCAGCGCAATATGCGCCACGTCCCCAAAAGTATCCCCGCAATCACGCCGAGATTGTTGATCGCTTCCAGCATGTACTGCGAACAAGTCGGGCGGTACAGACAGGTCTTTTTGGAAAAATATTTCTGATAAAATACGATCAAGCGCATGCACAGCATTTTCAGGTACGGTTTGAATACCGTCCTTCGAAGATATTTCCACGCCTTCCGTATGTCCTGCCTATTCATGCAGCAGCCCTTCTCTGCGCAGTGCCGCCGTCAGGCTCTTCTCAAACGCGGCAAGCGTATACTTGTCCGCCTGTTTCGGGATCAGGATCACCGCATACGTTCCCTGCAGGGCAGGGCATACTTTGCGGAACGCTTCCCGCAACAGCCGCTTGATCCGGTTGCGCACTACGCTCTTTCCGTGCTTCTTGCTCACGCATACGCCAAGACTTGTCTCTTTTGCAGGCAAATACAACACAAGTAAAGCGGGGGAAAAACACTTTTTTCCCCTCGCAAACATTCTCTTAAAATCGCTCTGCTTTTTCAGTCTGGCATACACCACGTCGTTTCTGCTCCGTCCGTTATGCGGAAATCTTCTTCCTGCCTTTGTTGCGCCTTCTCTTCAATGTGTTCCTGCCGCCCTGCGTCTTCATTCTCTGGCGGAATCCGTGCACTTTGCTTCTCTGTCTTTTCTTCGGCTGATATGTCCTTTTCATTTTAAAAAATCTGCTCCTATTTTAATGTTGCTATTTATTATACATAAAAATCTTTGCGCCTGTCAACCGTTTTTATGCCGTTGTGCGCACAGGAAGTATCAAATACAGATAGGAATCCCCGTCTACGGGCGTCACCACGCAGGGCGATACCGCCCCGTTGAACCCGATGCGCACCTTTTCGTCCGCGATCGCCGCAAGACATTCGCTCACATACTTGCAATTGAGCGCGATCAGCACGTCTTTTCCTTCCAGCAGAATGGGCACGCTCTCGTCCACACGCCCGATCATCGTATTGGAGGATACGCCCATCTCGCTTTCGCGGATGTCGAAGGTCACGATGCTGTTTTTGTCCGTGCGCGCAAGCACCGCCGCGCGCTCCACGCTGTCCTGCATCGCGTTCCGATCCACGATCACTTCGCTCGTGAATTCGCGCGGCACGATGTTGGATACGTTGACGAATTCTCCCTCATACAGGCGGCTGGTCAGCACCGTGTCGTCGATGCTCACCATCAGCATATTTTTCTGCACGAACACCGAAATTTTTTCCTCGTCCGCACCCAGCATCCTGCCGATCTCGTTGAGCGTCCTTCCGGGACACACGATGCGGATATCCCCGCGCATGCCCAGAATGTTCTTTTTGCACGTCGCCATGCGGTATCCGTCCAGCGCCGTAAAGGATATATAGCCGTCCTTCGCCTGCACCAGACACCCTTTGAGAATGGGCCTCGAATCGTCCTGTGCACAGCAAAAAGTCGTCTTCGCGATCAGCTCTTTGAGATCCTTGGCATACAGTTCGACGTTGTTTTCCTTGATCTCCGTGTCGATCTTGGGAAAATCTTCCGCATTGAGAAGCTGCAAAACGCTCTCCGACGCCCCGTACCGTATCGTCAGACGCTCGTCTTCGGTCGCCAGCGTGATCTGCTCGTTTTCCAGTTTCTTGATAAAATCCGCAAAATATTTCCCCGGTACGCAGATCGCCCCCTCTTCCAGCACTTCCGCGCGGATCTTTTTGCGGATCGCGATCTCTCCGTCCGTCGCAAGCAACATCACGCTGTCGTTCTCCGCCGAAATGCGGATGGATTCCAAAATCGGCGTCGTCGTCTTGGTACTGCACGCTTTGGAAACTTTCATTACCGCGTCGGACAACTCGACGCCTTCGCAAATCACTTTCATCCCGAACTCTCCTTTTCAAAGCTCTCTTTTTTCCGTTAGCGGAAAGAATATTTATCAATTATTTTTTTTATTTATTATAGAAGAATTAATAATAAGCTCTGTTGAAATGTTGAAAACTCGCCTTTCTTTTAAAATACGTCTATCATTATATAAAATAAACGAGAAAAAAGCAAGCCGAAACGATGTGGAAAAAGCCAACTTTTTTTGTGGATGACATTGTGCGGAGAAAGTGGAAATGTGAAAAGAGAGCACGGCCGCCGCAGATCAGAGAAGGGGCGAGGGAGAAGAAAAAACAAATCGGACGGACGGTTGTACGCATTTCCACAGCAGTTATCCACAATCGACGCGCATAAACACACAAACAAACACAGCAAAAAAGCCGCGAATATTTTGAAAAACAGACAAAAGGAAGAAAAAAACCGACGCAAAATTTTTTTTGCTTTTTTTGTCGGGGTATGGTATAATACAAATATGCACGATTATCTTTCCGCGATCGAGCGCGGCGAAACGGGCGAAAAATTTGAAATTTTTTACCGCATGCTCGCAGAATGGAACGAAAAATTCAATATCACGCGCATTGTAAACGAAGAGGATTGCAAAGTCAAGCACTTTTTGGACAGTCTTTGCGGCGAAAAATACTTTCCGCAAGGCGCAAATTGCTGCGAAGTGGGATCGGGGGGAGGATTTCCGTCCGTGCCGCTCATGATTTTTCGTCCCGACCTTCGGTTTTGCCTGATCGAGTCGTCCGCAAAGAAATGTGCTTTTTTAAAAGAAGTGATCGGCGCGCTGGATTTGAACGCGCAGACAGAATGCACGCGTGCCGAAGAAGCGGCGCATTTGGCGCGGTTCCGCGAAAAGTTTGACGTCTGCTGTGCGCGCGCCGTCGCGCGGATGAATACGCTTAGCGAATACTGTGCGCCCTTCGTAAAAAAGGACGGGCTGTTTATCGCTTATAAGGGCGATGCGGCAGAGGAAATAAAAGAAGCGTCGTCCGCTTTTGCCGTATTGGGGCTGAAATTGAAGGAAGCGATCCCGTTCGAATTGCCGCAGGGCGCGGGAAAACGCACGATCGCGGTATGCGAAAAGATCAAAAATACTCCGCCTGCCTATCCGAGGGGAAGGGGAAAGGAACGGAGCAAACCATTATAAACGAGAGGAAAAATATGAAAAACGTTGCATTGACGGGTCACAGAACATTGGGCAGAGATTTTTCGCCCGGATTGCTTCGCATGAAGCTGGCAGAACTGATGGAAGCGGGGGCGGATACTTTTTACTGCGGTATGGCGCTCGGATTCGACCTCTTGTGCGGAGAGATCCTCTGCGAAATGAAGGAGGGCAGCGGGATACGTCTGATCGCGTGCATTCCGTGCGCCGATCAGAACGCGACGTTTTCCAGGGCTGCGCGCGAGCAATACGAGCGCGTGTTTGAAAAAGCCGGCGAGCACATCATCCTGCACGATCACTATACGAGCGGATGCATGTTCGAACGCAACCGCTATATGGTCGATCACAGCGACGTCGTGTTGGCGTACCTGCGCACGCAAAAAGGCGGAACGTTTTATACCGTCAACTACGCGAAAAAGACGGGAAAACCCGTGATCATCATTTAAAAGGGCTTGCCGATCCCGAAAAGAAAAATACCTTCGCTAGCAGCGAAGGTATTTTTTTACAAACAAACTATTTGATTTTTCAAAAAAGATTGCAAAATCGGGCATTTTTTTGTATAATAAAAGGAAGCGGAGGGGAAAAATGAATTTCAAGCACGTCTTTCAAAGCGACAATCTTTTGTTTCGTCATCTGTGCGAAGAGGAGCCGGACATACATGAATTCCGCATGCATATGCACGATTGGTATGAGATGTTGTACTTTATCAAGGGAAATGCGGAATTTGTCGTCGAGACCAATGTGTATCCGCTCGAACCGCATACGCTGATCATCACGCGGCCGATGGAATCGCATCAGCTGCGCATTCTCTCCGTGCGGCCTTACGAGCGCATGACGCTGCATTTTCCGCGCGAGTTGATCGATCCCGTGGATCCTTCGGGCAAATTGACCGTGCCTTTTTCCGACCGTCCGCTCGGCATTCACAATGCGTTTCACTCTTCCGAATTCGGCATTGCGCCCATCGATTTGCTGAGCGCGATGGAAGTTCCTGCGGCGAGCGACGCCGAAAAGCAGACGAACATCATCGTCAATCTGTATGCCTTGCTCGCGCAGATGTGCGAGGCTTTTTCGCGCAAGAGCCGGGATCCGATCGAGAACGAGCGGTCTCCCGTCTACGAAGTCGTGCGCTACATCAATCAGAACTTGTTTGAGCCGCTGTCCGTCAAGTCCATCGCGGCGGCGTTTTATATGAACGAGTCGCATTTGAGCCGCCTGTTCAGCAAGGCGACGGGCATTCCCGTCTGGCAGTACGTCATCGATAAGCGCCTGCTTTCCGCGCGCAAAGCCATCCGTGCGGGAACGCCCGCCACCGTCGCATATTATCAGAACGGATTTCAGGATTATTCATCCTTTTATCGGATGTATGTAAAGAAGTTTAAAACGACGCCCAAGGAAGATTACATCAAGAGAACCGTTTTTTCCTGCGAAGATCACTGAACGTTGCGTTTGTTTTTACGGCGCGCGACGATCGCGGCGGGAACGATGAGCATTGCCGCGAACAGCAGGGAAGCGCCCGCCGCGGAGCCGCTGCATCCGCCCTGCGTTTCCTCCGCCGTTTCCGGCAGAGCGAGTGCGCCGTGCGCCGCTTGCAGGGCGGCGAGTGCCGCGTCGATCTCTTCCTGCGTTGCGTCTGCGTCGTCCAACACCGCTTTTGCGTTTTGCAGGGCGCTGCGGAACGCGTCCGCACTCTCCTGCGTATATCCGTCTGCGGAAAAATCTTTCCATTCGTCGTAAGCCGCCGTAAGTTGCGTTTTGTCGGCGAGGCGGACCAGTGCGCTCTGCGCCGCGCGCAACGCATTTTCAACCGAATCGATTTCCCATTGCATGGCGTCCTCGTTTTGGAGGGCGCCTTTTGCCGTGTCCAGCGCGGCGGACAATGCCGCAAAACTGTCTTCGGCGTATTCGTTTTCCGACAGGGCGGAGGCTTCTTCGACTGCCGCCGCAAGGCGGGTCTTGTCGCCGCGGACGAGCATGGATGCGAATGTCTTTTCCAGATAGCGGGTCACGCTCTCCGCGTCGCGCGCCGTCGCTGTCCAGAGGCCGCCAGCAGGTGGACGGATCGCCGTCCACGGCGTTGCCCGCGTGGTTGGTGCCGTTGAACGTCGTCCTGCGCGCCTTGACGCCGCGCGCGAGGTCTTCGTACGTCATTTCGTTGAATGCATTTTTGAGATCGTTGTACGCCTGCACGAGCAGTTTGCCGTCCGTACAGCCGCGGTCCAAAAGCAGCTGCGCCGCATTCATGCGGTCTTTGAGATATTGCACGCCGTATGCGTCGCCGTCGCTCAGCGTAAACGCCGCCGCACTGTACAGTTCGGTTTCCGGCATCGCCGTTGCCGATTTGGTCGTAGCGCAGCCACAGATCATAGCCGTCGTCGCCTTGTTCTTCCGCGCGCACAAACACGCCCGCAGCGACCGTACAGCATGCGATCGCAAGCAAGATCAGCGCCACAATGAGCGCCAGCCGTCTGATAACATCTTTTACAAATACAGTATCCATACTGTCATTGTACCATACCCGCCCCGCCGAAACAATTGCAAAACCCGATGTTTCGATTGCAAATCCGCGCGCACGGCAAACGATGAAAAAATCGCGCTCTTTCAAAAAAGGAAAATTATTGAAAAATTTTCGTTCGAACGCTTGACATTAAAAGTAAAACGTGGTAAATTATTATTCGTTAACAAAGGTTAACAACGGTTAACAAACGGAGATACGGAAACGGGAGGAACAAAATCTATGCCTTTGCCGATCGCGCCCGCAGGGGAGGAGCTGACAGTGCGAAAAATACTTGCCGACGAAAAGAACAAGCGGCATTTTGAAAATCTCGGAATTTTGGTGGGATCGAAGATCACCGTCCTTTCGGCGGTGGGAGGAAATGTCATCATCAAGGTACGGGAGGGGCGGCTGGCGCTGGATCGGACGCTGGCGATGAAAATTCTCGTTTAAAACCGCATGCAAAGAAACGTGCGGGAATAGTGTAATAGAGGAAAGGAGAGAGCAAATGGAAAAGAAACTTGACCGATTCGCGGTCGGGGAGCGCGGCAGGGTACTGCGCATCGACGGCGAAGGAAAGGTGCGGCGGCGGCTGTTCGACATGGGCGTGACGCCGGGCGCGGAGATCGTCTTGCGCAAACTGGCGCCGCTGGGCGATCCCGTCGAAGTGACCATCCGCGGCTATGAACTGACCCTTCGCAAGAGCGAAGCGGAATGCGTGCTGATGGAGGTGACGAATGCTTAAATTTGCGCTTGCGGGCAACCCGAACTGCGGCAAAACGACGCTGTTCAACGCGCTTACGGGAAGCACCGCGCACGTCGGAAACTGGCCGGGCGTCACCGTCGACAAGCGGGAGGGCGTGTACAAAAAGGGATCGGTCCCCGTGCAGATCGTGGACCTTCCGGGCATTTATTCTCTCTCGCCGTACACCCCCGAAGAAGTGATCTCCCGCAATTTTATCTTGGATGAAAAGCCCGATTGCGTCATCAACATCGTGGATGCGACCAACCTCGAACGCAACTTGTACCTGACCACGCAGCTGATGGAGATCGACGTGCCCGTCGTGATCGCGCTGAACATGATGGACGCGGTCCGAAAGAGCGGCGACAAACTGGACGCGAAAAAGCTGGAAGAAAAGATCGGCTTGCCCGTTGCGGAGATCTCGGCGCTCAAAGACGAGGGGATCGCCGCGCTGATGGAGCGCGCGTACAAGGCGGCGCAGGAAAAGCGTGTGGGCAAGACGGTGCTGGAAAGCTCTGCCCTTGCGCACGTCATCGGCGACGTGCGCATCGCGCTCAAAGGCAAAGGGGTGGAAAATCCGCTCTTCCACGCCGTCAAACTGACCGAGGGCGACGAGCTGGAAGTCAAAGCGCATCCCGACGAGATGCAGATGGTCGAAGAATTCAAAAAACAGTTTTCGGACGATCTGTTTGCGGGCGATTTTGAAGCGATGGTCGCCGATGCGCGCTATAAATACATATCCGCCAACTTCTCGACGGCATACGTGCGCAAAGAGCGCCGCGAAAAGCTGACGCGTTCCGACAAAGCCGACCGCATTCTCACCCATCGCATCTGGGGCATTCCCATTTTTCTGGTGATACTCTTTGCGATCTTTCATTTGACGTTCAGCGGCGATCTTTTGTACATGAACACCATTGCCGGATGGTTTAACGGCGGCGAAGGGTTTGCGTTCGACGCGGATACGGGAAACGAGGTCTTGAATTCCTTTGTGGCTGTGTTCTTTACTGCCGACGGCGTTTCGACGCCGGGTGCGATCGTGTTCAATCTGATGGGCTTTGTCTGCGATCAGATCGGCGGCGGCATCGCTGCGGGCCTGGAAAGCGCGGGAGCCGCAGAATGGGCGCAGGGCCTTCTCAACGACGGTATCTGGGCAGGGCTTTCGGGCGTTTTGTCCTTTATTCCGCAGATCTTATTCCTGTTCCTGCTCATTTCCATTCTCGAAGATTCGGGATACATGGCGCGCGTGGCGTTCATTCTCGACCGTGCCTTCCGTAAATTCGGGCTTTCGGGCAGGGCGTTCATCCCCATGATCATGGGCTTCGGCTGTTCGGTGCCTGCGGCGATCAATACCCGCACTCTCGCCGACGAAAAAGAACGCATCATGACCAACCGCGTCATACCGTTCTTTACCTGCGGCGCAAAAGCGCCCATCCTCGCCGCCGTCTGCGGTGCGATCGTGCAGGTATGGAACCCCGGCATCGATGCGGGCCTGATCACCTTCCTTTTATATGTGTTCGGCATGGCAATGGCGGTCATCATGGTCGCATTCATGCGCCAAACTTCCATGCGCGGCGAAGTCGCTCCCTTCATTATGGAGCTTCCCGCCTACCACACCCCGCAGTTCCACAGCCTCATGGTGCACCTGTGGGATAAACTCAAACATTATCTCAAAAAGGCGTTTACCATCATCGTCGCATCCGCCATCGTCATTTGGTTCCTGTCGCATTTCTCGTGGGAATGGAAATACCTGCCCGACGAGCAGATGAACGAGAGCATTTTGCACGACATCGGTGCGTTCGTACAGTGGATCTGCACCCCGATGGGCTTCGGTTATAACAGCCCGCTTCTTCGCGAATTCGGTTGGGTGTTCGTCGTCGCCGCCGTCACGGGGCTCATCGCAAAAGAAAACGTCATTTCCACGTTCTTTGTGCTCGGCAACTGTCTCGCCGCTTCCGCCGTGCTCGACGAGTCTTCCATGGAGGGCTGGCAGGCGGTGCAATTCCTCGTCACGCAGACGGGCATCACCTGGCAGGGGCTGATCGCGTTCACCGTGTTCAATATGCTCACCGTCCCTTGCTTTGCGGCGGCGGCAACCGTGAAAGGCGAGCTTCCCAAAGGCAAGTTCAAATATACGCTTGCCTTCTGGCTGCTCACTTCGTTTATCACCTCGTCCGTCGTATTCGTCGTACTGAGCTGGTGGTGGACGGCGTTCATCGTCGCGGCTCTCATCGCGCTCGTTGTGGCGTACTTTGTGCTCCGCAATAAGGGCAAGATCCGCTTCGGGAACAAAAATCGCAAAGGCGTGATCGCAAAACAGTGACACATTTGCAATTTTCGCGCGCAATGCTGCGCGCAAAGGAGGAAAATATATGATCGGTTGCATCTTATCGGCGGCGGGTACGGCAATCAGCATTGCGATCGGCGTGCTCGCGGCGGGATTGGTGATTTTTGCGATCGTGTATCACGCCGTGCGCAAAAAACAGGGCAAAGGCGGCTGCGACTGCGGCTGTGCGGGCTGTTCGGGGCACTGCGCTTCCTGCCGTCCCGATCATCGGAGTGAAGAAAAGAAAAACTGACCGACGGGACAAAAAAACGTATACACTTCTGTAATCTCCAAATAAAAAGAACGGGGCTTTGCGCAACGCGCAAAGCCCCGTTCTTTGATCAATTTGTTTTTCCGCTCTCATATTCGGCGAGCAGTTTTTCCAGCGTTTCAAGATGCAGTTTTTCATCCAAAACGATGCGCTCGATGATGGCGGCGACCCGCTCGTTCGTGAGCGTGTCGATCATCCGTTCATAGGTGCGGATGGCTTCCTTTTCGCCGCGGATGTCGCCCTGCAGCATTTTGCGCGCATCCTGCGCATACGATACCGCCGCCGTCGAGTAAAAATCGAAGCGCCGCGGCGGGCGGGACGTGAACACGGGCAGCGCCCCCAGTTCAAAGAGCAACGAACCGAGAATATCGAGATGTTCCATCTCTGCGATCGCGATCTGTTCAAGCGTCTTGGCATAGCGTTCCAAGCCCTTTCCGCCAAAAACGAAAGTTTGAAAAGTATATTGCAAAATTGCAGTCATTTCACTGCCGCGGTCGGCATATGCGGGCGAAATAATGCGTACGCTCCGCAAATCTTCTCCGATCCCTTCCACGGAAGGGTAGGGCAGATCGACTTTCAGTCCTTCCATACATTCACCTCTATGTATTTTTTTTCATTGTATGCGCCGACAAAAAAAGAGGTGAAGAGCTGCCCCCGCGCGCATTCTGCGTGCGGGGGCGGGAATGAAAGAGGATGGCAAAAGTTGTGAACGAAAGCCGCGCGATACAAAGGGGCGTGCCCTGAAGAGGCGCGCCGCCGAGGAAAAACGCCGATTGCGCCGCGCATAGCGCGGACAATGGGGTTGTCTTCAAACTCTCGACTTTTTGTTTCATCAGCTTGAAACAAAAAGTGAGAATCAAAGAGTGCCGAGAATTTCGCGAGAATAAAGTTTTTTATTTTCTGCGCGTTTGAGAATCGCACTTCTCAATAAGCGCACCCGATTTGGCGAATGCTTTCGCCTTTCGCGGGAAAGGTGAAGGCGGCGCGCGTAAAGAGGCGTGCCCTGAAAAGGCGCGCCGCCGAGGAAAAACGCCGATTGCGCCGCGCATAGCGCGGACAATGGGGTTGTCTTCAAACTCTCGACTTTTTGTTTCATCAGCTTGAAACAAAAAGTGAGAATCAAAGAGTGCCGAGAATTTCGCGAGAAAAATTTTTTCCGCGCGCGCAAAAATCACACTTTTTGCAAGCGCACACAATTTGCGCGTGAGCGCCTCAGCGGGTGAAGCCGTGCGATTTTATAATAAGTGTGCCCCCAATGATCGCACGGCGAGGGCAGAGCCCTCAACTCTCGACTTTTTGTTTCATCAGCTTGAAACAAAAA
>CALVHR010000023.1 GCA_944328495.1 uncultured Clostridia bacterium
CCGATGGACAAGATCGTGCTGGAGATCGCGGTGTCGAACAAATCGAATATCGCGTATCAGTACAGGATGAAGCTGGGTACCGAAACGGAAAATACGCTGTACGATCTGTTGTTGGTCGGACTGAGCGAAGACGGTACGGAATATACATATTACAACAGCTATGTGACGGCGTGGCAGAAGGGAACGGAGCAGACGGAAACGACGCTGTATCTGTCGGTGGAACTGCCGGAATACGTAAAGAGCGCATGGCAGGGACAGGAATGCGCGTTTGCGCTGACGTTCGAGGCGGTACAGGGCAATGCAACGGTTACGGATGACGAAGCGGTAAGCCGAGTATACATTGTGGAATCGCAGGAAGAACTGAACGAAACGCTCGGCAAAATGGTGAGCGGTGACACGGTAGTGCTTGGCGGCGGTGAATGGGCGCAGGCGACGATCGCGTTCGAGGATGTGAAAACGATCAATGTGCGCGGATATAAAGTGGGCGTGCTCACGGTAAACGCGCCTGCAGGGACGGTGCATTATTATAACGATGCGGGGACGGTGATCGGGGAAGCGATCGCGGAAAACTCGCTGCACGTATACGGAGAAATAGACTCTTTGCAGTTGAAGCAGGGCCGCACGGTTGTAGAAGCGGGTGCGGCTATTGCGAGCATGTCGGTTGAGCCGGAAAATGCGCAGGAAGCAAAAATTGAGATTAAATCTGAATCGAACGTGGAGAGGATTAAGACCAATCCTGCTGATGATGGGAAAGCGATCATTATAGTCGATGCAGATGCTACAGTACCGGCATTAAACGTATCGGGTACGGGCGAAACGGCATTGGATAACAACGGAACGATCGAGGATACGCAGGTAGATGATTCTGCTACGCTTACGGAAGGTGCAGTGACGGAGGAAAGCTTCCTTACGAAACTTGCGGCAGGCGGCGAAATCAAACTTGCGGCGGACGTGACAATTGAGGGACAAAATGTAAAAGTTCCCGAAGGTATTACGGCTTCCGTTGATCTTGGCGGAAACACGTTAACGGTGAACAGTAATTCCGGATTCTTAAACTATGGCACGATCACGGCTCTTGAAAACGGCAGCATCGTGGGCGGCAATTACTACGGCATTGTAAACTACGGCACGATCGGGACGCTGAATGTCAATGTGAGAGCGTTGGGCAGCAGTTCGATGGCGGCGATTTACAATTACGGCGTGATCGACGAGATCGCGGGCGGCGAATACCTCGGGCACAGCGGCGGCGTGTATGTATCTCCGATTACCGGCAGCGTCGGCCTTTATAACAGCACCGACGGTGTAGTAAAACTTATTTCGGGCGGTTATTTCCAAGGGTCTTCGGTGTCTTTCCGTAATTATAATAAGAACGGAATTGAAAGCGTTACGGGCGGATTCTTTGATTGTCCGTATATGGATGCGAATGGTAAAACGTTCTGCGATGCGGGTACGATTTCGAACTTGTATTATAATTACAAGCCGCTGAGTGTGACGGGCGGAACGTTCTACAATCTTGGCACGCAATTTAACAACGTACTTGGTGAAAATTATATTGCGGTGCAGGGTGATCTCTGCAAGATGACCAGTTATAAATCGTACACGGAAGATCGTCTGTGGGTGGACAACGAAGAAGGAAAAGCTTATTATTATTACAACGTTGTTGCCGAGTGGGATCAGTATCCCGCATGGGACGGCAGCATCGATACTTCCTGGTACAACGATACTGACGCTCAGTTTACGCTTACGGACGGCGCCGATCTCGCAGGGCTTGCGAGACTTGTGAATCTGGGCACCACTTTCAAAAATAAAACGGTTGCGATGGGCGCAAATATCAATCTCAACAATGTCGATTGGACGCCGATCGGAAGGAACGCAACCGGATTTCAATTTGAAGGCACGTTTGACGGCAAGGATTATACGATCTACAATTTGAAGATTAGCGGAGGGTTGATTAATTATTCTTCAAATTGCTATAAGGGGCTGTTTGGTTCTTGTACGGGATCGGCTAAGTTGCAAAACTTTACGCTGATGAATGTTGATGTTAAAGGAAGCCTGAATGTTGCGGCGGTGCTTGGCGGAAGCGGAGGGGCGGAAGCAGCGATCACCAATGTGCATGTTACCGGCAGCGTAAAAGTGTACGGCTGGTGGTATGTCGGCGGAATTTTAGGAAAGGGGTATTCGCAGATCAGCGGCTGTTCCGTCATCGGTGATTCGCCCGAAACTTCATATGTTAAGCTTGGCATCTACAACGACGGCAGCGGAGACAGTGCCGGATACGTCGGCGGTATTGTCGGCTTTATGGGTGAAGGGAATCAAAAGATCACAGATTGCACGATCAAAAATTTGTTGGTGCAAGGAAATGATAACGGGGTCGGTGGCGTGAGCGGTATTTTGCATTACGGCAATACGATCAGTGGTTGCACGCTGGAAAATGTTGTTGTTTGGCAAACAGGAGCGCCTGATGCCGGAACCGGACGTATTTACTGTGGCGCGTTTGCCGGTACATATCTTGACAACGGAGGTAAAAATTGTCCTACGTTGGAAAATTGTACGTTCAACGGCGAGATGTATAGCGGTGTAGAAAAGAACGATATTTTAGAGGCGAACAGGTATGTAGGCAGTTTGTGGTATGGATCGGAACCGCCGGCAACAGTGAATATTACGAATTGTACAATCGTTATGCCGGAATAATTGCGTATCTGTTATTCGACTGTTATAAAAATGTCACGGGATTATTTCCCGTGACATTTTTTACGTAAATTTGCAAAAAACATGCATGAGCATTTATAAAAAATATGAACGACGCATCTGAACGTTTCAGATGCGTCGTTTAAAAAATATATAACTTAATGATCAATGAACTTATTTCCAATTGAAAAGTGTAACGGCTGCCGCCGCACGTATAGGAAGGGAAGGTGAAAAATCTCGTTTACGGAGCGAGCGGATAAAGTTAAGAGGGGCGCGTTCGTCTGCCGCAACGCGCAGGGCCAGGTTTTCTTGTTTCAAAAACACATCCAGATCGCGCAGTTCCTCTTTGTTATTTTCCTTGACGAGAGAAGCGTAGGCACAGATTGCGCATTCGCAAACGATATTGAAAAGATACCGATAGCGCAAAGGATCCAGTTGCCGGCGGATATCGGCAAAGAAGTTTACAAGGCGTCGTATCTGCTGCGCGGCCCGTGTTTCGGAAGCCGAAAAAGATTGAAAGGGGGCGTAAGCGAGAAAGAGAGTGCTTTTTGCGAGTAAAAATGCGGGAAGGAGGATATTGCCTTCGGGAAGTTCCCCGCAAAAGGGGAGAGCACGGCTATACAATTCGGAAGATAGAGCAAAGCCGAAATCGTACAGGCGATATTTTTTTTCGCGGCGAAGGATGTGTTCGGCAATATCGGGGGATTCTTCACCGCGGGCAAATCCTGCAGTTTTTTTAAACAGGACAAGCTCCTCGTCATGTTCGGCGAGGGAAGAAAAAAACTCCGCGGCATCTCCTGTGATATCCGAATGAGCAAAGAGGATATATTTGCCTGCGGGATACGTTCCCGAAGCTCGCACGGTGATTCCGTCTTTTTCCGAGGTGATGTCAGCGGAAACGGGGATAATTTCGGCGCCTGCGGGCAAAGCGGAAAAAAGTGCGTCGAGGTTTTCCTCTCCGCCGACAAAGACGGAAAGCGAAACGTTCTTGGCGAGATTTTCCGCATCGTCGGCGGAAGTTATTTTCTTTTTGCGAAAACCCAGTTTCATTGTATCGATACTCCGCAAGTATTGTAGCATAACGGACGGGAAATTGCAAGCGCTGTTGCCGGGAGAAGGTTTGTTTTAAAGGGGAGTTTGATAAAAGGCAGAGCAAAAAAACGCAAATTTTGTCACATATATTGTGCGCACTTTTTGAAAAAGTTTTTTGTAAGGTTGCTATTTTTGTATGTTCATGATATAATAAATCGTATGACAGACAGAAAGAAGATCCGCGCGGTGATCTTCGATTTAGACGGAACGCTGATCGATAGTCTTGAGATATGGCGGGAAGTGGACGAAGAGTTTTTTGCGCGGCGGGGGATGCAGATACCGCAGGGGTATCAGGAAACGATTGCGCATTTGGGCTTTCGGGAATGTGCGGCATATACGGTTAAAAATTATATGCCGACGGAATCGGAGGAAGCGATCGTGGCGGAATGGCGGGAGCTGTCGCTGGCGAAATACGGAGCAAAAGACGGGATCCGATATTTTAAGGCTGGGGCGATCGATTTGATTTTCCGGCTGAAAGAGGCGGGATACAAGCTCTGTGTGGCGACGGCGTCTTCGCCCGAATTTTATCGGCCTGTATTGCAGGCAGGCGGCGTTGAGTCGATGTTCGATGCGTTTACCACGGTAGACGAGGTGGGAAAGAACAAGAGTTTTCCGGATATATTTTATCGCAGTGCGCAAAAGCTTGGGGCGGCAGCTTGTGAATGTGCGGTATTTGAAGATAATCTTCTGGCGATCCGAGCCGCGAAAGCGGCGGGTATGTTTACGGCGGCTGTGTATGACGGGCAGCCGCAGGCAGTTGTGGATGCGCTGAAAAGGGAAGCGGACAAATTTGTGCGCGAATTTGCGGCGGTAAACGAACGAGAATTTTTTGAGAGGGAATACTATGTACGAGAGCAAGATCAACCTGATCCAGACAGAGCGGGCGCTCAAAGAGATCAAGACGGTATTTGAGCGTGAACTTTCGGCGGCGCTGAATCTGTCACGCATCAGTGCGCCGTTGTTTGTGGCGAAAGACAGCGGGCTGAACGACAATTTGAACGGGGTAGAGCGACCGGTTTCATTTGATGTAAAGGCGACGGGTGAAATTGCAGAAGTTGTGCATTCGCTTGCAAAGTGGAAGCGTTTTGCATTGGCGAAGTACCGTTTCGGTGCGCCGTTCGGGCTGTATACGGACATGAACGCCATACGCCGCGACGAAGATCTGGATAACCTGCATTCGATTTATGTAGATCAGTGGGATTGGGAAGCGGTTATCCGCCGTCAGGACAGAAACCAAGCTTTTCTGAAAGAAACCGTAAAGAAAATATATGCCGCTTTGAAGGCGACAGCGAGACATATCTGTGCGGAATATCCTATGCTGGATAATTATCTTACCGATGAAATCGCGTTTGTGACGACGCAGGAGCTGGAAGACCGATATCCCGAGCTCACTCCGAAGGAGAGAGAAACGCGATATGTTCGCGAGCACGGATCGACGTTTGTGATGCAGATCGGAGGGAAGCTTAAGTCGGGCAAGAAGCATGACGGCAGAGCGCCGGATTATGATGATTGGAATCTGAACGGAGACATAGTGCTGTATTATCCTGTTTTGGACTGTGCATTTGAGATCTCGTCGATGGGGATAAGAGTGGATGCGGAGAGTCTCGTCACGCAGCTGAACGCCGAAAATTGTGCCGATCGGCTGCAATATCCTTTCCATAAAGCGCTTGTGGCGGGGGAACTGCCGCTTACCATGGGCGGAGGGATCGGGCAGTCGCGGCTGTGCATGTTCCTGCTCAACAAGATGCATATCGGCGAAGTACAGGTTTCGCTTTGGGATAAAAAGACGGAAGAATACTGCAAGGAAAACAATATCACGCTGATGTAGAAAAAAATGGATACTTTACGCGTACAGGACAAAGGAAAGACAAAACTGATCGCACATCGCGGATTGAGCGGGATCGAATTGGAGAACACGCTTGCGGCATTTGTTGCCGCGGGCAATCGGAGCTATTACGGAATGGAGACAGACGTCCACGTAACGAGGGACGGGCAATTTGTGATCTTTCATGATGACAGGACAGGCCGCGTGGCGCAAAAAGATCTTTCTCTTGAAGAGAGCGATTTTTCGGCAATACGCAAACTTTTGTTGCGGGAGCGCGGCACGGACGGCGGATATACGGATATGCAGAGGCCGCTTTTGTTGCAGGAATTTCTGCGAGTGGCAAAGCGGTATGAAAAGGTTGCGTTCATCGAGCTGAAAAACCCTATGAAACGAGAACATCTTTTCAAGATAGCGGATATCTGTGCGGAGGAATACGACCTTTCCCGCATTGTGTTTATTTCTTTTTGTTATGAAAATCTTCTCGGAATGCGAGAAAGGCTCCCCGAGCAGAGGATGCAATTTCTTACGGGTGAAATTTCCGACGAGCTGGTCGGGCGGTTGAGCAGGGACGGCATCGGGGCGGATGTCGAATATTCGGCGCTCAATGAAATCTGGATCCGCAAACTGCATGAAAAAGGGCTTGCGGTCAATTGTTGGACGTGTGATGATCCGGCAGCGGCGGGGAAGCTGATCGGTATGGGCGTAGATTTGATTACGACCGATATACTTGAATAACGTGAAAGCGGCGAACGATCTGTTCGCCGCTTTTTTGACCCGCGCGAAGGGGTAAAATATAAGAAGTATTTATAAAGCAAAGCAAAAAAATGCGCGGCAGGAGCACAAATGTTTCTTGCAAAAATAGCGGAAGAGGGGTATAATAATCATCGCGCGGCAAGCCTTTCTTTTCATTGAAAAGAAAGAATGCCCCGCAGCGGAGAAGGACGAATGAATGCGGATCTGACAATACATACACCCTGGAAAGTACTGTTGAAATATGCTTTGCCGTTGTTCGGAGGAGCGGTATTTCAACAGCTTTATACGTTGGCGGACACGATCATAGCGGGTAGATTTGCCGGGCAAACGGCTCTCACGGCGATCGGAGCGTCCAATTCGATCGTGAACATATTGATGGCGTTTGCCTTGGGGGCGAATGCCGGCTGTGCAGTATTGGCGGCACGGTATTTCGGGCAAAAAGATAACGGGAAAGTCAAGACGACGATCTACACGGCGCTGATCGCGTTTGCGGTGTTCAGTGCGGTCTTGCTGGTTGCGGGAGTACTGACTTGCCGTCTTACTTTGAGTGCGTTGAAAACGCCGACGGAAGCGCTGGAAGAGAGCGTGACTTATTTGAACATATATTATTACGGGCTTCCGTTTTTGATGCTGTATAATTTGGGGACAGGTATTTTTTCTGCATTGGGTGACAGCAAGACGCCGTTTCTGTTTCTGGTTTTTTCGTCGGTAACGAACATTGTCCTGGATTATTTCATGGTACAGCCCTGGGGCGTTGCGGGAGTCGCGTGGGCGACCTTTATCGCGCAGGGGGCGGCGTGCTTGCTGACTCTGTTTTTTGTGTTTCTGCGAGCGCGCAAATTGGATGTGTCCGCCGCCCAAAATATCGTTGTATTTTCGGGACGGCTGCTTAAAACTCTGATCCTGCTGTCTTTGCCTGTGATACTGCAAAACAGTTTTGTATCGGTGGGAAATCTTTTTATACAGATCCGCATCAATGAACTTGCGGCAGAGCAGGGCATCGGCATTACCTCGGGTTTTGCGGCGGGATTCAAGATCATCGTGTTCGGCGTGACCTGTCTTTGTACTTATGCGAACGGGCTGACAAACTATGCGTCTCAAAATTACGGAGCGCATAAATTCCGCCGAATACGGAGCGGGTTTTATGCGTCGTTGGTTATATCCACGGTATTGGCGGGGTTATTTGCGCTTGTTTGCCTTGTTTTTGCGCGGCCGCTGATCGGGTTGTTTATGTCGCAGGAAGAGGATTCTGCACTGGCGTTGCAATCCGGAGTGATGTATGTCACGACGATCGCACCGTTCTATTTTGTAGTCAACATCAAGATCAATGCGGATGCGGTCGTGCGCGGCTGCAACGGGAACGTCGGGTTTACGGTAAGCACATTTTCCGATTTGATTCTCCGTGTGGCGTTTGTGTTTATCTTGACGTCCTTCCTCGGATTTGCGGGCGTCGGTTGGGCATGGGCTGTCGGCTGGTCGCTCGGCACGGTTATCGGACTTTGTTTTTATTTTGCGATTCCGTGTTTGAAAAAGAAAAATATCCTGCGCAGTGATGCGTTGCTCAAAGAGAAGGAGAGGAGCGGGGCGGCAGAATAAATGAAATAATGGCAGAATGAAAAGCGTGCGGTTAAAGCGGAAGAAAAAAGCGCGCCCGAAATTTTCGGGCGCGCTTTTTGGTCGTTTGATGTAGGTTGATCAGCCGATTTTGCGAACAAAGGGGTGATAATCGAGTATTTTTTCGATTTCCTGCATTGCCTCGGCGGGGATTTTGAAGCCGCTTGCGGCGACGTTTGCTTCGATTTGTTCGGGGTTGGATGCGCCGGAGATGACCGATGAGATCTGCGGCAGGCGCAAAATCCACGAAAGAGCGAGCACGGACAGAGGAACGCCCAGTTCCTGTGCGATGCGCGAGAGGGCGTTGACTTTGTCGAGGTTATCATCGGTAAGCAGGGCGTTGATCTGCCTGTCGGCCTGATGTGTCGCGCGCGAGCCGGCAGGAAGCGGTTGACCTTTTCTGTATTTGCCGGTCAAAAGGCCCTGGGCGAGAGGGGAAAAGGATACGATTCCGATTCCGTTTTCGGAGCAGATTTGTATTGTTTCGTCTTCGATATAACGGTCGACCATATTGTATTGCGGCTGAATGACGTTGATGGGGCGAAGTCCGAGTTCTTTGACGACGGAGATCGCTTTGCTCAGCTGCACGGGCGACCATTCGCTGACGCCGTAATACAGGATTTTTCCCTGTGCAACCATATCCGACAGGGTTTGTAACGTTTCTTCGAGGGGAGTGGTCGGGTCAAACCGATGACAGAAATACAAGTCCAAATAGTCCAGTTTCATGTTTTTCAAACTGGAATCGAGCTGTTCGATAATATGTTTTCGTGAAAGTCCCCAATCGTTCACGCCGCGCCCTGCGGGGAAGAAGACTTTGGAAGAAACGATATAGGAACTGCGCTTATAATCGCGCAGGGCAGACCCGAGGAACTTTTCTGCGGCGCCGCCGCTGTACGCATCGGCGCAGTCGAAGAAGTTGACGCCTGCGTCGTAAGCGGCGCGGATGCATTGCCGTGCGGTCTCCGCGGCACCGAGGCCGTTGAGTTCGGTCATCCAGCTTCCGAGAGAGATTTCACTGACTTTGAGACCCCATTTGCCTAAGTTTCGATATTGCATAAAATCACCTCGATCAAAACAGATTTACAATATAATTATAAATCCAAAGGGAAGGAATTGTCAATCCTTTACAAAAAAAACCGAGGATTCGACAATGAGGCGTTGCGGCGGGGCGGGCAGGAAACCCTTGCTTTTTTGCGGAGATTGTACTATAATAAAGGCTGAGGCGCAGGATCGGGAGGAAGGGGAAATGCCGAGCATAATCGATCAGATGGAAGAAAAGGTATTCGAAGCGCAACTGTCGCGACTGATGCGCGTGACGGGTAAGACGCCGAATGTCGCGTTTTTGAAAGAGATGTATTATCGTGTGAAAGAGCAGTACATCGAAGAATTGCAGCGCCGCAAGATACGCTTGCGGGTTTTGGACGGTGCGCGCGTGGACGAAATCGCCGGGTATGTATTTTATTATCATCTTTTCCATACCTCGCATTTGCCTGCGGCGCTTGTTGCGCGCATAGAAAAGGAAGACAAATACAAAGAGATGCTTGTGCGCGACGTAGCGGTATATATAGTCATCAACGAGCATCTGAATGTTGAAAAGTATTCGAATACGTCGGCATATTCGCCCGAGATCGCTGCGTACAATATGGCATGCAGCTATTCTCTTTTTGTATTGGGAACTTTTTCGGGGCCGGACCGCCGCATGAACGGGATCAACAATCTGTTTAAGAAAGCTTTGGTAACGATCAAGAGCGTGATCAACCTGCTCGCCGCGGGAAACAGTTGCGATGCCGTGATCTTATGGAGGCATCTGCATGAACTGGAATGCGTGCTCATTGTGCTGAACACAAAGGGGGACGATTTGTTTTTCCGATATATCCAGCACATGGAATATTTTGATTTAGAGACCAAACCGAATGCGGAGGAGTTGCAGAGGCGGCTTTCGGAAGAATGCAAGGCGTTTGCCGTCAAGGAGCGCAATGCGTTTATCAATTACGGATGGCTGGTATATGTTGACGGATTTCGTGAAGGATTCGGCAAGGAATATCGGCTGAATTTCAAAGACGGCTTGCAGAAAGTTGCGGGGCAGAGCGATCGTCATGCTGCGTATGCGAGCGCGAGCAAGATTCTGCATCCTTCGGCGTGGGTTGTGGCGATCCCGGACCGCAAGTTTTATAAATTTACATTGTTTGAATTATTCCGTTCATTGACGAATATCGTGGGGCTGATCAAAGGTTATTCCGAAAAGTATAAGGCTTTTTCAAAAAAGCCCGCCGAATGCGACAATTACATGAGAACGATTGACGGGTATCTGGGTATGATCGCGCGCAACAATAAAATCGTGGCGGCGAAATACGCAGATGCGTAAGTTTTGAAAAAAGCCGTCCCGCTGCGCAACGCAGCGGGACGGCTTTTTTGCCGCAAGCCTAGACATCAAAGTTCAGCAAAGATGCCTTTGAGCATGTCGGCGGAATAACGCAGGCGAGTGACTTCGTCGTCGCTCAAAGAAATGGGGACTACTTTTTCCACGCCGTTGGCGCCGAGCACGGACGGTACGCTGAGAGTAGCGTCGTTGATGCGGAATTCGCCGTGCAAAGCGGCGGAAACGGGCAAAATGGATTTTTCGTCGCGTACCACTGCTTCACAGATGCGCTGTACGGCCATCGCAATACCGTAATAGGTGGCTCCTTTGCGTTCGATGATTGCATAGGCACTGTTTTTCACATTTTCACCAATCTCGCGCATTGCGTTGTCATGGTCGTAAAATCCGCGCATTTCGCAGAAAGTATGCAGGGGCACACCCGAAACGTTTGCACTGCTCCAAACGGCAATTTCGCTGTCGCCGTGTTCGCCGATGATAAAGGCGTGCACGCCGCGGCTGTCGACAGAGAGGTGTTCGCCGAGCAAGTATTTCAGCCTTGCGGTATCGAGCACGGTTCCCGAACCGAACACGCGCCCTTCGGGAAGTCCCGAATGTTTTTGCGCCACGCGCGTAAGGATATCGACGGGGTTTGAAACGATGAGCAAAATCCCGCCGAAGCCGCTTTTTTTCAGTTCGTCCAAAATCGAAATAAGGATTTTGCTGTTTTTGCGGACGAGGTCAAGCCGCGTTTCGCCCGGTTTCTGGTTTGCTCCGGCGGTGACGATCGCGATGTCCGCGTCGGCGGCATCGGCATATGTCCCCGCATAGATATTCATGGGCTTTGCAAAGAGCAATCCGTGGCTGATGTCCATCGCCTCTCCTTCCGCGCGCGCTTGATCTAAGTCGATGAGCACCATTTCGGAAAACAATCCGTGCTGCATGAGCGTGAACGCGCAAGCGGAGCCTACAAAGCCGCAGCCGATGACGGCCACTTTTCTGGTATCGATCATAAATTTCTCCTTTTTTTTAAATATACCGCGCCGACGATCGCAAACGCAAGCAAAAAAACCGCTCCGTTTTCGTCTCCGTTCATTGCGCTTCTTTTATAGTATGGCGCATCGGATAAAAAAGATTTCTTTTCGCACAATATTTGTATGGAATATGAAAAGGTTTACGTCGAAACGATCGTTCGGTTTGCCTGTGAAGGCGGAATGCGTCCGCTTGCGATCGTATGGGAAGACGGGCGGAGATACGAGATCGATCGCGTAAAATTTGCCGAGCGCGCGCCTTCGCGTGCGCCGTCCGTGATGCCGCTGCGATATACGTGTCTGATCGGGGGAACGGAGCGGCATTTGTATTATGAAGAGGAAGACAGACGCTGGTTCGTGGAGCGGAAACGGCGATGAGGGCGATCTTGCACAGCGATTTGAATAATTTTTATGCTTCGGTAGAAATGCTGCGCCATCCCGAGCTGCAGGGCAAGCCCGTCGCAGTATGCGGCAGTCATGAAGACAGGCACGGGATCGTCCTTGCGAAAAATACGATTGCGAAGGAAGCGGGCGTCAAAACGGGCGATGTCTTTTGGCAGGCAAAGAAAAAATGTCCGCAGATCATAGAAATTCCTGCGGATTTTTCGGCATATCTGCGCGTATCCAAGGCGGTCCGCGCAATATACGAGCGGTATACCGACCGCGTTGAAGCGTTCGGGATCGACGAGTGCTGGTTGGACGTTTCCGAAAGCGAAAAAATGTTCGGCGGGGCGCAGTCGATCGCAGAAAAGATCCGCGCGTTAGTTAAAAGGGAGATCGGCATAACCGTAAGCGTGGGCGTGAGTTGGAACAAAATTTTTGCAAAACTTGCATCGGACATGAAAAAGCCGGATGCAGTCACGGTGATCACGCCCGAAAATTATCGCAGCGTTGCGTGGGCATTGCCGGTGGAGGAGCTTTTGTACGTAGGCCCTGCAACGGCGCGCAAGCTTAAGCTGCGCGGGATACACAAGATAGGACAGCTCGCGCAAACCCCTGTGGGGTTGCTTTCCGACTGGCTCGGAAAGTGGGGGGAATATCTGCATGCCTTTGCAAACGGCGAAGATCAAACGCCTGTTGTAAAGCGCGGGGAAGAACAGAATATAAAAAGCATCGGGAACAGCCTGACCAACTACCGTGATCTCACCGATCCGCAAGATGTGAAAATGCTTTTGCTCCTGCTTTCGGACGCCGTTTCCGCTCGGTTGCGGGAAAGTGCGCTCGGCAAGGCTAAAACGGTGAGCGTGCAGATCACGGATGCCGATCTTTTGCGGTATGGAAAGCAGGGAAAGATGCCGCTGCCTTCCCGCTCGGCAACGGATATAGCTGACTGTGCTTTCCGATTGTTTTGCGATGTCTTTCCGTGGACGAGTGACGTACGAGCACTGGGTGTATCTGTGCGTGATTTTACGGGTGCGGTCGACCAGATGAATATATTTACGGACATTCTGAGTGAGGGAAAGGCGGAAAAACTGGAAAAAACGGTGGATGCCCTGCGTAAAAAATACGGCAACACGATCTTGCAGCGTGCGACGATACTCAAAGATGCGCGCCTGAAAAAGGCAGATATTTTGGCGGAGCATGTCATTCATCCCGAAAATTTTTTCGGAAGATAGAAATGCGAAAAGGAAAAACACGGGCGGTGTTTGCATATATTATTCCGATATGGAAAAGGAAAAGAAAACGGGTTTTGTCAAGACATTCTGCACACTTGTCGGAACGGTTGTGGGGGCCGGATTTGTTTCGGGGGCGGAGCTTGTCCGCTTTTTTCCGGAAAACGGGTTTGCGGCATATGCGTATCTCGCCGCAATTCTGTTTTTTTTCGGGTTCGCGCTCTTATTTGCGTGCGGAAGGCGGTTCGGCGGATTTGAAGGACTGATGCAAGCGGCGTTTGGTCGGTTGGCGCCTGCCGTGCGCGCTCTTGTTCTGGTGTGTTCGCTCATTATATGTGCAGGCATGCTGGCGGGCTTGGATTCAGTCATGTATGAGGGTTTTTCAGTCCCGAAATATTTACCTGTTCTTTCGGTAACGGTGCTGATCGCGGTCTATTTTCTCTGCGATAAGGGTATCGGCGCCATCGGTGTGGTGAATGCTTGTCTTGTTCCGGCAATCCTTTTATTTGTAGCGTGGCTTGCCTGCGGTGAACTGAATTTCGGAGGTGCATATTCCCCGCAAGACAGCTTTCGGAACATGACTGACGTATTCTTATATGCGGGAATGAACGTCTTCCTTGCCGCGCCCATCGCATGTGACCTCGGTATGCGCGCAGGGAAGGCCGGTACCTTTGCGTGCTTTGGGGCTTCTGCCGTGATAGGCGTAAGTATCGCGGTGATTCTTGCCACGATTTTTGCCGCGGCTGGCATTTCTGCGGATGTGCCGCTCTTGTCTGCGATCGGCGGCGGAGTTGCGGGAAAAATGTATTCGGCAGTCTCCGCGTTCGGGATTGTGACGACACTCTTTTCCGCATATTATCCCTTGCATGAACGCGCGCGAATCTCATCTCATCCGCGCACAGGGCGAATTGTTGCCTGTGTGGCGGCGTTTGGACTTTCGCGCATGGGCCTTCGCACAATCGTTTCACATGTTTATCCTTTGTTAGGCGGGGCGGGGCTTCTCTTTCTCGCGGTTTGTGTATTTGCTGTGTTTCAAGCGGCGCATGGTCGAACTTTTGTTGTTAGGGTAAAAAAATGCCGCGTGCGTTCCAGTCAAAAGATGCTCAAAAATATTGTTTAATTAAATTTGCCCCGCGAAGCCGTTTTTTGGCTTCGCGGGGCGTTATCCATTCGACGCGCTGTCAAGAGCGGTCGTTTTTGACAAGAATTTTTTCGGCAAGAGCGACGAGTGCATACATGCCGGCGGCGAGTACGCATAGGATCGCCGTTGCCGCCATGACGAGGTCGAGTTTAAACACCTGGCCGCCGTATACGATCAGGTACCCGAGCCCCGCTTTGGATACGATGTATTCACCCATAATGGAGCCGATCCATGCCATGCCTACGCAGATTTTCAGCATTCCTATGAACTGCGGCAGGGCGGAAGGGATGACAAGTTTAAACAAGATTTGCCGCTTTGTGGCGCCCATGGAACGCAGAAGCAAAATCTTGTTTTTATCGGTTGCAAGGAATCCGCCCAACATATTCATGATCGCGACGATGATACCGACGAGTACAGTCATAAATACAATTGCTGAAGAGCCGGTACCAAACCAAACGATAATGACGGGGCCGAGGGCGATTTTGGGCAAACTGTTTAAAACAACAATATACGGTTCGAGTACTTTACGTGCGGTTTCGCTCCACCATAGCGCGAGCGCAATAAAAGTGCCGAGCGAGACGGCGATGGCAAAGCCGACGAGCGTTTCCCAGAGTGTAGTGCCGATGTGATAAAAAAGCGAGCCGTCGCGGGCGAGGTCGGCGATCATGATCGCGATACGCGAGGGGGAGCTGATGATGAAGGGGTCGACGATCCGCAAACCCGCGATCAGTTCCCAAATTCCGAGAACGGCGAGCAAAAGTCCGAATCTTGCAGCCTGGACGATAATTTTGCCGCGGCGTACTTTTTTTAGATATAATGCATGTTCGGCGGAGCAATTGAGCGTTTTTTTCATATGTTCAACTCCTTCCAAAGTATTTCGAACCACGAGGAAAAGCGCGGGGATTCGCGCCGTTTCAGAGGTTCTGTGCTTCCGAATTCCAGTTCATGCGAGGCAACCACACAAGCGGGTCTTGCACTGAGTACGAGAACGCGATCCGCGACCGAAATTGCTTCGGAAATATCGTGGGTCACGAGCAATGCAGTCTTTTTTTCGCTGCGGATAATATTATATACGTCGTCGCATACGGAAAGCCGGGTTTGGTAGTCAAGAGCGGAGAAGGGCTCGTCGAGCAGGAGGATCTCGGGCTGGATTGCGAGCGTGCGTATAAGGGCGGCGCGCTGGCGCATGCCGCCGGACAGTTGGTCGGGGTAGTGTTTTAAAAAGCCGCCGAGCCCGTATTTTTCGGCGAGGGAAAGCGCGCGGTTACGGTTTTCTGGGGTATTTTTTTTCTGGATTTCCAAAGGAAGGAATATGTTTGCCTCAACCGTGCGCCAAGGGAAGAGTTCATCGCGCTGGAGCATATAGCCGAACACTTCCGCGCCTTTCTTTTCCCCGCGCACGCGGATTTTGCCTGCAGAGGGCTTCAAAAGTCCCGCTGCGAGTGAAAGCACGGTTGTTTTGCCGCAGCCGGAAGGACCGATCACGGCAATGAATTCGCCCTCGTATACGCAAAAGCTCATGTCTTTTGCGGCGAGCGTTTCTCCCGTGTTTGTATGATAGGTCAGACTCACGCCCTCGAATGAAAGGATAGGGCGCGCAGTGTTTCGTTCGTTCATAAAAGTTTCCTCGTTTTAGTTTTCGGCGCCGCGTCGGTTTTCCGCCGCGGCGCAATTTGCCTTATACGTTTTGTTTATTTTGCGTCATTTATTCAGTTCGGCGTAAATTTTAGAGGAATATGAAACATCGACGAGATCGGAAAAATTGACTCGTCTTTCCAGTTCGCCCGAGTTGTCTATAATGTCTTGCAAGCGATTAAACGCATCTTCGGTCATGGTCATGTCTTCCTGCCAGGCGTCGATCGACTTATAGCTGTCAAGAGAAGTTTTGATCGATTCTTCTGAGGTCCCGTCAAAGTAGGGCAAAAGCACTTTGGCAGCTTCGGCACTGTCTGTACCGTTGATGTATGCGATGCCGCGCATAATGGCTCGCAAGAATCCTTCAATGAGTTCTTCGTTGTCTGAGATATAATTTTCGCGTGCGATATAACAAGTATAGGGCACTTCGCCGGACGCTTCGCCGACAGATGCGACGACAAAGCCTTTGCCTGCTTTTTCATATTCTGAGGCGATGGGTTCAAACATTGTGCAGTAATCGGACGTTCCGCCTTCAAAAGCCGCCGTCATGTTATTAAAGTTGACGTCATAATTCATGGAAACGTTCTGTCCGTCGTACAGGCCATTCTGGTTGAGGATGTATTCGAAAGTCATGGCAGGAACGCCGCCCTTTCTTCCGGCAAGTATGTCTTTGCCTTCCAGGCTGGTTTTCCAATCGAAGGTATCGGCTTCATCGATGCGCGAAACGAGGAAAGAGCCGTCCCGTTTGGTCAACTGACCAAATACTTTCGGAACATTGTTGGAGCCGCCGATAAGCACATAGAGAGCTGCTTCGGGACCGCAGAATCCGATATCCGCGCTTCCGGAAAGAACAGCCGCCATAACCGCATCGGCGCCGCCGCCGTTGGAAAGTTCGATTTCGATGCCTTCTTCTTCGAAGTATCCGAGCTCGTCGGCTGCATACATGGGGGCATAGAAAATGGAATGCGTCACTTCGCTGACGCGGATTTTTGTGAGTCCGTCTTCGCTTGTTCCGCACGCCGCGAAGGGCACGACGGCGAAGAGGACGCATAAAATTGCCGCAATGATTTTTTTCATGAAGTTTCTCCCTTTGGGGTTGTATTTGTCAATAATACATAGTATGCAGGGAGGCTTTGTTTTGACAGGAAAAAAGCGAAGTAAAATCTTGGTTTTACGGGGCGGCAAAACCTGAATTTAATTGACAATTTGCGCGCGATTTTATATAATATTCACTATTAACGACAAAATTATTGTGTAAGATCGAACGCGGCGATGCTGAGGGAAGGCATGGGGGTGAGAGCGCCGCGGCGAGCGAGGCACCCGCAAAGGCGGCAGGAAGGTGTTTATGGAAATGCAGAAGACGTACAATCCCAAAGATTTTGAGGAGCGGCTGTATGCCGACTGGACGGACAACAATTATTTCCGTGCGGAAGCGGATCCGTCCAAGATCCCTTTTACCATCGTTATTCCGCCTCCGAACATCACGGGACAGCTTCATTTGGGACATGCTCTCGACAATACGATCATCGACGCCCTGATCCGTTTCAAAAGGATGCAGGGATATTCGGCGTTATACCTTCCCGGGTGCGATCATGCATCCATTGCGACGGAAGTCAAGATCGTCGAGCAGATGAAAAAGGAAGGGCTGACCAAAGCGGACGTCGGCAGGGAAGGCTTTTTAAAACGCGCATGGGCGTGGAAAGAAAAGTACGGCGGCAGGATCGTCGAGCAGATGAAGAAGATGGGCGTATCCTGCGACTGGTCGCGCCTTGCGTTTACAATGGACGAAAATTGCTCCCGCGCGGTGCGGGAGGTGTTTGTCAACCTCTACGATAAGGGGCTGATCTACCGCGGAGATCGCATTATCAACTGGTGTCCCGGCTGTAAGACGGCGCTTTCGGACGCGGAAGTGGAATACAGCGAGGACGCTTCGTTTTTCTGGCATTTGAAATATCCTGTCAAGGACAGCGACGAATATATCGTCGTTGCGACGACCCGACCCGAGACGATGCTCGGCGATACGGCGGTAGCGGTCAATCCCAAGGACAAGCGTTATGAACACATGGTCGGCAAGACGCTTGTATTGCCGCTGGTGGGAAGGGAGATTCCCGTCATTGCAGATGATTACGTCGATATGGAATTCGGATCGGGTGCGGTAAAGATCACGCCCGCGCACGATCCAAACGACTTTGAGGTGGGGTTGCGGCACAACCTGCCGGTCATCCGCGTTATGAACGATGACGGTACAATGAACGCGGAAGCGGGCAAATACGAAGGGATGGACCGCTTTGCGGCGCGCGAGAAGATCGTGGAAGATTTGAAGGCTTGCGGAGCGCTCGTCAAGATCGAGCCGCACGCGCACAATGTCGGGCATTGTTACCGTTGCAAGAGCACGGTGGAGCCGATCGTTTCCAAACAGTGGTTCGTGAAGATGGCGCCGCTTGCAAAACCCGCGATCGACGCGGTTGCGCGCAAAAAGATCAAATTTACGCCCGAGCGATTCTCCAAAATTTATTTTAATTGGATGGAGGGGATCAAGGATTGGTGTATTTCCCGCCAGCTGTGGTGGGGACACCGCATCCCCGTTTGGTATTGCGAGGATTGCGGCGAAATGATCGTTTCCAAGACCGATCCTTCCGAATGCCCGCACTGTCACGGTAAGAACCTCAAACAGGACGAGGATGTTCTGGATACTTGGTTTTCCTCGGCGCTGTGGCCGTTCTCGACCCTCGGCTATCCCGATCAAACGGAAGATTTCAAGTATTTTTATCCGACGGACGTTTTGTCCTGCGGGTACGATATTATTTTCTTCTGGGTCGCGCGCATGATCTTTTCGGGGATCGAGCATACGGGCAAAGTACCTTTCCGCGATGTTCTTTTGCATGGCATCGTGCGCGACGAGCAGGGCAGGAAAATGTCCAAATCGCTGGGCAACGGGATCGATCCGCTGGAAGTGATCGACGAGTACGGTGCGGATTCTCTGCGCTTCTCTCTGATCACGGGGGTTGCTCCGGGCAACGACAGCCGTTACAGTAAAGGCAAAGTCGAAGCGGCGCGCAATTTCATGAATAAGATCTGGAACGCATCCCGTTTCGTGCTCATGAATGCGGAAGGAGTCAAGATCCCGCCCATGAGTGAAATCAAGCTCACGTCTGCGGATAAATGGATCGTTTCCAGATTGGAAAGCTGTATCCGCGAAGTGACGCTGAACATGGGCAAATTTGAGCTCGGAATTGCCGCGGGCGCCCTGTACGATTTCCTTTGGAGCGATTTTTGCGACTGGTATATCGAGCTTTGCAAGAGTTCGTTATACGGGGACGATGCGCAAAAGAAGGCGGCGACCCTTTCGGTACTGTGTTTTGTGCTTGAAAATGCGCTCAAACTTTTGCATCCGTTTGTTCCTTTTATTACCGACGAGATCTATCGCAACATCCCGGGGACGAAGGGAAGCATCATGGTTTCGGAATTCCCTTGCTACAATTCTAAACTTGCATATAGGAAGGAAGCAAAGGCATTCGAACCTGTCATGGACGTGATCAAGAGCGTCCGCAATATGAAGACGTCGGTGAACTGTCCGCCTGCGAAAAAGGTGAAATTGTATATCGCGACGCCGAACAAGCGTGTTTTTGCCGCGAATGCGGGAGCAATCGCGAAACTTGCGGGCGCAAGCTCGATCGAATATGTTGAAAGCGGGGCAGATATTACCGAAAAGACGCTTTCGCAAGTTTTGGAGTCTTGTACGATTTTCGTGCCGCTCGGAGAACTTGTCGATATTGAAAAGGAAAAGGAACGCCTTGCCAAAGAACTGGAAAGGGTCATCGGCGAGATCGGGCGTGCGGACGGAAAATTGCACAACCGCGGTTTTGTCGATAAGGCGCCTAAGGCGCTCGTGGATGCGGAACGCGCAAAACTCGAGAAATTTATCGAAATGAAAGAAAAAATTGAAAAACAGCTCAAGGACCTGCAAGCTTGATATGTTTGCGGGAGAGCGGAACAAAAAGCGCGGCGCCTTCTTTCGGGAAGGCGCCGCGCTTTTTGTAAGATTCCGAAATTGAAAGCGTTTTGATTTGTGGCTGCGCATAACCGCAGAGCTGCGGGAATATAATACTTCGTAAACCAACAAATCGAGGTCAGTATGCGCGCATATCATAGCATGACGGCGGAAGAAGTACTTGCCGAACTTCGTACGGGAGAACGCGGGCTTACGCAGGAGGAAGCAGCGAATCGGCTGGCAGAGGTCGGAGAGAACGCATTGCAGGATAAAAAGAAAGGCAGTGTGATCAAACTGTTTCTTGCACAGTTTAAGGATTTCATGACGATTTTGCTGATTTGTGCGGCGGCAGTATCGGCGGTAATTGCATACGTCACGGGGGATGCGCATGAGCTTGCCGACACGGGGATATTGTTGTTTATCATCCTGCTCAATACATTTGTCGGGTTTATACAGCAATACCGGGCGGACTCGGCGATCGAAAAGCTGAAAAAACTTTCGGTTTGCCGCGTGAAAACGATACGCGGCGGCAAGGACGTTTTGCTGGACAGCACGCAATTGGTTCCGGGCGACGTCATCGATCTGGAAGAGGGGGATATGATCCCCGCAGATTGCAGGATTCTGCATGCGGAGGAATTGAAGTGCGATGAATCCGCGCTGACGGGTGAATCGCTCGGTGTCACGAAAACGTCGGAAGCGTTTGCGGAAAAAACTTCTGTTTCCGATCGGAAGAACATGCTCTATTCTTCCACGTTTGTGGTCAGCGGACAAGCGAAGGCGGTGGTGGTGAGCACCGGCCAGAATACGGAGATCGGGCATATAGCGGGGCTGTTGCAGGAAACGCAGGCGGAAAAGACACCGCTGGAAAAGATCCTGGCCGTGCTTGGCAAAGCGCTGACGGCATTTGTCGTAGGGATAGCCGCGATCATTTTTGTGTTCGGCATTTTCTTCAAAAACAGCACGATCTTAGGAAATTTTATGTCATCGGTGGCGATCGCGGTCGCGGCAATTCCCGAGGGTATGCCTGCGGTGGTCACGGTGATCATGGCGATGGGAGTGCAAAAGATGAGCCGCGAGCGAGCGATCGTGCGCAAATTGCATGCGGTGGAAACGCTGGGCGGGTGCAGCTGTATTTGTTCGGATAAAACGGGTACGCTGACCGAAAACCGTATGACGGTAGAGGAAGCGGTCACGTCTTTTGACGCCGTATCACTTTCGCGATTGAGGGCAGGGGAAGTTTTAGCGGTAGGAAAAGAGGAAGGAGAGCGATTGCTTTCTTGTATCAGTGCATGCAATACGGTCAAGGGGGCGAAAGGCAATCGTCGCGGCGATCCGACCGAGGTTGCGCTCGTCAATTTTGCGGACGCGCATGATTTTACGTTATCCTTCAAAAAACTCGGCGGGATCCCGTTTTCATCGGAGCGAAAGCGCATGTCCGAGGCCGTAAGGACTGCGGAAGGGGATTACCTGTACGTAAAGGGTGCCGCCGACGTTTTATCGGAACACTGTGACAGGATACTGGAAAATGGTAAAGTACGGCGCATGAGCGAAGATGACCGCAGAAACGTGCTTGCGGCGACGGAATGCCTTGCTTCGCGGGCGTTGCGGGTGTTGGGGTTTGCGTATCGGGAGTATGAGGGGAGCACGGAGGAAGAAAATCTGATCTTTATCGGGATATGCGGAATGATCGATCCGCCGAAACGCGGGGTAAAAGAGGCGGTTGCGGAATGCAAGCGCGCGGGGATCATGCCGGTAATGATCACGGGCGATCACCGCGAAACTGCGTATGCGATCGCGACGCGTCTGGGGATGGCGCAGAGCGAGAATGAAGTGATCACGGGAGCGGAACTGGATACTTTGTCCGAAAGCGAACTTTCGCAAAGGGTTCCTGCTTGCCGCGTATTTGCCCGCGTAAGTCCGAAACACAAGAGCCGTATCGTCGAGCGATTTCAACAAGCGGGCAACGTTGTTGCGATGACGGGAGACGGCATCAACGATGCGCCCGGCATCCGCAAGGCGGATATCGGCATCGCCATGGGGATTTCAGGCACCGATGTCACCAAGAGCGCGGCGGATATGGTCATTGCCGACGATAATTTTTCTACAATTGTGACGGCGGTACGGGAGGGACGTCGGGTTTTTTCGAATATTAAAAAGACCATCCAGTTTTTTCTGGCGACCAATCTCGCGGAAGTATTGTCTATTTTGATCGTGACGCTTGCGCTGTATAAAATGGATTTTCTTTCCTCTACGCAGCTTTTGTGGATCAATCTGATCACGGACAGCCTGCCCGTTCTGTCGTTGGGTGCCGAACGTGCGGAAAAAGACTGCATGCTGCGCCCGCCTTCACGGGCATCGTCTTTGTTTTCGGCGGAAAGCATGATTTCCGTCGCGTTTTACGGGGTGTTTCAGACCGCGGTGTGCGTCGGTATCTTTTTATGGAGCGCAGCCGTTTACGGAAATGCGGTCGCGGTCACAATGACTTTCTTTGTACTTTCGTTTCTCGAACTTTTCCACTCGTTCAACATACGTTCCGATCGTTCGTCGGCCTTCGGCAAAGGCTTTTTTGCAAATCGCCTGCTGTTTGTTACCGTCCTGGCGGGGGTGGGAGTCAACATTCTGCTGTGCATGTTTGCGCCTCTTCGGGCGGCGTTCGGGATTGTTTCGCTCAACGGCGCACAATGGGGGATCGTGTTCGGCGCATCGCTTTCCATTGTCCCCGCTGCAGAAATTTATAAATGTTTCGTACGCGCGGCAGTACGCAAAAAGAGAAGAACGCTTGCAAGAAAACGTGCCGCAAAGCCGATCGGGAGTGCTTTTTTTGCGCAAGTAAGCCGATAGAAATAAAAAGCCGCCGCCCTTGACCAGGGCGGCGGCGTACATGATTTTAGCAAATCAGGTTTCGGGTACGACGGTGACAAAAATTTTGGCGGACACGCCTTCCATGAGGCGGACTTCCACGCTGTAATCGCCGATCGTCTTGATCGGATCTTTCAAAACGATTTTCTTTTTATCGATTTCGTATCCGAGTTCTTCGAGGCGGGATGCGATTTCCTTGGAAGTGACGCTTCCGAATACTTTTCCGTTTTCGCCGCATTTGATGGAGACGGTCACTTGGGCCTTATCCATTTTTTTGGCGAGTTCGCGGATCTGGCGGATTTCTTCTGCGCGGCGGCGTTCTTCAGCTTCTTTTTGAAGTTTTAAGCTGTTTACGGCAACCGCGGATGCCTGTTCGGCAAGTCCTTTTTTAAGTAAAAAGTTTTTGGCAAACCCGTCGCTGACGTCCAAAATATCTCCTTTTTTTCCTGTTCCTTTCACATCTTGTTTGAGAATTACTTTCATAGCGAGCACCTCATGTTTTTTCTTACAGATATTTTACAACGGCGGACGGAAAAAGTCAACCCTTTGCCTCATAATCCGCGCAATACTGCGCATAATAGATTGCGGGAGGTGATTGCAATGGATAAGATCAATCACGCGATCGGATGCGAAGTTTCCGATTGTAAATTCAACTGCGAAGGCAAAAACTGTACTTTGGACAGGATCATGGTCGGAAATACCTGCGAGTGCGATGCGGAAAAATGTACGTGTTGCGAAAATTATCGCAGGAAATAAGCAGAATATCCGAAAAAACCGCCGCACATCCGAAAGTTGTGCGGCGGTTTTTTTTTCAGATTTTTGCGCGTTTAAGTTCTGCGATCGCGCTTTTGAGCAGAAATTCGGCAGTCGAATCGTGACTGACCGTTTCGAGCGCTTCGTCGAAAGTGCACCATTTTGCTTCAGAGATCTCGTCCGTATTCAGTTTGATTTCGCCTTCGGGGACGACGACGATGAATCCGAGCATGAGCACGTTGCGCGGCTCGTGATAGCGGGAACCGATATATTTGTATTTCACGGCGGAAAGTCCGGTTTCTTCACGGATTTCGCGCACGATCGCTTTTTCGGCCGATTCACCTTTTTTCACATAGCCGGCAAGGAGCAAGAAATCGCCGCTCGTGTGTTTGGCGAGCAGAACACGGTCCTGCGATTTGTTGACCACGGTCATGCTGACGGCGGTCTTGAACGGCGGGAACTTGAACCCTCCGCAGGTATCGCAGTAGGGGACGAGCCCTTCGTTTTCGCAGAATTTAAGCGTGAGCTTGTTTCCGCAGTCCTGACAAAACATAAAAATCCCCTCCCTAAATGTATTTTGTATTAGAATAAACCTTTTTTAAGGAAATGTCAATATGTCTCGCGCAAATTTCAATTTTTTTTCATAAAAATCGGGCAGGAAGTCGGATTTTTGTACAAATACGCGAGAGGTCAGTTTTTCAGGAAACGTTGGGGGGGGGAACGGAAACGATAAAAGTTTTACCGACTGCAAAGGCGTTTTTCTTCGGCGATCGTACAAGGAGAAAGGGCGCAAAAAGTTTCTTATATTTCCGTATGAGAAATTTTATAACAAAGTTACAAGTAAAATGTTGTGAAAGTATTGACATTGTATTTTTTGAGTGTTATACTATGTATAAGCATATAATATTGATTATAGAATATGCAGATTATTTCGGGACGATTACGGATGAAACAGAAATCATTGATAATATTCATAATTGCAATTGCTTTGATTTTGGCGGGGACCGGTGTCGGGACGGCGTATGTGCTGACGCAAAGAGACGAGCCGTTGATCACGCAAGGGGATGATCCGTATGTTGAGACTGTCACGTTTGACAACATGGTCCCGGGCGGGGACGGTTATGTGACGGAATACACGGCCGACGGCGGCGTCGGGTCGGTTTTTTCGGCGCGCTTTTCTGGGGGCGGTGAAGGAACGCTCGGCGAATATCTCACGGTAGAGGTGATCGTGGCGGGCGAGACGGTTTATTCCGGTGAATATGCGGGTTGTACGAGCGAAGCGATTACGAAAGAAGTGTCGGGAGAATTTACTTTTTCCGTAGCGTTTCGGCTGGCGGAGACGGTCGGAGACGAAGCGCAGGGACTGTCCTGCGATATAACAACGGAATATGCGTTGGAGGGCGGTAGTCAGGGATGACGAGTAAGGCGAAAAAATTTTTGTCTGTATTATCGGCTGTCCTGATCGCCTTTTTTTTGTTGCTGGCAATCGTGTGCCTGGCTGTGGCGCTTCCCTACAAACTGAAAGGGGAAGACGCCGAAATATTCGGAAGGCAGATCCGAATTGTTTTGACGGGGTCGATGGAGCCGACGATCCGAACCGATTCTCTTGTGTGCGTGGATGCGGCGCCGGAGAGCGGAGAAGAGCGAGACGAGTTCATGCAGAGTCTGCAGGTCGGCGACATCATTACGTTTTATGACTGGTCGGAAACGAGCCGCAGCGATGTGGTTGTGACGCATCGGATCGTGAGCATCGAAGAAACGGAGACGGGGTTGCGGTTCATCTGTCACGGAGATGCTGTTGCGGATCCGAACGAAACGCAGACAATATCCGAATCCGATGTGATCGGGATTGTGGAATGGAGCAATTATCCTTTGGGGAAGATCATATCTTTCCTGCGCACCACGGCGGGGATCGTATTGGTATTGATCGTTCCGGCGGCGGTGATCCTGGTCTATGAAATATTTTTTATTTTGCAGACGATCAAGGCGCGAAAAGAGGAAAAGAAAAGGGAAGAAGCAGCTGCGCTTGAGCAAGAGATCGAACGCTTGCGCCGCGAGCTGGAAGAATTAAAAACGGAGGTATCCGAGGATGACTGAACCCCTATTTATAGTGAGCATATGCGTCGTGCTGGCAGTGGCGTTGGCTCTTCTTGTCTGGGTGATCGTGGCGATCGTAATGCAAAACAAGGCAAAGAAAGCGCCGGGAAAGATCGTTGTGGTAGACGAACAGGCATATGTGCTTGTACCGTTGGGGGCTCCTGCGGCGGAGCAGAGTGCAGTTGCGGAGCAGACGGCGGAAGAAGAGGCTCCTGCGGAAGAGGAAGCGAGTGCGGAAGAAGATGCCCGTGCGGAAGAACTTGCTCCCGCACAGAGTGAAGAAGCGATTGACACGTCCGATATGGTCGTGCTGCGTCGGAACGAATCGATTCCGTATGCGGAGGCATACCTGCGGCTTTCGAAAGCGCAGAAAGGGTATGTTGACGAGATCATTCGTTACGCGGAAGCGAAGGAAGGGGTCAAGAAAGTTGTCAACGACAAGAGTGCAAGCGTATATCTCGGCAAGAAACTGGTAGTTCGCATCGTGCTCAAACGCGGTATCGTGACGGCGCGTCTGACAGTGCAGAACAACGATTTTATCGCATATACGGACAGTGCGGGTCTGAACATTAAGGAAAAGCCGATCGATGTGAAGATCGAAGAACCGGGGATGGTTTCGGCCGTAAAGGATATCATCGACATTACATATCGCGATCTGTTTGCGGAGCGTGCGCGCCGTGAAGAAGAGAAAAAGGCGATGCGCCGTGAGCAGCGCCGTCTTGCGCGCGAGAAGGCGAAAGCCGCAGCGGCGGAAGCGGAGCCGGCGAGCGAGGATACTGCGGAAGAATAAGTTTTCTTCGGCAGGAAAAAAGCGCTTGATCAGATAGATCCGCAAGGACACAGGAGGGAAAAATATGCGATTTACCAGAACGAAAGCGATCATAATCGCGGCGGCGGCAGCGTTGTTGAGCGCCGGACTTTTGATCGCGGCGACGTTTGCTTTGTTTTCCGATTCGGTAAAGACGGTAAACCATTTGCAGGCAGGTACGCTGGACGTATCCTTGTATAAGATCTCGGAAACGGGCGTGATTGCGGACGGCAACGGCATTATACCCGCGACGGCGCAGACGGAGGATTATTCTTCCTCGCCCATAGACTTGGAAGCGTCGGATGCTTCGGTTTTCTCGTTAGGCAACTGTGTGCCCGGGGTCTGGCAGGAAGTTACGTTGCAGATCGTGAACAACGGTACGGTTGCATTTGATTATTCCGTATCGCTGGTGGTAACGAGCGAACTGACAGGGAGCGCCGCTTTGTTGGCGGAGCAACTGATGGTGACAGTGAGCGATGCGGACGGAAACGCGGTAGTTCCTGCGTTTTCGCTTGCCGTAGCGCAGGAGCGCGGGGAGATCGCGCTGGGTTCGCTGACGGAAGCCAATGCGGCGTCTGAATTCAAAGTCAAAGTAGAATTGCCTGCGAACGAGTCTGTATTGGACAGCGGAGCCGAGGGCTCGACGATTATGGGGGCGCAGGTTGATTTTGATATTTCCGTCAAAGCGCAGCAGAAGACGGAACAGGCATAAACGCAGAAAAGCATTCTGAATAATTATAGCAGAAAGAGGAAGAAAAAATGAAAACGAAAAAGATGGCGGTTTTGTCGGCGGCATTGATCATCGTTTTGTGTGCGGTAGTGATCGTGGGGGCGACGTTTGCTTTGTTCGGTAAAAAGATCGATAAGAGCGTTACGGTAACGACCGGCGACGTATCGATATCGGCGGAATTCGGGGCATCTCCTGTGTTGTACAGCTTGGTCGACGGCGTTCAGCAAAAGCTGTCGGGGGAGTCCGGAAATACTTTTTATCTGGGCGGAGAAGCGAGCCTGGATCAGGATACAGGCGTATTGAGCCTTACGGGCATTATTCCCGGAGATAAAGCGGAGATCAGCCTGACGATCAAGAATACGTCTTCTGTAGCGATAAAGTACTGTGTGGCGGCGAACGTGACGGGCAGTCTTGCGTCGGATGCGGAAAACGGTGTGATCGTGAATACGGGAATCGAGTCGGGGACCGGATATTCGTGGGAGGAGATTGCCGTGCAGGGAGAAGTGACTGTCACGATCAGCGTGGAGTTGCCCAAAGCGGCGGAGCAAATCGCGGACGGGTCTTGCGAAGTTGATTTTACGATTTACGCAGGGCAGAGCAACGCAAGTGATGAAGATCTTGAAACTTTATTCGGCTTGAATTGATTTTAACCCGCGCGGGGCTGAAATAAGAAGGAGACAATTGCGGTATGCATAGAATATATGGAAAAGGGAAAACCTTGCTGATCTCGTTTTTGATCGCGGTGCTGAGTGTAGCGGTCATCATCGGAGCGACGTTTGCATTGTTCTCCGATCGAGAGCAAAAGAAGATCAGTGTGCAAACCGGTAAGGTCGATGTCGTCGGAACGGTATCCATGGAGGCAGCATGGTCGCAGGGTCAGTCGTCAGACGAGCGTGTGGAGGCAGTGATCAACGATGACGAAAACGGTAATTTCGATGCTGCGGTTGAGCAGGGCGGTGTGTTTTCCGTAACCTCGGCCGGGAATATTTCATTGACGAACATTTCGCTCGGTGACGGTGCGGCAATAAAACTGTTCATTGAAAATGCAAGTACGGTAGCGGTCAAATACAGGGTGTATATCGAAGCCGTACCGACTTCCAACGCAGAGCTTGTCACGAGCCTTGCTTTTAATACGGCGGACGGCGAGAAGTATTTTGCGGATGCGGAGAGTGCGCTGTATTTGCAGGATTGGGCAGAATGGGAAAGCGGCGCTACGCAGGAATTTTCCTTTGAAATTGCTTTGCCTTGGAAAATGCAGCAGATTTTTGATGACGAAACGAATCCCGTAACGGAACAACTTGCGGCAGATTTTACTTTGCATATCGAAGTCGTGCAGGCAAACGCATCGACGGACGATCTGCAATAAAGATATGCGGCGGCCAAGATTTCGTACATTGTGCAAGTATTGTATGAAAGAGCGCGATACTGTTTGGACATATCGCAGACAGAACGGGTGAAAGTATTTTAAAATCTTTCATACAATTTATTAAATTGTTTTTCTCCGCAGGCATTTGCCTGCGGAGGTTTGTTTTGTCAAAGACAACCACTCACTGAGTGAGTGGATAAAGAGTTTACAACTATGGACAAAAAACAAACTCCTGTAATACAATTGAGGCGACTGACAATCGCAACAAGAGTAAAACAGGAGGTCTAATGAAAGACATAGATA
>CALVHR010000024.1 GCA_944328495.1 uncultured Clostridia bacterium
AGAGTTTTCATCGCTCCGCCCATAGAGTTTTTCACAAGTCCATATTTGCGAGCTGTTTCCCTGTAACTCAAATGGTTCTCACGCATATCCATTATAACAGATATTTTGAACTCTGCGCTATACTTTGTGTTAAATTTCTTTTCTCTTGACATAAAAATATGCACCTCCAAAAGTTGTCCAACTTTTGGGGTGCATATCAAGTATGCGGCACCGCTTTTTTATATCATATACAGGACCGCGCCCAGCGCTGCCGAAATCAGAATCAGCATGATCGGCGTCGCCGTTCGGCGGAATTTCTTCATGACCAGACTGACACCCAGAAGCACCGCCGCGATCGTCACGGCGCGCCAGTCAAAAGAAAATGCGCCCGCGTCTCCGGTAAAGAAAAACAGCTGCAATGCCATCCACAGCCCCGTCGCACAGATGAGCCCCACGATCACCCCGCGGATCCCCACAAGCGCGCCCTGCACCCATTGATTTTGCAAAAAAGTTTTAAAAAGCGAAGCAATGAGCAGTATGACCAAAAAAGACGGAAGCACGACCCCCACCGTCGCACACAGAGCGCCCAGAACGCCTGCCTGCGACGAACCGATAAAAGTCGCAATGTTGACGGCGATCGGCCCCGGAGTGGACTCCGCTACGCCGATAAAATTCATGAGCTGCGATTCGGTGAGCCAGCCGCGTCCGATCACTTCGTCCTCGATCATCGGCAACATGCTGTATCCGCCGCCGAACGAAACAATCCCGATCTTAAAAAAGATAAGAAATAAGGTAAGGTACCCCATCAGCGCACCTCCTCGTCTTTATCTTCTTCCGCTATTTTCGAGGAATCTTCTTCCGCCCTTTTCGAGGAATCTTCTGTTTGCGGCATATTTTCCTGTACCGACGGCAAACTTTGTTCGTCCGCCGCGCGAGCCGTTCGTTCGCGGCAACGCTTTATGCGTGCCCCGATATAAAAGGCAAGCCCGATACCCGCTCCGATCAGAATAAACCAAATAGACGAAAAGGATAAAGAAAGCGCATCGAGTACAATCATCGCGCAAAACACAAGTATGGCAAGTGCGACCGTCAAACGGTTTTTGCGAAGCTCACGGAACAGCTTTATCCCCGCCGACAGGATCAGAAAAGCGACCGCGACCTGAATACCCTGAAACGCAGCCGCAACCACTCTGATTTGGAGAAAACGCTCCAAAAAAAGCGAAATAACAAAAATGATGACAAAGGACGGGATCACGACCCCGATCGTTGCAAACAATGCGCCTAAAAATCCCCCGACTTTATAGCCGACGTACGTCGCGCTGTTGATCGCAAGCGGCCCGGGCGTCGATTCGGAAACGGCGATCATGTCGGTGAACTCTTCGGGCGTGATCCATTTGCGGCGGTCAATGAGTTCTCTTCGAATAAGCCCGATCATAGCATAGCCTCCGCCAAACGTAAACAAGCCGATCTTCATAAACAGAAAAAAGACCAGCAGCCACATCTTTTTGCGTTTACCCTCTTTTTTCGCCATATGCCCTCCCGTTCTCGTTTTTGAACATACGTAAATCCGTTCGTTCCCGAACGGATTTTTCTCATCTTCGCGCACTGCGCTCTTGCAATTTTTTGCGGACCAAAGGAAGTTTTTGTTCCAGATCCTCGTAAAACGCGCGAAACGCATCACAGTAGATATAGCGGCCTTCCCACTTATAGCGGCGGCAACCGCTCCTGCATAACGAAAAACAACGGCACGTTTTGCATTCCCCGTCAAAGCCTGCTGAACTCTTTAAAAATTTCTGCCCCGCCGCCGAAGAGAACAACTCGCGAAAACTTTTTTCGCGGATGTTTCCGAGCAGATATTCGTCCAAACAATAGAAATCGCACGGATACACGGCCCCGTCTCCTTCCACGACAAACTGTATGTTACAGTGCCCCTGCATGCCGCATTGCTCCGCGCCCTTGCCGTCAAAGAGAAAATACAGGTTGTCGAAATAGCGGATGCTGTAATATTCGCCCGCCATAAAATCTTTATACCACAGCGAAAACAGTGCTTTCAAAAAATATTTGTAATCTTCGTTCGTCAGCGTATATTCGAGTATCTCATCGCAGCCGAGAGGATTCAGACAGGGAATAAACTGCAAATACCGAAATCCCCGCTTTTTCATTTCTGCATAGACTTTGTCGATATTCTGCGCAACGTCGGGCGTAACAACCGAGAGAATATTGTAATCGACCCCGTATTTATCCATCACCCGCGAAGCCTGCACAACGCGGCGGTATGTTCCTTTTCCCGCCGCATCGATGCGCAAATTATCGTGTACCTTGATCGCCCCGTCAAACGAAAGCCCGACAAGAAATTTGTTTGCGCGCAGAAACTGTGCCCACTCGTCGTTCATCGTCAGACCGTTCGTCTGCAACGTGTACTGCACCGGAACGCGATTTTTGTTCGTTTGGCGCACTTTTGCCACAAACGCTTTAAAGAAATCGAGCCCCGCAAGCGTCGGTTCCCCGCCCTGAAATGCAAACAAAACAGATTGCTTTTCACTTTCGAATACCTTTTCTATGAGGACGTCCGCCGTTTCTTTTTGCATGATACCGCGAAACGCCACATCGCGGTGCGCCGATTCGTCATGATAAAAGCAATATTTGCACCGCATATTGCAAAGGCTGGATGCGGGTTTGATGAGAAGGTTGAGCATTCCGTTTCCCTCAATATTCTTTGTCTTTGTATTTTTCGCGCCATTCGTTCAGGCAATTGATCAGTTCCTCTTTCACCTCGGCGTGCGCCGGATCGTCACAGAGATTGCAAAGCTCGTAAGGATCTTTTTGCAGATCGTACAACTCCTCGATCATATCTTTATTGTAAATGTAGCGGTACCGCCCTTTGCACACCGCGCGGGCGATATGCCACTGAAAATGCCCGTGGCTTACCGAAACAAAATATTTTCTGCCCCGCTTTTTCTTCCCCTCGACATAGGGGCGAAGCGACTGCGCGTCGATCTCGCTTTCAAAGGGCGACCCGCAGTAATCGGCGATGGTCGCCGGGATATCCAGATTGGATACGTTCGCGCGAGATACCGTACCTTGCCCCGCGGAAGGGTCGTGCACCGCGAGCGGAACGCGGATCATCTCTTCCGAAAGATAACAATTCTTGTCGATGTGACCGCCGTGCGAACCGAGCGCGTCGCCGTGATCGGCCGACCAGATGACGATCGTATCTTCGTACATGCCGCAGCGTTTGAGCGCGTCGATGATCCTTCCCGCCGCCGCATCGCACATCGTATTCTGCGCATAGGCATAGCGCAGCATCTTCTTCCAGTTCGCCTCGCTCTGCGGATTGGGAATGATCAGCTGCTTGTCCTTCGAAAGAGAATAGCTGTCTTCAAACCTGTAGATGGGAGGTTTGTCTTCCAAATCGTCATAAAAACTCCCGTACATGGAAATTTCCGACTCGTCATACATATCGAGATATTCCTGCGTGGGGAAATATGGCTGGTGCGGCCCCCAGAAATCGACGCGGAGCGCAAACGGTCGGCCGTCCCCCTCCTGCGCCAACCGCTCGATCTGTTCGCATGCGCGGTTTGCAAGATAAAAACATTCATGTGTGTCCGCAGGCGTTAGGAGCGTTCCGAAGGTGTATGTATACAAAAAAGGAAACCCCGCAAGATCGGCCACTTCTCCCTCCTTGAAATACTGCCGATCGGATTCGCTGAAATGCACGTATCCTTTCGGGCTTTCCAAACCACGCTCTTTCAGATATGCCTTATAATCCTCCAAAAGATAGGGATTGCCGTATCCTTCCGCCGAAAAGCCCTTACTCCCCAGCGATTGAGCGTTCCCCTTTCCCGCATGCCATTTTCCGAAATAATACGAGTCATACCCTGCGCGGCGCAGACAGTCAAAATATGTCTCCTCGCTTATCGGCTTCATTTCGTTGCGCACCTGCCCGTGTTTATGCGGATACAGCCCGTCCAACATGGAACGGCGCGCAGGCCCGCACAGCGGACAGACAGAGAAGGCGTCCTCAAAAAAAGTCGCCTCCTTCTTAAATCCGTCGAAGCAGGGACGGCGCACCTGCGCGCCGCCGTCTGCCCCGTGGCGGTAAAACAGTTGATGATCAAACAGGATCATCACAATATTCGGTTGCTTTTTCATGGCTCTCCTTTTACAGATTCACAAGCGGAATGTTGTCCTTTTCTTCGATCTGCCATTCGCGGAGCATCCTTTTCATAACCGCGATCCTGCCCTGCATTTCGGGCTCATAGATCAAATTGTTCATTTCATGCTTGTCATTTTCCAAATCGTAAAGCTCGTCGATGTCTCCGTAATAATAGGTGTATTTGAACCCGTCATAATATACCGTGCGTGCCCGTGTGTCGGTGAAGTGTCCGTTGGTTTCACAAACCATGTATTCGCGCGGCTGCGCGCTTTCGTCTATCAGATCGAGAAGACTCATGCCCGCCACATCGTCAGGAAACGCCAGGTCTACCACGTCCAGCATGGTCACGGGCACATCCGCCGTGTTAACATAGGAAGTGTTCACAGTCCCTGCAAGATCCGCAAAATCGGGGTCACGCACCGTCATATTGATATCCAAAATCTCCTCGATCATGTAGCATTCTTTGTCCGCATGTCCGCCGTGCGAACCGAGCGCATCGCCGTGATCGTTCGTCCAGATCACGACCGTGTCTTCCGCCAGCCCCGTCGCTTCGATCGTGTCCAAAATGGTGCCGATCGCATCATCCACCAGTGTCGTCTGCGCGTATGCTATTGCCATGTACTTGCGAAATTCCTCCCATGTCTTTTCGTTTGGCACGGAAAGATTCGGATTGTTCGCCGCCTGCTGATCCCAAGCGTAAACTTCGGGTTTATTGATGAATTCATCGTAAAACGAAGGATATTCCTCGATGTTGCCGCCGATCACCCCATTCTCGTCCGTGTATAAATCGACGTATTCCTGCGTCGGATAGTACGGGTGGTGCGGCCCCCACGTGTTCACAGACATCACGAAGGGATGATCGTTGTCCGCCTGCGCAAGCTCTTCCAACTGCTCGTTGACCATATCTGCCAGGAAAAACGCTTCATGGAATTCTTTGGGCGCTTTCATGATCCCGAAATAGTTGCCCGTAATGATGTTCATGTTCGCAATGTTGAAGGTGTCACCCTCTTTGAGAGCAGGATTGACATACAGCGGAGGCCCGATCAGCGTCATGACAGGTTCGCGCTCCGTCGACCCGAAATAATTATTGTCTGCAAGATAGTCCTTGTATTTTTGCGTCTTGTACGGCTGACCGTAACCCACCGTCGACCAGCCCTGCACGCCGTACGCCGTCTGCGGCGTGTCGTTCGCAAGGCTCCCGCTCCAATGCGTCTTCCCGTAAAAATAAATGTTTTCGGCTCCGAATCCGTTTTCAAGGAGAACGTCATAGATGGTGTCAATATTCGGATTGGGAGCAAGCCCCGTCGAGTTGGTGGTAATGCCGTGCTCGTGCGGATATACGGCCGTCAGCATCGTACGCCGCGCGGGACTGCACAGCGGGTTGATGGATTTCGCATTGACAAAATCCACCGACTCGGCGCGAAACTCATCATAATTGGGACGCAGAATATTGTATGTATCATCCTCGGTCCCGTGCAGATACGAAAGTTCGTGGTCGGTCTGGATCATGATCACATTCTTCGCCTTCGTAGGATTGCTTGCCGCCGCCTGTGCCGGAAATGAAATCTGCCAGGCAAAGAGCATCAGAGCATACACGCAAGCAAACACCGCGATCAGCGCCATGCGCAAATAATAATTGTTAATGCAAAGTTTGCCGTTTTTCCATTGCATTCCTCTCATCTCTTTACCCTCCTATTATATGATACCCGGACGGGATATCGCAAGCGCTTGCATATATAAAATCCGAAATCGTCGTATTTGTTTCGCCGTCCGAATCGATCAATCCCACACATATCCCGATCGGATCGCCCGCCGCGACACCAAGCGCATACGCAGGAACAAAAATCTCGACCGCATAACCTGCGTCCGTTTCCGAAACCGCATACGCGACATCAAATCCGCCCACGAAAAGCAAGGAAGCAGGATTCAGATAGCTTTTTTCCGCTCTGCCGTCAGGTGCGATCGTCACGATCCTGTCGCCCTTTTGCATCCCCTTGGGAAGAGCGTCCGATCGAAGCGTTTCCCCCGACGCGATGCGAAGCTGCACACAATCCCCGCCGTATATGCTTCCGTTTTTCCCGGACGCAACCGCACCGTCGTTGACTTCGACAAAAGCGTACAACCCGCTCTCATCCGTAAACGCCTTGACGGACGCTTTGTCTTCACCCAACGTGAATGCATCCGCATTCGTCCATGCGCCCTCGTCCGCCGCGCCGTCCACCGTCACCGCGTATTCGGCCTGCGGAGCCGCAACTCCTTTATGCTCTCCTCGCAGGTACAGCGTATTGTACAGAGCCGTGATCGCATACGTGTCATACGTTTCCCACTCATACGTCTTTCCGTTGTCCAAAATGATCTGCGTCACATTGTCCGGCAGATCGACATCACGGAAAAATTGATTTGCCTGCGCACCGTCATTGATCAGCGACGCATTCGCACTGGATACATCCCTGTGCGTGAACGCAACGCCGATCGCATCGGGAATACTTTCAATACCAAGCTGCGCATACGAAAAATATCCCTCAAAAGTATATCCGTTGTCAAGATCGTAATATGAAAGGGCTTCCTCATCCGAAACTTCGGTCTTGGTGCCGTGTACCTGCAATTTGAAATCGGGAACTATGCGCTCGTTGATTTCATACAGTACCCTGCCTTCGGATGCTCCGTAAACGCGCACCAACCCGTTTACGTTCACCTGAATTTTGAAACAATCCTCATTGAGAAGGTCCCCTTCCTCTTCGGAAAGATTCAGATAAATTTCAAATCCGTCGCTCTGCGTAAAGTGCGACACTACGTAATCACTGTAAATGAGCTGCGCATCCTTTACGTCTGCCGCAATATACATGCCGTCATCCGTAAAATGATATTTGAAAGTCAGATTTCCGTTCACGCCCGTCGAATATGACGGCATAAGCGAATATGCAGCATCGTCCGCGACACCGTCAATCTCGATGCCCGCATCCGCGATCGGTGTGTCACTGATCGACACAGAAGCCGTCGCCCGCGCCATGACCTTGCCTTCTTCATTTTCCACCGAATATGCGGCGATATAGTTTCCCGATTCGTTTGCCACAAAAGCATTGTAGAGCGAATATCGGTGGGCAGGTGACTGCTCCCTACCGTCTGCATACAGCACTTCCACTTTCACGCGGTCGGTCACATCCGCCCCCGTTCCGTCTTTTGCGGTGGGAACGGGCAAATAGGTTTCTGTATCCGTGAACCCTGCAATTTCCGTTTCCGAAAGGGTGAGCGTATATCCCTTTTCGCCCGCCACGATCTCGCTTGCGGGCGGCGGCGCGCTATTCGCGCATGCCGTCGCGGAAAACGCAATTGCAAAAATAAGCGCCAACATACACCATTTCAGTTTTTTCATGCCTGCACCTCCCGCGGCTCCACTTTGAAGTCTTTTATCTGGCCTGCGGCATATTCGCTCGCAAACCCAAATGTCATGGGCCCGTACGACTTGGACGAACGCAACGCAAACAAAGCATCATTTACATAAATGCGGTACGCTTTGAAAGTGCCCATATCGCTGATCTCAATGCGAAAATCAATATCTCCCTCACGGTCGATCACGCTCGACGTCGAAGTATCGCCAGTAAAGTCTGCATGGTTGTGCCATTGCGTAAAATCTGTAAATAAGAATGTTTCCACACGATCCTGTTTCTTCCCTACGCCGATGCAGAGCATATCTTCATACCCGTTTTCATAACTGATCAGAAGCGCCAGTTTCGGCCACATGCTCCCCGACGTATCATACGCCGCATTCGGTTTTAACCCGGACGTTGTAAAGGAAACGGTGACATCACCCGAATATTCGCCCGCAAAAGAAGTCCTGCTGTATTCAAACGGCTTCTGCATGGCATCGTCGGGAAAAACAACCGAATCGATATCCGACTCCAGTCCCCCGAAATTTGAATAACAATATCCCACACCGCCGCTCGGCGCCTGCGCCATGCACTGCGCAATCGCTTCATCGACCGCGGATGAATCATCGGTATACACCGCATCTTCAAACACCGCCGTGCAATTATAAACCGCAAACCCCGGAATGGTCGCACGGATATCAAACTCACGAATCTGCATCAGTTCACCTTCACAGACAAAATAGAAACGAGCACCGTCGCGGATCACGGAAAGTTCGATCCCCGTCTTCGGGTCCGCATCGCACGAGAACATATGTCTGTAACCGAGATCGTACCGCTTCTCGGCATTGTACAGCGTCGCATAACTTGCCAGCTCCCCGCCGTTCGCCGAACCGTAAACAAAATCCATATTCTGCGGGATCGCATTCCCGCCCGCACTCAGTCCGAAATAATAATCGCTTGCCGTTCCGTCGAGCACGGCGGTTGCCGTAAACATATATTTTTCCGACGCAGCTACGCCCGCATCCTTCCGCACATACGATTTCGTTGCCGAAGTCAGAACCGTCGCATCGATCGCAACCGTTCCCGCGCCCTGCGCGCTCGCCGATACGCTCCCCGCACTTTGCTGTACGCTCTGCTCTTGTTTTGCCCGCTCCCCTTCGGTTTTGCCCACCGATGACGAGCACGCGAACAACATCGGCAACGCGATCGCACAACAAAGCATTGCCGCCAGTATCTTCTTCATCCTTGCCCCTCCTTAAACGGTCGCCGTGACCATATAATATGTGTTCGGAATATTGGGAGTCGCACCCGCGCCGCCTTGCTCGCGCAGGCTGTATTTCCATGCCGCATTCGTAAGATCCACTCCGCGGTCATAAATCGCAAGCAGGCAGCCGATCTCCACTTCGTCGCCTTCGCTCGGCGCCGTTACGTTCAGCGTGCTCCAAGGCATAAAGATCTCGATTCCCCAACCGTTGTCAATATCACCGATATTCTTATCCGCAATGAATGCGTTCAAATTCGTCCACTGATCATTGTATGTCGAGCGCCCAACCGTTCCGTTTACCGCCACACCGTATGCAAACGGCCTCTGCACAAGCGTACGCGAGATCCCAACCGGCTGCAGCATCTGCAGGTATGCCGCTCCGCTTGCATCCAAAACGACGACTTTGCTGTCCGTAATACGCTTGTCACCCGATACGATCAACGCATTTTTCGTCCGTTCGTCGTTCACCGTAAAGCGAATATCGATACTGTCATTGCAGCTGATGCCGTAATTGTTCAGGAAACTGCGCGCATCCGAAACTACCTGTCCGTCTTCGATCCACACTCCCGCAAAAACACCGCTTTGCGTGACCTTGATTTTTGCCGTTACGGCCGCTCCCTGCGAAGTAGTGTTGAACGGTATGGACTGCGCGTCCGCCCAAAAACTGTTTTCCATAAAGCCGTCCAGAACGACGTCTTCCTCATATGACACCGGATCGAGCCCCAGCAAATCGCCCGTAAGGTACAGATATGAATACAGTCCCGGATGCAGCCCCTCCGTCGCTACCTTGGGACGCCCGCCGAAATTCATGCCGTTATAAAACGCGTTGTTTGCGCCTTGCACCGCACTCGCATCGTTCATCTGATAAAATCCACTGCGGATCTGCGTATGCTTCACGTCGCGCTGACCCAGCCCGATGCGGATATAATCCTTGCCGTACGCCGCGTCTTTGGAAGGCGCGCCGTCATACCCGAAGAACGACCACGGCAGCATCATCTCCACCGTGTAACCCGTATCTTCGTCGAGAAATTCCGCCGCATCCGCCGCCGTCTTGCCGTTGACCGAAAGCGTACCGTTTGTTTTTACGGCAACTTTGTCCGATAGATCAAACGAACCCGCCTTCCATTGGTCATTGGCCGTATTGGCAACGTACGAAGCCGTTGTCCCGTCCACCCCCACGCGAATACGGAAGCTATTCGTCGAAGTAATGAGATCTTTGTTGGTGTCGCCCGGATCAAAATAAAACTCCAGCCCGTCGGACAGATTCAGCTTGGTCGCCGCACCCGCTCCGTCGCCGCCGATCAGGTTGTAATCGGATACCGCCGCTCCTATGTACAGCGCTTCGCTGTCCGAATAGAAACGATACAAGACATTTCCGCCCAGTCCTCCGCGGTGTGCGGGCACGGTGAGATATGCCTCTTCGTCAATCACCCCGTCCAAAACAATATCTCCCGACTTCGGCGTAAGTACATGCACGTCAAAGCCCGCTTCATCCGCCTCCTTGCCGCGCTCACTCTCCACCGAATAAATCACTCGATACTCTCCCGCTTCATCGAATCGATAGTAGGAAAGCGCCGTCGCCGCCGTCTTTGCAACGACCTGCGTGCCGTCCGCTTTCTCGATGCGGTATTTGACCTTTCCGCTCAGATCACCGTCGATCAGATCGCTCGCATTCGCCGTCGAGATCGCAACGCTCTCCCCGGCAAAAACGGTGACATCGTTCAAAGGCGCCGACAGGAAAGGTTTTAAATCCCCGCCTGTCGCAACAGTCAAAATGTACTGCACGGCATCCGCACTCTTTCCCTCATGTTCGAGCGTGTACACCACCGTATATGTTCCGTCGGCAAGACCGTCTACCTTTTGCGCAACGTTGCCCGCGCCCTCAAACTTTGTAACATTTTTGGAATCATACAGCACAACCCGCACGCTCGCCGAAATGTCTTCCCCCCCGGCCGTTGCGCCCGCCGCCGCACGAAGCGTGACGCTTGAAGATGTCGAACTGTCCGCCGAAACATCCACACTGATCGTCGGTTTGCCTTCGGTATATGCAGGGATCTCTCCTACCGAAATATTGACCTCTTTTATGTCCGATGAGACGCCTGCACTGTTTTTTACAACATAGCGCGCGACATAGTCCCCAGCCGTAGACGGCGTAAACGTCTGCTCAACATTCCCGGCGCTTTCCGCAAGCGCGACCGTCTCTCCCTGATATACGGTCACTTTTACGGACGCGGATATATCCCCGTCCCTTTCATCTTCCGCCGTCGCCGCCGGCAATGTCACGCTCTCGCCCAAATCGCAATACAGAGCCGATTGCACTACGTTCACCGTCGGCTTGCTTCCTGCGGCCCCGCCTGTGTTGCAGGCCGCTGCCCCGAGCAACATCACTGCGGTCAACATAAATACAACCAAATTCGTCAAAGCTCTTTTCATATATTCCTCCTTACGCATTGTCCCTGCGTTTTTCTGTTTCCGCCGTATCCGAATTCCTCCGTCAGCCGATCTTCGCAACCGTCTTGCCCACTATCAGCCGCGGCGGGGCAAGCGCCGTCTGCGGCTCTTCCTTTCCCTCCAGCATCGCGACCATCTTTCGCACCGCCATGTCCGCCATGCCCACCTTATCCGTGTCAATGGTGGTAAGCCCGATCGGAAGAAAATAATGCGATTCCACATGGTCATATCCAATCACAGATATGTCTTCCGGTACACGAATCCCATATTCTCCTAATTGCATCATGGACGCTAGTGCAAACATGTCATTAAAACAAAAAATTGCAGTATACGACAATTTGCGCGCCGCCGCCGTCATGACCATCTCGCGCCCGCTCCCGCCGTCCGAACCGATACAAAGCACATTTTCCTCTCGAAACGGAATTTTTGCCTCCGCCAATGCGCGGCGATGTCCGTCCAGCCGCCTTTGCGCACAGGATATCGAAAGTTTTACCGTGAAATACAAAATATTGCGATGCCCGTTTTCTATAAGATATTTCGTTGCGATATATGCGCCCGTTTCGTCATCCGTTAATATTGTTTCTACCCCCGGCCGCGTTGCTTCCCTGCCCAGGACAAACAACTTCTTTCCAGTCGCTTCAATGAGTTCGTACGCTTCTTCCTCCGCATCCAAAAAAGATACGATGCCGTCAATTCCTCGCGCCAGCATTTGACGCACCATGTCCGCACTCAATAACCCCCGATGGCTCCAATCCGAAAAAATCATCACATCGTATTTTTCTACCGAAAACCGCTTCTGCAAAAGCCCCGTCATGATCGAATAGTACGGATTGAAATTGTTGTCGTACACGATCGCGATCGCCTTGCTGTACCCCGTACGCAACGCACTCGCGCTCAGATTGGATACATATCCCATTTCCGCAGCTTTTTTCTTGATCCGTACACGCAATTCGTCCGACATCTTTCCTGTTCCTTTCAATGCGCACGAAACTGTATTCGCCGAAATGTTCAGCGCCGCCGCTATGTCTTTTAACCTGCAAACCATTTTTTCCACCTGTTTTCTATTCGGAAATTTTTGGCAGGATTAACGTTAATCCTGTATATAGAGAATATCACAGAACGATTACGTTGTCAATACCTTTTTTAAATTTTTCACCATTTCTTTTTTTACAAAATCATCAAAAAAACTGAGTTCTAATTTATTTCATTCCAAAAATGCGTGGAATCCTAATTATTTTGTTATTTTTCCCCATTGTTTAAATTTGAATTGGGATTATAATTATCTTGACTTTAATTTATTTTGATATTATTATAAGGAGAAAATAAATGAAAACACTTCGAAAAATCATTATTATTTGCATTTGTTTTGTTTTCTGCCTGGTCGGGCTCACCGCTTGCGGCGAATCGTCTTTGGACGTTTCCGTCAGCGAAGACGGGTATCTGATCGTCAATGGCGAACAGACAGACGTTCAGATCGGAAAAGACGGTGAAAACGGCACGGATGGCACAAACGGGACAAACGGCACGGACGGGAAATCGGCATATGAACTTTATCTCGAACAAAACCCTTCCTATACCGGCAGCGAGGAACAATGGATGAGCGACATGGCTTCGGGAATTCTTGCCAGCACGCACGAATATGCAATTGTATCCTACGGACGAAACTATGACGCCGATATCGTATCGGGAACTGTTTCGTCCGACGGAAGCAGCGTAAAACTGAATACCGCCGTCCTTGCCCTGAATACTACCGCCGTGATGCCCATCGGCGAAGACGCAAGCTGGCAGGTCGATCTGCAAGGTACTTTGCTCCCCGGAGGATCGGGCGGCGGACAGTTCCTTAACTCCGGCTACCTTACGCCGTCCGGCAGGATTTATTTCGGAATTAACGCAGGCAACAACGTGCTTTTTATCGGCGTGAATATCGACAACAAATATTTTAATTATTGCTGGGATGTGGCCTCCTCTACAATGAGCGAAGAACACGAATATTCCTTCTCCTATAAAAACGGTGAATATCTGCTTTCCGTGGATGGCGGCACGGAACAACACTTGTCCAGTCTCAACGTCAATCAGGCCAACAGAGCCGAGATCGACGACAGCGCCGCGGCATCTCGCGAACTCAACGACAAGATCCGCGCCGTTACGGGACAGGATTTCTTTACTTTCACCAACATTGGAGCGGATTCACACAAATGCACCCTCAACCTGTACAGCCTGAAAATCACAACTTCTTCCATTTACGGATATGAAACACTTGCAAAACATCCGCTTGCAGATAAAACTATTTTCTATTTAGGCTCTTCCATCACCCGCGGCCACGGCGGAAATACCGACGGCAGCTCCTACGTGGAACAAATTGCTGACCTTACCGGAAATACGTATCAAAAAGAAGCAATTTCAGGGACCACGCTCGCAAATTTCGGCAACGATTCCTATGCGGCGCGGCTCGATAATTTCGATTTCGATAACGAACCCGACGCGCTCGTCGTGCAGCTGAGCACCAACGACTTTACGACGGGCGGAAACGGCGTGCCCCTCGGCGAGATCAGCGATTCGTTCGACGCCGAAGACATGAACCAGCAGTCGCTGACGGGCGCCATCGAATACATCATCGCCAGAACGCGCAAACTTTCCCCCGACACGAAGGTCATCTTTTACACCTGCCCGCTCGGGGCGGACTGGGGAAAACGCGCCGAATATGCGGCGTACATCAGCGGCACGCTCGGCAAGATCGCCGAAAAATGGGATATCGGCATTATCGATGTTTTCAATGCCGAATATATCGACGTCGCTTGCTATATGCAGAGCGATAATCTCCACCCGCAATCCGAAGGGTATGCAGGAGTCATTACTCCGATGTTTATCAATTATTTCCTCGAAAATCTGTAACATTGAAATAGGAGCCCGCACCGAAATCGGTGCGGGCTCCTATTTCAAACCGCGCTCGTTCGCCGCCTTGCCGTTTACGCAAGGCGGCGAATGTCTATATTCTGTCCGCGAAAATTCACGTTCTATATTGTTATCTGTTCAAACGAAATGCATCCACTTCCTCGCGCGTAGGAACAGACTGCGCCGCCCCCTTGCGCGTACAGGCGATGCTCGCGGCCTTGCTTGCAAACGCCATCGCCTCTTCAAGCGAAGCCCCGCGCGCAAGTTCCGCCGCCAATCCGCCGCACACCGTATCGCCTGCGGCGGTCGTATCTACCGCCTGCACCCGCAGGCAAGGATACTCTTTTGCCGATGTCGTATCCGCGATTTCATAACCGCGACTGCCCAACGTCGTCACAATCGTGCGCACACCTGCGGCAAATATCTTCTCTTTCCCACCCAAAATTTCCAGTTCGCTTTCGTTTGGGGTGATCAGATCGGCATAGCGGAAAAAGCTCGCCGCCGAAGGATCCGCAGGAGCAGGATTCAAAATCGTATACAGCCCCTTTTCCTTTGCCCTGCGCAGTCCGTACCCGATCATTTCTACCGGATTTTCCAATTGCGTTAAATAGATATCGCCCGCCTCCGCATACTCCAGAACACGATCGATATCCTCCTCGCAAAGACAGGCATTTGCACCTTTATCAAGAATGATACGATTCTCTCCGCCCGTTACCAAAATTACGGCTATGCCTGTACAGACCCCCTTTTGTCTGCGCACAAATTGCGTGTCGACCTCCGCAGCCCGAAGGCTGTCGATAAGCTGACCTCCAAATGCATCTTCTCCGACACACCCGCACATCAATACCCGCGCACCGAGTTTGCCTGCCGCCGTCGCCTGATTGGCTCCTTTACCCCCTGCGTTGGTCATAAATCCTCCGCCCGTCAGCGTCTCGCCGCCTTTCGGACAGTACGGCGCATTGATACACATATCCATGTTCAAGCTGCCCACCACAATTACTTTCTTCATAGCCGTTCCCCTTTCGTAACAAAGCGCCGCCAAACCATTTTTCCGATCAGACATTCGCTTTGATCATTTGGGTTTATTTTATCAAATTATACGGCATGCCGTCAAGCATTCAAAAAGGACGGAAAAACAATTCTTTCCGCCCTTCTTTTTCTTAATTTAAAATCCATACCGCCAGGTTTAATGCCGTCGCGATTCCCAACCATACCGGATAAATCAGCATTATATAAAACCATAACTTCGACTGAATAAAACGTTTCTGTCTCCCCTTGTACGAAGAAAAGCTTCCTGCATATAATAAACTCAGTTTTGACTCACAGAAAAAATGCGAACCCTTTTCAGGGATCGCATTTTTTCATGGCAGATTTAATGAAACCATAATTAAAACTATTAATGCACCGCATCTTGCATGTCTAATGGACGATTTCAATGAACCTATCACCATTGAACAATCGATTGTCCGTTATAGTGCCAATAGTTGCCCGCTTGCGCAGTCAGCCCTTTGTTCGGGCTGAATGTTTTATTTTTGTTCAACGATGATGCCGAAGTAATCAACGGCAAAAAATAATACGAACCCGTTTTCAGAGTTCGTATTATTCCCTAATGGCGGAAGGTGAGGGATTCGAACCCCCGGACCCTTGCAGGTCTTCAGTTTTCAAGACTGACGCCATCGACCACTCTGCCAACCTTCCGTTCCCGTTTGTATTGCAATCAACGATTTTATAACTGCACCGTTCCTTGAAACATATATTTTTTTCCGATGCTTTTTCTATTTTATCAAAACACCCGCCGTTTGTCAATTGATTTTTTTTGTTGCACGGACGTACGATTTCTTTTTTCCGACTACAATCCATAGAACATATAAATTTACGGCGCCCGCATAACGGACGCCGTAAATTTATGCCGACTTTTCTTAGACGCGAAACATCTCTTTTTAAAAAAGGCTGCTTCATTACTCGGTAACCGTATAGATCTTTACATAATCTACCGTATACTGCGTCAAAGATTTTCCCGTTCCGATCGCAAGTTCAAACACATCCGGATTGCCGATATTCGGATTGCGGAAACCAAATTCTCCGAGGTAAATATCCGTACCCAATGCGACCTCTCCGCCGTTCGCATCCGTCTTATAATTTTCGCCCGAAAGATATAACTTTGTCGTCTTTGTGCTGTAATCATTGACCGCCTTTACTGTATACCAGGCATTGTCGATCAAATAAATCGGACTGCCGTTATACTGAACGGGCGTCCATTTGCTCCCGTTATGATAGCGCAGACATCCGCCTTCCACCGCGATCGTCACAATATTGGCGCTCGTACCGCTTTGACGCGAACTTTTCAGGAACAAAATATTTGCAAAAGTATTGGATATCGAACACTCATTGCGGAACCGTACTTCCGCAGCCACCACACCGCTCAGCGCCGCATCAAACTGTTTATACAGCGATACCGTTCCCGACGTCTGCGTTGAAAGCGTTACCTGACCTTCCGTCGAAAAATCCAATTGACCTCCGCCGCTCACAGACATTTCCATGTCGACCGGCTGCTGCGTGCCCGCAAATTCCTGCGTATAGTCAACGGTATTGTCGATAAAATCCTCATCCGTACCCTGACGGACTCCGATAAATTCATAGCTGATATCCGCCCAAGCATTTTCAGACCCGATGCGAAGATATCGGATCGCACTGTCTTCTCCTGTCACGGGCTTGCGGAACGGAGCATTCAATGTATACAGGTCGTTTACGGTCAGATTATAATATCCGCCGTCGATATCGATTGCCATTTCAACATCGTACCACTCCCCTGTACGATATTCCAAAAGATACGAAGAAGCGGCATCTGTCCATCCCTTTCCGACGTTGTTTTTGAACCATCCGCCTTCCATAGCCACATTTGTATTGATTTTGGTTGTATCGAAAAAATCAGAAGTCTCGCAGAAAAAGAAGAGAAAATTTGAAAAACTCAGACTGTCGGAACGAACGCGCGCCTCGACAACATAGCGGCCGCTGTCCAAAGGTTCGTCAAATTCATACGTCAAAAAAGCGTGGTCGGAAGTCTTTCCGTTGATGACCGTCATTCGAAGGGCCCCGTCTTCAATCACGGCACGGCTTAAACCGGTAACATCCTTTGCAAAGTAAGAAGGTATCTCCTCCCGACGGGTAAAATCTTCATAATACAGATACCCGTCCTCCTGCATTTTTTGTCCGTCATCATTGACTGCCCTGCTTACTTTTACCTGGCAAACCGCCCGTTCACCGTTGGCTATGCTCGCCGTGACCGTCGTACTGCCTTCCCCGACCGCCTTTACTTCTCCTGCGGCGGAAACCGTCGCAACCGTCGGATCGGCGCTTACCCATGTGACGGCGGCCGCCGCCCCCTGCGGCGTGACGGTCGCCGAAAGCGTTTTGCTCTCACCGACCTGCATCGCCAAGTGCTTTTCACTCACGGATACATCCTGTGCCGCAAAGTTTTCTGCCGCCTCCGAAATCACACTGCGAGAAACCAAAGAGTTTCGATCAGTCTCCGACGAGATCGCGCAGCCGCTCGCTGCCGCAACTATCATGGATGCCGCCATGATCGCCGCAAATATCTTTTTCATCTCAGTTCACCTCCCCGTTCGCATTTCGGATCGCGTCCACGATCATCTGCGAGAACAAAGCATATCCCTCACTGTTCATGTGCAGATTATCTCCGGAAAAACCTTTATTCTCCATGTTTTTCCCCGCTTCGCTCATCGCCGTATTAAAATCAATATAGTAGATATTATCGTCCGCGCTCTCTTCGGCAAGTGCCTCCACTATACCGTTGCTGACCGCGTATTGCGACCACTTCCCGTCATTTGCATGGCTGTTATTGTTGCATATCGCAACATAGAAAATCTTTGTATCAGGCAGAATCTGCGTAATGTTTTCAATCATTGTTGCGATCGCTTCGCCGCAGGATGTACCCGATTCGCCGCGATTGATGTCATTCACGCCGATATGGATAACTATGTTTTCCGGATTGTACAGAGCCATTTCTTTGACCCTGCCCAGCCACATGTCCGCCTCGCTGCCGGACACGCCGATCGTCAAACCGCCGACAGGCGCCATTTGTTCATCAAAATTTGTCCAGTACGTCTTGCTCGTATATGAATCGCCGATCACAAGCGTTTCAATGCTCTTGACCCTTTCCGCTTCTTCGGATGCAAGATAAATGTATTTCACTTGCACCGAACCTGTGACGGAACAGGATACGATTTTCTCTCCCGCCGTTTCGACAGAAATCATGCCGCAATCCCGCCAGCCTTCAAAAGCCTCCGCAAAACTGACCGTGTTGCCTCCGACTTGCAGCGTCGCACCCGCGGACGCCGTTACATATGCATACACATGATAGCTGTCAATATGCAGGAACTCTACCGCATATTCACCCGATACGTCCGTTCCGATGACGGCAACCCCGTCCTTCTCCTGAATCGGATCTTCCGCATTCAATGTGACGCGCGGACTTGCCGGCGGATTCTGCGCCCCGACAATGTATGAGGCATCCTGCGCAAGTACAAGTTTGTGCATCGCCGCTCCGCCTTCACGCGCATATAATGTGATCGTGTGCACTCCCGGCTGCGCGATCTCGATCGTCCATGCATCGCCCGTCAGCCAACGCAATTTGCCCGTACTGTTGGGAAGAAGGGTCAGCTCCAACGGCCTCCCGTCATCGACGGCTATCATCGCAGAATCCGATTCGGCATTCAGGAACGTAACATATAAAAACACATAATACGTGCCGGCCTTTGTAAAATCAACCGTATACGAAACATAAGGTACCGTGCTCAAATCGTCCGAGGAACTCCAATTTCCGCCTTTCGGCATGATCTGCACACCGCTTCCGTTGCCGCTTCGCTGCCAGTAATACTCACTCGTAACACCGTTCGCCGTATCCGTGCCGTCTTTATAGTAGCTATATTCGCTGCTTTCCAGCGCCGATACGAGATCAATGCTCACAATTCCGTCTTTTTCGACATACGCCCCCTTTTCAACGATCGGCAGCCTTTCGCTCTCGGTCTGTGTCTCACCCCAAGTCAAAGACTCCGCGCTATCCTTGGAAAGCATAAACTGATGAAGAACAACCCCGTCTTCTCGCGGGCAAATGGTGAGCGTATGTTCACCGACCTCTTCGATGTCAAACCATATGCCGCTCGTCCCGCCGTACCATCTGCCTGCGTTGCCGTACGAAGACATTGCCCATTCTTGCATCGGCTCCCCGTCCACGCACGCAAGGATGGAGTTGGCTTCCGTGTCCGGGAAACTCGTCATCATATAAAGATAATATGTGCCGGGATCATTGATATAAAACACATAGTTCAGCTGCGGCGCACGCTCATAACCCGTACCCGTATTCCAGTTTGCACCCGTATCCGGTACCGAGCGCACACCCCCGTTATACGTCTCGACTGCCTGCCAATAATATAACGTGTCATTATTGTTGTATCGCGAAGAGGCACTTGCATACGGCGAATTCTCAAACGCGGCATACGCGGGAATTACAACCCTGCCGCCTTCTTCGTTCCATGCCGCGCCTTCATTATACTGCGAAAGCTCCAATTCATAATGACTGCACTGCGGTTTGTTTCCCGTCTGTACAAAATAGCCCATGTTTGCGCCGACGTCTTCACCGACTTTGTTGTACGCATCTTGTGTGTAGTGTACGTTGTCCTTTAAATACCCGTACTCAAACATGTCCATCAACTGTACGGACGCCATCACCGCATCTTCGTATGTATCGCAAAAATCCATCTGCGCCTGACGAATCACCGTATAGTTCGCTTGCGTAGCTTCGTCATCTTTGATACCGCCGATCGGAATCACAAAAAAATTGTCTGCGTCGATATCCGCTTTGAACGCATCAAAAATATTCGCGAGCGTCTTCGTGTATCGCTGCGCCGTTACTCCGTTGCCGCCGTCGTGCTCACCCTGCAGCCAAACGACAAACGTGTTGCGCAATTTATAATCATCGTCTCCATACAAATATTCTTTTGCCGCAAGCATGCGCTCGCACGCATCTTCGTACGCAGGACGATTGGTATCCCAGAAATTGATTCCCGTTCCCCCTTGCGAACACGAAACCGCCACAATGGGCGTACCCGTAGTCTGATAATAACTTTCGCAGATCGCCGAAACCATCGACCCCGTCTTTTTATTTTCATTCACGCCGCTTTCGGGATTGTTCTCGTTGACTCCGAAAGGCTCTTCGATCGGGTACAGCTTCGTCGGATCGGATATCGCCCGAAACTCAAACCCGTGCCCTTCACCGACAACCGTAGCTTCCGACGCCACGCCTCTGCCCGCCATGTTGGATTGCCCGATGAAAAGAACAAGATCTACACTCTCTCCCAGATCTTCACGGACTGTCTCTCCGCCCTGTTCTCCTCCCGTTCCTTCGTCTTCTCCGTCATCCGTTCCTTCGGTATCGCCGCCCGGCTGCTCTGTCTGCCCGGGTTCTTCGCCCGTTCCTTCGTCTTCTCCGTCATCCGTTCCTTCGGTATCGCCGCCCGGCTGCTCTGTCTGCCCGGGTTCTTCGCCCGTTCCGTCATTTCCTCCCTTTGCGCACCCGACCATGATCGCCGATGCCACAAAAAGCACAGCCACCAGAAAAATCAGAAAAATCTTCTTTTTCATCGCTTCCTCCTTCTTTCTTATTATCTCCGCTCCGGAACCGCTTTTTACGGCAAACTTCCGTATATTGCCCGTTCTCGCTTACATTATCGTTAATGAAATTGTACCACGTATAAAGCAATTGTCAAGAGTCATTCCGCTTTTCAGCGCAAAATGCAACACAGAAAAGCTTTTTCTGCAAGATGTATCTGTTATAAAAATTATACCCTCTTTCTTTCGCAAATTCAATGGCAAAAAACATCAACTTTATTGTAAAATTGCGCAAGTTGTTCCGCTGCCATATTTTTTGGGCATAAAAAAAAGCGGAGGCTTTTCTGCCTCCGCTCTCTCTTATTGAGGATCTAAATTTTAAAATCACTCGATCTCAATGCGATGATTTTCCGCTTTTTCACGGACTTCCTTCGGGATCACCACATTCAGAATGCCGTTTTCATACTTCGCTTTGATATCTTCTTTGCGGATATCACCGACGTAATAACTGCGGCTGCAAGAAAAACTGCGTTCACGATGAATATAATTTTCCTTCTTGCCGCCCTCTTCCTTTTCATTCTTATTGACCGAAATGTTCAGATACCCGTCCTTCAAATCAATATGAATGTCTTTCTTATCCAGACCGGGCAGCTCAACTTCCATCAAATAATCGTTTTCATTTTCTTTGATGTCCGTGCGCATATAATTACGGTTGTGTTTCCCGCCGTAAAATGCAGGGAAGAAATCATGCATCGCTTCTTCAAAAAAATCATAATTATTGTTGCGTCCCATCAATTCGTTTTTCATAAATATCATCTCCTTATTTCCAAGGCGGGTGTATTAGCACTTACTTTGTTTAAGTGTTAGCACTCTCTTTGTTTGATTGCTAATATTATAGCACTTTTAAATTTGTTGTCAAGCGTTTGAAACAAAATTTTTTAATTTTTTTAAAAAAATTTGCCGTAAAAAACTTTATGGCAAATCACTGAAATAACCTATGAGTTTTCTATTAGTTTCGGGCCTGCACGGCGATCTGCAACGCGCGCGACGCAGATAATAAAATTTCCTGCGCGCTGCCGCGCGTGATCCAGCTTCCGCCGCAAGCAAAAATTTTAGAAAATGCAAGATATTCGGCGGCACTTTGCTCGTTTACCCCGCCCGTCGGCATGAACCGCACTTGCGGAAAAGCCGCGCACAACGAACGGATCGTCTTTAACCCGCCGAAATCGGAGGCAGGAAAAAATTTTAAATCCGAAATTCCCATTTCGAGCGCCCGCATGATCTCCGTCGGAGTCACGACTCCGGGTAAATACAAAATTTTCTGTTCTTCACAAATTTTTGCGACCGATTCGGACAGACCCGGCGACACCACGAATCTCGCCCCCGCACCGATCGCACGCTTGCACTGCTCCGCATTGATCACCGTACCCGCCCCCACAAGCATGGACGGATATTCACGGACAGCGTGCACGATCGCCTGCTCCGCACAATCGGTCCGAAAGCAAATTTCCGCAACGTCCAGCCCCGCACTATGCAAGGCGCCGAGCGCCTCTTCCGCCGCACTCATGTCTTTCCAAACTGCGACCGGTACGATCCCGAAGCCTTCCATTTTTTTCAATACATCCATATTTATTCCTCACTTTGCAATGTTCTTCGGATATTGCGGTAACAAACATCCTTGGCAAGCTCTGCCGCCGCCGCGCCGTCGTACTCGCCTCGATCGACCAACCCGCCGAGATAATCGGACAAAATGCGGCGGAAAAATTCAAACCGCGCATACGAAGAGAAACTGCGGCTGTCCGTCAGCATTCCGTAATTGGTGCCGAGCGCGGAATATTCCGCGATCACGGACAGGTTTTTGCGGATACCCTCTACGGTATCGTTGAACCACCAAGCGGCTCCCATTTTTACACCGCGGAACGCTCCCGTAATGCAGGCAAGCGCCGAAAGATTTGAATCGTTGAGCGTATATAAAATGATCTTTGGCCTTTGCTCATCGGGAATGTGCGACAAAAACGCGATAACGTCTTCAGGATTTTGTTCTCGCGCAATCACATCAAACCCCGAATCCGCGCCGCACCTTGCAAACATTGCAGCATTCACGTTGCGCGTTACCGCAAAATGCATCTGCATCACAATTCCGTATTTTTTATATAATTTTGCAAGTTCAACCAAAAGATATCCGAACAGCGCCTCGTCCTTTCTGTCTGCAATAAAAAGATTTTCCGCCTCCGCTCGAGTTACATACCTTGCAGGAAAACGCAAAAAACCGTGATCGGAAATCTTACAACCGCGCTTCACAAAATATTGCAGCCTTTTTTCCGCTGCACGCAGAAGATCGGAAACCGATTTGATCGCAAAACCGACCGTTTCGCTCAACTTTTGCAAGTATTGCTCATCCAAACTCAAAAGTTTATCGGGACGAAATGTGGGCGCAACTGCCGTATTTCCGTATCTGCCATGCGATGCAAGATCGTCGCAAGGATCGTCCGTCGTTGCCACGTACTCGACGCGAAACATACGAAACAGCGACGATACCGAAAGCGTGCGCAATTTCTCGTTTGCGGCGGCATAGATGCGCTCCGCACTCTCTTCGTTCAGCGCTTCGCCGATACCGAAAATACGCCGCAATTCGAGATGCGTCCAATAATATAAAGGATTGCCCGCAAGGCGGGGCAAGATGCGCGCATATTCTAAAAATTTTGCACGAAAATCCGCATCCCCCGTGATAAACTTTTCGTCCACACCGCACAGGCGCATGGCGCGCCATTTATAGTGATCCCCTGCAAGCCACAGCTGTCCGATATCCAAAAAATGCGCATTCTCTTTGATCATCTTCGGATCAAGGTGACAATGATAATCGATGATCGGCAGATCCTTGACTGCCGCATAAATTTGTCTCGCACTCTCCGAACGCAAAAACAGATCTTCGCCGAAAAATTCTTTCATGCCGCCCTCGCTCATACCCCGCTGTACGCGGAAAATCCGCCGTCCACGGGAATGACCGTGCCCGTCACAAAGCCGCTCGCGCCGTCGTCCGCCAGCCAAAGAAGTGCGCCCGTCAAATCGGATATCTCGCCGAATTTCTTCATCGGCGTCGCCGCTAAAATTTTTGCCGTGCGCGCCGTAGGTGCGCCTTTCTCGTCAAAGAGCAGGGCTCGGTTCTGGTTTGTCACAAAAAAGCCGGGCGCGATCGCGTTCACGCGAATGCCGCAGGGCGCAAAGTGCACCGCAAGCCACTGCGTGAAATTGGAAATGCCCGCTTTCGCAGCAGAATATGCGGGAATCTTCGTAAGCGGACGGAATGCGTTCATGGATGAAATGTTGATAATGTTCCCGCCCGTCTGTACCATATCCTCCGCAAATACTTGCGTTACCAAAAATGCCGTGGTGATGTTCAAATCAAAAACAAATTTGATGCCGCTCTCTTCCAATTTGAAAAAGTCTTTGACTCCCCGAACTTCAGGCGACATCGTTTCGTTGTCTGTCGTCGCGCGCGGATTGTTCCCGCCCGCGCCGTTAATGAGAAAATTTACTTTACCGAAACATTCTTCGATGTTTTCTTTCGCGGCAACGATGCTCTGTTTATCCAAACAATCGCACCGTACGGCGATCGCATTGTCGCCGATCTCGTCGGCGATCGCCTTCGCCGCATCGAAATTGATATCTAAAAGCGCGACTTTCGCGCCGCATGCCGCCAAAACACGCGCAAATTCGCCGCAGATGACGCCGCCTGCTCCCGTGATCGCGGCGATCTTCCCGCAAAGATCTATTTGAAAAGGCAATTTCATTATTTCTTCCTCCCTCTATTTTACGGCACGTACGCCGATCGTTTTTTCAATTCCTTCAAAAAGGCCGTTCAGATAGGTCGCCCCCAGTGCGCGGTCATACAAACCGTACCCGGGTTTTCCGTCCTCCCCCCAAATATTCCTGCCGTGATCGGGACGAACATACCCGCCAAACCCGCTTTCGATCAGCGCCCGCACGATCGCATAAATATCCAGACTGCCGTCCTCGGTACGGTGCCCCGCTTCCGAAAAATTCATTTTTCCTTCATACCGAAGTTGGCGTATATGCGCGAAAAATATCCGATCCGCATACTTTTTTGCCAGTTTCACCAAATCATTTTCTCTCCCCGCGCCCAAGGAACCCGTGCAAAAAGTAATTCCGTTGTGCTTATTCGGCACTGCGGCAAATAACCGCGCATAGCTTTCTTCCCCCGTAATGATGCGGGGAAGACCGAACATATCCCACGGCGGATCGTCGGGATGAATCGCCATATCGATCCCCGCCTCGTCACAGGCGGGCATGATCTTTTGCAGAAAATAGACAAGGTTCTCAAAAAGCCGTTCATGCGTAATGCCCGCATAGGCCCCCAACAATCCGTTCAGTTCTTCGGGGGTATAGCTTTCATCCCAACCCGGAAGATGCAGATTTTTCGGATCCAACTTCATAAGCGCTTCGTGATCGTAGCAAAGACAGGTCGAGCCGTCCGCATTTTTGTGTTTTAAATCCGTTCGAAGCCAATCAAACACCGGCATAAAATTGTAACATATGCACTTTACCCCGTATTTTCCGAGATTGCGGATCGTCTGCGCATAGTTTTCTATCAGCTTGTCCCTTGACGGTTTGCCGAGTTTGATGTCCTCGTGCACGGGAACGCTTTCGATCACTTCCATCGCAAGTTCCGCCCCGTCGCACAGCTTTTTCAAACGGGAAATTTTTTCTTCGTCCCAAACTTGCCCGACCGGCACGTCGTATACTGCCGTCACGACCCCCGACATGTTCGGGATCTGTTTTATGTATTGAAGCGGTATGCTGTCCTGTTCACCATACCAGCGAAATGTCATTTTCATCGGTTTTCCCTGCCCTTTTCCGTCGATTTCAAAAAAATTCCCGCGACCGCGCACTTTGCGCGGTCGCGGGTACAGCGCGTCAGCCCTGTTTTATACGTTTTATGACATACATACGGCTTTGTATGCAACCGCTGTTTTCGCGAGCCACATCATATTTGATTATGCCCGCAAGCGGAATGTCGCCGTACATGAGCATATCCCCGCTTGCCGTAAATTGCTTCCCGTCCGCACTAACCTCATACAGTGCGGCAGGATTCAGACCTTTCAATCGGATATACGGCTCCGGCGTAGCACAACGCCACCCTAAAAGATTGACTACGGCGATCGCACTGTTTTTATCCTTTGCAACCGTAATGAATCCCGCACTATTCGCTCCGCGCAAACGATACTGGTCGCCAAACTGCAAAAGTTTACGGTTCTCTTTGTAAAACGCTATTTGCTCCGCAATTGCCTTGCGATCCTCTTCCGAAAGCACGGAAGCATCCAGCTCATAGCCCAGCACTCCCCCGCACGCAACGTTGAATCTTGCAAAAATCGGGCTGGAATTCATCGTCTGATGATTCGGGCTCGCCGATACATGCGCAGACATGATCGTCTGCGGATATCCGTATGACGTACCTTCCTGAATATCAATCCTTTCGCGCGCATCCGTACAATCGCTCGTCCAATACTGCTGGAAATAGCACAGGTTCCCCAAATCCAGCCTTCCGCCGCCGCCTGCACATCCTTCAAACAGTACGGACGGGAATTTTTTTACGATACGCGATACAACGCGGTAATATCCCAGCATGTAGCGGTGAAAATATTCACCCGCGGGAACCCCTTTGCCGTAGCAATCGGTCATGGAACGATTGTAATCCCATTTCACATACTCCGCGCCGCTGCGCGCAATGACGTCGCTGATCGCTCGGACAACGTAATTTTGCACCCGCTCATCCGCAAGATTGAGCATGAGCTGATGCCGCATGCGCGTAGGCGTCCTGCCCGGGATCTTCATCGCAAAATTCGGATGCGCTCGGTACAGGTCACTGTCTTCACTGATCATTTCCGGCTCAACCCAAATACCGAACGAAAGCCCCAACGCACGGATCTTTTCCGCAAGCCGGCCAAGCCCGCCGCCCGTCTTTTCCACGTTATCGTACCAGTCGCCCAGAGAACACGTATCGGTGTCGCGCTTTCCGAACCAGCCGTCGTCAAGCACAAACATCTCCGCACCTAATTCCTTCGCAGCCGATGCGATCGACAGAAGTTTCTCTTCGTTAAAATTAAAATATGTACCTTCCCAGTTGTTGAAAAGAATGGGCCGCTCTCTCTTTTTCCATTTGCCGCGGACAATATGCTCCGATACAAACGTATGCATCTGCGCACTTACACCGTCTTCGTCCGGCGCAAAGCACATCACCGCCTCAGGCGCCTGCAACTCCTGACCGGGAGCAAGCTGCCAATCAAACATATAATCGTTCATACCCGCCAGTACGCGCATCTTTCCGCCTTCCGTATCGCAGGCAAATATCTCCTTGTGATTCCCCGAATACACAAGGTTCAACGCAAAAATCCCCTTATCACCCTTTACCATGACAAAAGGATTGTTCTGATGCGAAGACGAACCGCGCATCGATTCATTGCAGAATACTCCGCCCTCAATGCGCCGCTCCGTCTTATGGCGTTCCCGCGCCCATGCCCCCTCAAACGTAACGATATCGTATTCGATTCCGGGCAGATCCAGTTGAAGACTCATCAGCCTCCGAACTCGTATCTCCTTTTTCGAGCCGTTCACAAGCCGCGCGGATACTGCGATCACATCGCAATCTTCAAATACCGTATAGTACAGATACAGGCTTACTTTCGTAGGAAGATCTACATACTTAAACTCAACCGTCTTGCTCTCACCGTATGAAGAAGGAAGCTCGGAAAGTTCAGGCTTTTCCGCGAAAATACGCGCGCGGGAAAAAGTAAATTCATACGTCGCCCCGCCGTCCGCATTGCAAAGAATCAAATTCGGTTCCGTATAATCCGGCCGATGCGGAAATGACAGCATGTTCCGCGGCGGATTGCCTTCAAAAATGCCGAAATCGGCCACTGAACCAAGTCTGCGTCCATAATAAAGATATTCCGCGGTGTCCGCTTTCATAACAAGCGTGGTGTTCTCGGTGTCTAAACGTACGATCGAGCCCTTCTTCTTAATCATAAACAAAATACTCCCCTTCTTTTGTAGTTTCAGTATAGCATAATTTTTATATTTTGTATAGTAAAACGCGGCGCGTTTTTTTTTAAAAAACGCGCCGCGTTTGTTGAAGTGAACCCCAAAGTTTGGACAAAAAAGAATTAGATTGTTTTGGAATGAGTTCGGTATCCAACCGGGCTCATT
>CALVHR010000025.1 GCA_944328495.1 uncultured Clostridia bacterium
GACAACGGGGCAATGGAAAACTTTTTCAGGCGACTGAAAGTTGAGATGTATTACGGAGAAAAGTTTGAAACGGTGGACGAATTCGTCCACCGCCTGAGGGAATATATTGACTATTGGAACAATGAGAGAATCTCTCTCAAACTAAAAGGAATGAGCCCGGTACAGTACCGAACTCATTCACACGTAATTTAATTAAATTTTGTCTAAACTTTGGGGTTCACTTCATTTCAGTATGGCTTATTTCTCATAACTTTTTTCGTTTTCAGTATAATTTTTATAGTGCCGCGAGTTCAAATCTCGCCTAACACGGTAATTTTGTAAAAAGCATCTACGATTTTGCACTTTGTTTGACAAAAAACTCACCCTCAAAAAAGTGCTACTTTTTGCCGTAAAATAGTCAAAAACCCCGGTAAAACCGAGGTTTTTTGGGGCGACATCTTTTTTGTCGCGAATTGATGGTGGGGAAGTAGCAACGTAAAACGAATAATGAAAACGCCCGACGAATTGTAATTTATCAATAATTTAACAATCGTCCGTTATCGTTCCATTCGCCGTACATAATATTCTTCTTTGTATTCTCTATAAATTTTTGCAATCTGCTATTATATAAATCGGGTTGTTTTTTCTTTATTTGAATTGTGTCTATGCGTACCCGCTGATACAATGGCGGAAAATTATTAAAGTTTTGCCATACTGTTTTATCTGCCTTCAACGCCGTTAGTATTCCGTTATCTATTACAAAACCATTTGCAGACATATCAGGCAGAACGGCGCGTCCTGCTTCCGTCATTAATCCTAATTTTTCAAGTCGTCTGCAACGCTCTTTATTGAGTTCCGACCACAAACTTTTTTTCTTTCGTGGTACTAATTTTTGTGCGGTAATTCCGTTTTCAAGCGTTTTGGTAGTGCTGTCTATCCAACCAAAACACATTGCTTCTTCAACAGCGTCTATATACCAAAACGTATTGTCGTTTTGCGGTCTGCCGCGCTTTACAATTACCCAACATTCGCTTTCTTTATCATAATTTTTGGCAAGCCAAACGCGCAATTCGTTTCGATTTTTTGCGGTTAAAAGATTTTTTGGTTGCATTATAACTCCGTTAAATTACTGTTTATCGCCATATTGAAGCAAATAAATTATAGCAAAAACAACTTGTTTTTTCAAGAATTCATAATTCAAATGGCACTGTGGCGGGTGTTTGAATAAACGAATAAACAAGAAGGCTCAAAATTACGATTCAAAACACAACGGTAAAAAGAAAAAACCTAAAACGACTTGCACTTAAAGTGGCTCGTTTTAGGTTTTCACTGGTGGAGTAGGCGAGAGTTGAACTCGCGTCTTACGAGATTGCCGAAAGGCTTTCTACACGTTTATGCCGCATTTGACTTAAAATAACCCGCTTTGCGACCGAAGTAAGCTATTCGCAGAAATCAAAATGCCGCCGCCCCGCCGACTTCACATCGGAACGGCCGTCCCCTGCCTGAAATGACGCCCGCTGCCTTACGGCAGGATTAAGGCGCGGACGAGCGCTTATTTAATTAAGCAGCATATGCGAACTGAGCGTTCGCATTGTAATTTGCATTGTCTGCATTTAAATTTAGGCCGAATGTTTTTACGAGGCCACTCGTTCCTCGACGTGCTTACCTTTCCGCGCACCCGCAATCGAAACCGGTGCTACCCCATTTTTTGCGCTTTGCGCGCAAATTCTTACGATTATATTATACTACTTTTTCTTAAAAATTGCAACTGACACCCATCTATTCGTCTTTATCCGTATTTTTTAATCGACATAAATTCATTCCTTGCATTATCTCCGCAACAACAACCAGCACTATGCTGAAAGCTGCAAAAAGCGAGGATATCAGCGCCCCCACCCCAAACGAGATCGAAAAAAACAATACAATCACCGATGAAAGTGACAAAACAATATCTGCCGCAATACGAAACCCTAAATACCGTTTCGGATGATTATTACTTCCCTCGTTAAAGGGAGAATGGCTGCGCTCCTTTGCAATAAAAATCACTGCACAGACCAATAAAATAATCACGCCTGCCGAAATCAAAAGCGTCAGGGCAATGACGACCGCGACCGCAACCCCGGCGCCGAATATCGCAAAAATTGCACCCGCACCGCTCGCCCGGGTTCCGATCTTTTGCGGTAAATAGACCGACGCATAAATGCAAAGCCAGACTGCCGCAATAAAAAGCAAAATTGCCGAACAAAGTTTCAGCCAAAAAACAATTTGACAAAACCTTCTGTCACTCATTCTTTCCCCTTTCATGCCTCAAAACTGAAACGGCGTTACCTGATAGACATAATAGTTCAGCCAGTTCGTATAGAACAGATTTGCCGCACTTGTCCAAGTAACACGCACTTCCGTACACGTTTCGTCCGTAAAATAATTAAACGGCGGATGAATGGGAAGTCCGCGCGAAATATCGCGGTCATATTCTTTTTTCAGCGTGAAGCGGTCATACTCCATGTGCCCGGTCAAGAAAATCTTTTTGTTATCCCTGCTTTTGGCGATCGAAAGCCCCGTATATTCGGACTCACTCAACACAATAAGATCCTTCACTTTGCGGACGTCTTCCAAACGCACAGTTGTATGACGGGAATGCGGTATATAGAACACGTCGTCGATCCCTTTCAGAAGCGGATCGTGCTGATCCAGAATTTTTCTGTGCGGAAAAATTCCGAACAGCTTTTGCGGCAAAAGATATTTCTGTATCCCGTAATGATAATACAGCGCCGCCTGCGCGCCCCAGCAAATATAGATCGTACTTGTCACATTTTTATCCGCGAAATCAAAGATCTTTTTCAGCTCGTCCCAATACGCGACCTCTTCGAACGGCATCGTTTCTACGGGCGCACCCGTAATGATCATACCGTCAAAATGCTTATCTTTGATATCTTCAAACCGCTTGTAGAATTTTTCCAAATGTGCCGCCGCCGTGTTTTTACTTTTATATGACTCTGTATAGATCAGCGTCACGTTTACTTGCAGAGGCGAATTGGAGAGAAGGCGCATAAACTGCGTTTCCGTTTCTTCCTTCGTAGGCATCAGATTCAATATGGCAATTTCGAGCGGACGAATATCCTGCGTGAAGGCGCGCTCGTCACTCATAACGAAGATATTTTCCTGATGCAATGCAGCATACGCGGGTATGTCTTTGGGAATTACGATCGGCATTTCTCTCTCTCCTTTTGTAAATTATCATGCGGCGGAGCGTCTGCGGCGCCCCGCCGCCGCTTTTTCTTTAAATTTTTGCGAGCGCCTGTTCCAGATCGGCGATAATGTCCTCGGGGTTTTCGATCCCCACCGACAAACGCACGAGATTCTCGGGCACACCCGCTTGTTCGAGCTCCTCTTTCGTGAGCTGACGGTGCGTCGTGGATGCGGGGTGCAGTACGCAGCTGCGCACGTCCGCGACGTGCGTTTCCTGCGTGACCAGACGAAGCGCTTCCATGAATTTTGCCGCCTGCTTTACATCCCCTTTGATGCCGAAACTGAGCATGCCGCCCTGACCGTTCGGCAGATACTTTTCGGCAAGTTTATGATATTTATTGTCGGGCAAAGAGGCGTGCCATACCCAATCGATTTTCGGATGTTTGGAAAGATATGCCGCAACCTTCTTCGCATTGGATGAATGTCTTTCCATGCGAAGAGCGAGCGTATCACAACCCAGCCAGCTCAAAAAAGCGTTCTGCGGGCTCATCATCGCACCGATATCGCGCATCATCTGCGCGCGGCATTTCGTGGCGAACTGCGCCGTCGGAAGATCGGCGTACACAAGTCCGTGATAGCTCTCATCGGGCACATTGAAAGAAGCGTAACGCTTATTCCCTTTGAAATTGAAATTGCCTCCGTCCACGATCATGCCGCCCAGCGCCGCCGCATGCCCGTCCAGATATTTTGTCGTCGAATGAATGATCAGGTTTGCGCCCCAACGGAAAGGCGAGCAAAGTACAGGCGTTGCAAGCGTATTGTCCACCGCAAACAAAACCTCATATTTTTTCGCGATTGCCGCGATCTTCTCAAAGTCCAAGATCTTGATGGAAGGATTGGCGACCGTTTCCGTAAAAATCATCTTTGTATTGTCGTCGATCAGCTTTTCGATCTCTTCCGCAGGAGCATCGGGATCAAAAAAACGAGTTTCGATGCCCAATTTCGGAAGCGTCACCGCAAACAGATTGAACGTTCCGCCGTAAATCGCCGACGAGGATACGATGTTATCCCCCGCGCCGCAGACCGTGAACGCCGCAAGCGTCGTCGCGGACATCCCCGACGAACATCCGATGCCGGCCACCCCGCCTTCCAGCTCGGTGACTTTGCCTTCAAACGCCGCGACCGTCGGATTTGCAAGCCTCGAATAGAAATATCCGTCTGCTTTCAGATCGAACAGATCCGCCATTCCCTGTGTGCTGTCGTAAAAATACGTCGTGCTCTGCGAAATGGGCGGAATGCGCGATTCTCCCGATTTCGGACGATATCCGCCCTGTACGCAAATTGTGTCCTTTTTATAACTCATGTTATTAACTCCTGTTAAAAATTTTTATTTTTTCAGCGAAAAACTTTCGCGTCTCAGAACGCTTCGCGGATCCTGCGGTCCGCTTCGCGTTTCAGATCCTTTTCTTTGAGCGCCTGCTTTTTATCGTAGGTATGTTTGCCGCGGCATAGTGCGATCTCCGCTTTCACAAGCGAGCCCTCAAAATAAATCTTCAACGGTACGAGCGTGTAACCCTTTTCGTTGACCTTGCCCGCGATCTTCGCAATTTCCGATTTGTGCAGCAAAAGTTTACGGTCACGCCGCGAATCCCGCGTATTGAAAGCGCCGCTCTTATCGTAAACAGCAATGTGCATATTTTTCAGCAATATTTCGCCGCTGCGCACAAAGCAGAAACTGTCGTTTAAATTGCAGTTGTTTTTCCGGATGGATTTTACTTCGCTCCCCTCCAAAACGATGCCCGCTTCAAACTTTTCTTCGATAAAATATTCAAATGAAGCAGACTTGTTTACCGCAACGATTTTCATAACGAATTACCCGTCCAATCTGATCCGTGCATATATCGAGCTGTCATGAAATGCACCGTTTTTAAAAACGCTCTTCCGCAAAACCCCTTCCCGCACAAAGCCGTTCTTTTCCAATACTCGACAGGATGCGATATTATCCGAAAAAGGTTCCGCAAAAATACGGATTATATCCGTACCGAATACTTGCTCACAGGCAATGCGTACAGCTTCCGTCATAATGCCGCAGTTCCAATATTGAGGTGCAAGCCAATATCCGAGCTCGGCACTGCGCCGAAAAACATCCCTGCCGCAAACGGCGGAAATACTACCCGCCGGCTGCCCTTGCACTACGATGGCACGATAATAGTCGCCTTTCTCGCATTCCGACCGCGCAAAATTTATAAATTGCCTTGCGTCGCTCAAATAATACGGATTCGGAAAACAATCGCGCAAAAAAAGCGCAATCCGCTCATCATTCGCGCTCTTTGCCAGCGCCTCCGCAAAAGAGGGCCGCCATTCCGTCAGTTCGATCTTCATACTGTCTCCTGCGCTGCACGCATAATTATTATACCACAAATTCTGCCCTTTGAACAGAAAAATCATATATCCGCGGGCAAAAATTCGCATTTGCGCGTGCCGATATCGCACGCGGCAACTTTGATTCGTATTTTGTCGCCGATCTTATAAGAGTGTCGGCTGCCTTTGAGCAGATATCTTTCTTCCACAAACACATAATCGTCGCGCGGCAAATTTTCGATTCGGATCAGTCCTTCCACGGTATTGGAAAGTTCCGCAAACACCCCGAACGCCGTAACCCCCGACACTATGCCGTCGTATTCCTCGCCCAAATGCAAACGCATATACCAGACTTTATACAACTCGTCGACGGCGCGCTCCGCTTCATCCGCACGGCGTTCGCTCGCCGAACACCTCTGCGACGCCTCCTGCACAAACGAGGAAAAACGCTCCGCTTCCCCGGCCTGTCCCGCGATCGCAAGTTTAACGATGCGGTGCACCACAAGATCGGGATAGCGGCGTATCGGCGACGTGAAATGGCAATAACAGCGCGAAGCAAGTCCGAAATGCCCGCAGTTTTCCGCACTGTAACGCGCTTTCGACATCGAGCGCAGCATCACACGATTGACAACTCGGTGCAACTCGCTCCCTTCCAGCCCCTCCAATATCTTGCCGTATTCACCCGGGCGAACGTTTTCCGGATGAAATTTCGCACGGATTCCCAGCTCCTGCAAGTACTTTTTGAATCCTTCCGCTTTTTCCTCGCTCGGCTTTTCATGCACGCGGTAGACAAAGGGCAGTTCGTATGCCGCGATAAATTCCGCGACCGTTTCATTTGCAAGGATCATGAATTCCTCTATGATATGGTGCGCCATCGTACGCTGATATTCGCAAACTTCGATCGCGCCGTCATTATAAGTGATTTTTGCTTCGCGCACATCCAGTTCGACACTGCCGCGCGCCTGCCGTTTTTTCATGAGAATGCGCGCAAGCGCGCGCATATCCTCGCACATTAAAAGCAAGTGCGGATATTTCGCACGAACCGTTTCGTCCCCGTCCAAGATCGCCGATACCTGCGTGTATGTCATTCGATTGCTCGAACGGATCACTCCTTCCGCGATTTGCGAATCGGTCACGCTGCCGCGTCCGTCCACGTGCATGATACACGACAGCGTATAGCGATCCTCGCCCTCATTGAGCGAACACGCACCGTTGGACAAACTTTCGGGAAGCATCGGCAGCACACGATCGGGAAAATATACGCTCGTTCCGCGGGAATACGCTTCCCTGTCCAAAGCGCCTCCGCGCTTTACATAATGCGATACGTCCGCAATGTGCACAGAGAGCCGATAGCCGTCTCCTTCTTTTTCCACGCTCACCGCATCGTCAAAATCGCGGGAGTCTTCCCCGTCGATGGTGATCACAAGGTCGCCGCGAAAATCCCTTCTCCCGTCCGAAGAAACTTCTTCTTCCGCCGCGCGCGCCGCTTCCGCAAGGACTTTTTTCGGGAATTCTTCGCTAAGGTTTTGCGTGCGGATGATGGCCTCTTCTTCCGTTTTAAGATCGCCGCACTTGCCGAGCACCTCTTCGATCTGCCCCTCCGGCGCGCGTCCGTCCGGATAAGAAACAATGCGTACGACGACCTTTTCGCCCGGAAATGCGCGCACCGTTCCGCCGATTATGTGTACAGGCTCGCAAAAACGACGCTCGTCTGCCTCGACATATCCGCCCTTTCTGTCTCGGTAATATACCCCCGTCAGCCGCGGCATACCGCGCTTTACGATGGAATACACAGCGCCTTCATCGCCATGTTCGCCGCCGACGATGCGGGCATAGACCGTATCGCCGTGCAAAGCCCCGTGCAGCGCGCGCGGCGGGAAAAACAGATCGTCTCCGTCCTCGCGCAAGCCAAACGCAAAACCGCGCTCGTTGCCCTGCAACGTGCACAAAACGAGCCCGAGCCTTTGCGGCGTCACATACCTGCCCCGCTCGTCACGCACAAGCTCGCCTTCTTCCTCCAACGTCTTCAATATGCGCCCGATCTCATCGCGCTCCGCACGCGACGAAATACCCAAAAGACGGCAGACGTCACTTTGTTTCTTATATTCCAGCTCGCCCGTATGAAATTTTTTAAGAATATTTTGCGATGCTATCATTTTCTTTCTCCGACATCCGCATTTGCCTGCAAGCATTTTTGCCAACACCTGAAAATCTATAAAAAAAAGCGGCTATCCTTTTCAGGAATAACCGCCCATCCGTTTGCTTTGCGTTTATGCACCGATGCCCCACACGCCGTTCAGCTGCAGAATGAAGAATACGATCGCGAGCACCGCAAGCACGATCAAAGAAATGACAGTCCATTTCTTCATCTTGCTTTCCATCGACCTTCCTTTGTTTTTCCCGAAGAAAGTCTCGCTCGAACCGCCCAAAGCATCAATGCCTGTGGAGTTGCCCGGCTGGAACAGCACAATGATGATCGCTATGATCGCGCACACCATCATGACGAGCAACAATACAAGACAGACGATCCTGTAAACATTATATACTGCTTGGCTCGGAAGAGGAGCCAGCATTGCATTGATTATAGACATCATGTCGGGCATTTGAAACACTCCCTGCAAATTTTTTCTGTTTTAGTCCAGTACTTGAATCAGTATACCACACAAGAAAAGTTTTTTCAACCGTTTTTGATCGGTTTTTTCAGATTTTTTTGAAAATACCGTCAGTGTTCGATGAGGCTCTTTCCCGTCATCTCGGCAGGCACCGGAAGCCCCATCATATCCAACAGAGTGGGGGCAAGATCCGCAAGCACCCCGCCTTTGCGAAGCTTTACATTTTTCAGCGCGTCACACACGAGCACAACGGGTACGGGATTGGTCGTATGCGCCGTAAAAGGCGAACCGTCTTCGGCTATCATCTTATCCGCATTGCCGTGATCTGCCGTCAGAAGCGCGCCGCCGCCCATTTCCAAAATCTTTTTCAGAACGCGGTCCACACATTCGTCCACCGTTGCGACTGCCTTTTCCGCCGCTTCCAAAACGCCCGTATGCCCGACCATGTCGCAGTTCGCAAAGTTTAAGATCATTACGTCGTATTCCCCCGTCGAAAGCTGCTCGATCACCTTGTCCGTGACCTCATACGCGCTCATCTCAGGTTTTAAATCATAGGTAGCTACCTTCGGAGAAGGCACCAGCACGCGCACTTCGTTTTTGTTGGGCGCTTCTACGCCGCCGTTAAAGAAAAAGGTCACGTGGGCATATTTCTCCGTTTCCGCAATGCGCAGCTGCTTTTTGCCCAGCAACGCAAGATACTCGCCCAGCGTGTTCTTCAAACTCTGCGGCTTGAATGCCACCTGTACGTGCGTAAAAGTCGCATCGTACTGCGTGAAGCATACATAATTCGGCGCAAGATATCCCGTTTTGCGCTCAAAGCCCGAAAAATCCGGTTCCGTAAACGCACGCGTGATCTCACGGGCACGATCGGGACGGAAATTAAAGAAGATCACACTGTCCCCTTTCTCCACCAAAGCCACCGGCTTGCCGCCTTTTACTACGTTCGTCGGCAATATAAATTCATCCGTCACGTCCTTTTTGTACGATTCCTCGATCGCTTCTGCCGCGTCTTCCGCCTGCACACCGTTGCCCAGCGTGAGCATCTCATACGCCTTGGATACGCGCTCCCAACGGTTGTCACGGTCCATTGCGTAATACCTGCCGCATACCGATGCGACCGTGCCGAATCCAAGTTCGTCCATCTCTTTCTGCAACGCGCGCACAAATCCTGCTCCCGATGTCGGTGAAACGTCTCGCCCGTCCATAAAACAATGCACGTATGCATTGTCCAAACCCTGCTCTTTGCACATTTTCAAAAGCGCATACAGATGCGTGTTGTGACTGTGTACGCCGCCGTCTGACAAAAGCCCCCATATATGCAGCTTTTTACCTGCCGACTTCGCACCGTTCATCGCCCAAAGAAGCGCTTCGTTTTTGAAAAATTCGCCGTCTTCGATCTCTTTCGTGATCTTGGTCAGCTCCTGATAAACAATGCGCCCCGCTCCCATGTTCAGATGCCCGACTTCAGAGTTGCCCATCTGCCCGTTCGGAAGCCCTACGCTCATACCCGACGCGCCAAGCTGCGACGAAGGATATTCCGCTTCATACCTCTTTACGTTCGGACTGCCTTCCAGCTCGATCGCGTTCCCTTTCTTGTCGGGATTGATCCCATATCCGTCCATAATAATGATCGCATAAGGTTTTTTCATCGCTTATACCTCGCTCAAATTCTTTTTCCATATTATTATATAACATTTGAAAAAATTTAGCAAGATTCGGAATGCGCTTTTTTCAAAACATTCAAATTTAACACAAAAAATGTAATTTGCGCATTTTACACACTTAAAATTTTTACTTTTTTCATTTTTTGTTTATTTTTGCAATTTTTTCTGTTTTAACCCGCTTTTGCTTGACAAAATTATCCTGTAAGTGCTATTATATACAAAACAAAGAATTGAGAGATTGCGGAAACGCAAAAAATTTGGGACATGACGGAGTATTGATCAGAACGATGCGATTTGTGCTCAAAGCCTTGCGCAACGTTCAAACCATCTTATAATCTGCCGATGCATTAAAATGCCGTTTGCATTTTAAAATCTATACATCGGAGTCGATACAGTTATGTTTGCAAAGATTTTGAAAACACTCAGAAAAGAAAACGACACGACGCAATGCGAACTTGCCCAGAAACTCGGCGTGAAACAATCCACCATCAGCAGCTGGGAAATCGGCCGCTCGCGCCCTACTTTTGAACAGATCATCGAAATTTCCAACCTGTTCAACACTTCCACAGACTACCTGCTCGGAAAATCGGACAGCGAAAACAATTACGTCTATACCGATAATAAAACCTTGCAAAATTTTTATGTGGATTTCAGTAAGCTCTCCAAAGCGGAACAGCTCTTTATCGTAAAGTCCGTCAAAGCTTACGTCGAAAGCAAATAATTGCAATGCAAAAAGCGCACTGCGTTCCAACGCAGTGCGGCTTTGCTTTTTCCGATAGTTAAGCCTGTTTATAGTTATTATTAATAGCTATACACAAAAAATGTATTATTATAAATTTATGCGAAAAGGCGGCGCTGATTGCAGCGCCGCCTTTTCGCGTATTATGTTCGCTTCAAGTTTATTTTTGTCATTCAAATTGCGCGCCGTACATGGACGCATAGAAGCCGCCCCGTCGCAAAAGCTCGTCATGTTTTCCGCGCTCCACTATATTTCCGTCCGAAACAACAAATATAAGGTCCGCATTCCGTATCGTCGTAAGCCTGTGCGCGATTACAAAACAAGTCTTCCCCTGCATCAGCCGCGCCATCGCATCGCGGATACTGATCTCCGTCCGCGTATCCACGTTGCTGGTCGCTTCATCCAAAATCAGCAATTTCGCAGGAGAAAACATTGCACGCGCGATCGTGATCAGCTGTTTTTGCCCTTTGGAAAGATTGACCCCGCCGTCTGTGAGCATCGTGTCGTATTTCTCGGGAAGTTTTTCAATAAATTCAGCGGCATGCGCTTCCCGCGCCGCACGTTCCACTTCCTCCCGCGCCGCACCCTGTCTTCCGTAGGCGATATTCTCGTAAATCGTACCTTCAAACAGCCAAGTATCCTGCAAGACCATCGTAAATGCCGCACGCAGACTGCTGCGCGTATAGTTGCGAATATCCTTTCCGTCCAATAAAATCGCACCGCCCTGCGGATCGTAGAAACGCATCATCAGGTTGACAAGCGTCGTCTTTCCAGCTCCCGTAGGGCCCACGATCGCGACCGTCTGGCCCGGATTTGCCGAAAACGACAGCCTGTGTATGATCGTTTCCCCGACATCGTAACCGAATTCAACGTCCTGAAAGCACAATTCACCGCGCACTTCGCTGAGTTTTTCGGCATTCGGCGCATCGGCGCTCTCCGAGGGCTGATCGTACAAGCGGAAAACCCGCTCCGCCGCCGCGAGCGCGGACTGGATCTCGCCCATAATGTTTGCAAATTCGTTGATCGGTCCCGAAAATTTGCGCGCGTACAATAAAAAGGAAGAAATATCGCCGATGGTGATCATCCCGAACAAATAGAAAAACGATCCTGCCGTACTAATGAGCACCGTGCCCAGATTGTTCACGAAATTGACGGACGGCCCCACAAGACTTGCGTAATAATCTGCCTCGTAATATGCGTCTACCGAATCTTTGTTCCGCTCCTTGAATTTTTCCAAAATCTCTTGCTCTTTCCCGTAAGCTTTTATGGTTTTTATCCCCGAAAGCATTTCTTCCGAAAAGCCGTTGAGCCGGGCGAGTTTTGCCGAGCGTTTACGGAACAGCGGACGGACGGAACGACTGCGCGTAATCGTGATCGCCACCGAAAACGGGATCGTGATCACAAACACACCGAGAAGAGCAGGTGATGCGAGCAACATCCCGATCAATGCCCCGATCACCGTGATGACGCCGGTCGCCGCCTGCAATATGTCGTTGGAAAGGGATGCATTGACCGTATCGATATCATAGGAAATGCGGTTGATCAGATCGCCCGCCTGCACGCGGTCCAGCTCCCCTACGGGCAGCGATAAAATTTTATCAAAGACATCCTGTCGCATGCTCCGCACGATCTTTTGGCTCAAACGGATCATCAGCACGGAAAGAATATACGAAAACGCCGAAGACGCGACGTAAAAAACAGCCATCCAGAAACATAATCTGCCCACTGTCTGAAAATCCACACCCGTTTTCAGATCGATCGCATCGATCGCTTCCCCCGAAAGCCAAGGGCCGAGCAGAGCAAATAAATTGCTTCCGACCATCAATATAAATGCAAGCAGAACACTGAATTTATACCGCAAAAAATACTTCGCAAGCCGCGCAATGACTGCCTTTTTCCCCATTTTTACGTGAGGCGCCGCTCCTGCATTATTCGGCATACGCGTCACCTCCCCTTTCTGCTACGGCATCTTCGTGCTGGGATGCATAGATCGCACGGTACAGAGCACAACTTTGCATCAATTCTTCATCCGACCCCAATCCCGCGACCCTGCCGCCGTCCAGAACAAGAATCTTGTCGGCAAAACGCACCGAACTGATGCGCTGTGCAATCATGATCACCGTCGTATCCGCAAGATTTTCAACAAGCGCTTTGCGAAGCGACGCATCCGTGCGATAATCGAGCGCACTCGACGAATCATCCAAAACAAGTATTTCGGGCGATGCCGCCAATGCCCGCGCGATCAAAAGCCGCTGTTTCTGTCCGCCGCTGAAATTTGCCCCGCGCGCCGTCAAAAGACTTTCATATCCGCCGTGTTCTTCAATAAACGCGTCCGCTTTTGCATATTCCGCCGCCCGCTCGATGGCCGCATCGGACAACCCTCGTTCAAAATCGATGTTTTCGCGAACACTCGCCGCCATCAGAAAATCATTCTGAAACACAACCCCAAACTTTTCGCGCAGCTCTGCATCGTCGTATGAGCGCACATCCTTTCCGTCAATCAAAATCCTGCCGCTGTCTACATCGTAAAAGCGCATCAAAAGCGAGATCAGCGTGCTCTTGCCGCTGCCCGTTGCCCCGAGTATGCCCAGCGATTGCCCGCGTTTCAGCGAAAAATCAACATTTTGTAAAGCCGGCGCACCTTCATACGAAAAACTCACATTTTCAAATCGGATATACGCCCCGCCCTTCTCATCCTCGGTCGGAACGGGCAAAAGATCTGCCGGCATATCTAAAATGGCTCCGATACGTTTTGCCGATGCCGCGCCTTTTGTCATATTCACAAAAATCCTGCTCACCGAAATCACTGCGTTCAAAATTATCGTGAAAAAAGACGTGAATGCTATAATTTCACCCACCATTACTCGCCCTGCCGCAACGCGGTATGCTCCGACAAAAATTACTGCCGCCATTCCCAAGTTCAGAACTGCATTCATGAGCGGGTTTGTCACCCCCATCGTCACTCCCGCTTTTGTTTCATTTCCCGAGACGGTATTGTTGATCGAACGAAACGATTCGCTTTCGTACTCCGTCTTGGAAAGCGCTTTAATTACGCGAATTCCCGTATAATCGTCGCGAACCTTGCGCACCATTCCGTCCACCGAACGTTGCAAGCGCGTATACAGTCCCACGCCCTTGGACGATACAAAAATAACGATCAGCGTAAGCACCGGTACGGTTACCAGCAATACAAGCGCAAGCACCGCATCGATCGTAAACGTCAACGCGACACCGCCGATCAATAGGATGGGCGCCCGAATCCCCAGTCTCTGCATCATTCCGATCGTGTTGTGCACGTTGTACGTGTCCGAAGAAAGTCGCGAAACCAAAGACGGAAGAGTCACTCCATCGATTTGGCGCGCCGAAAGATAGAGCGTCTTTTTGAACAAATCGTCACGCAGCCGCTGCGTCGTATCGCGCGCAACGCGAGATGCCATGCGGTTCGCGATCACGTTTCCGCCCCATGCGATCACCGCACATGCCAGCATCCCGACTCCCCACAGCGAAAGCGCCAGTATATTTTCGGTCGGCGTCACGACGTCGATCATATGCGCCATGATCAAAGGCAAAACAAGCTCCGCGATCGTTCCGAGACTCTTGATCGAAAGCCCCAGAGATATACGCTTTTTATATGCCGCAAGATACCGAAACAGCGTCTTCAATTTCTGTTCTCCTTCGTCTGCTCTTCCAAAACACGCTTTGCATTTTCCGCCAGCAATTTCGCAATCGAGGCTACCTCGTCGCGCTCTTCTTCACTCATCCCTTCCAAAACGCGCTCGTTCCACTCCCTATGCACTTTTTTGATCTGCGGAAGCACTTCAAACGCCTTTTCCGTCGGATATACCAATAAATTCCGCTTATCCTGCGCATCCGCCGCGCGCGTGATAAACCCTTTTTCTTCCAAAGACGCAAGCTGGCGCGCCACATTGCTTTTATGCACATAAATGAGGCCCGCCAATTGCTCTTGCGCAATCCCCGGGTTTCTGCAGATCTCTACAATATATGAATCCTGATACCCGCTTACCCCCAGTTTTTCCAGCTTTTCAGCCCTATACAGACACGCACACCTCCATGTTTCTCCCAGAAATCTCATAAAAGCTTGCATCTTTTTCCTCTCCTTTGCCCTTATTTCGTTTTCTGCATATTTCAATCGTTGCATACGCAATCGTTGCGTATGCAACTATATTATATTCCATGGTTTTCTTTTTGTCAACAAAATCGCGCGTAAGCACAAAAAAACTCCCGATTTTGGCGCTTGCAAAATATAAGTCAGACAAAGCAGCATTATACAATAAAAAGCGCAAAGAAAAACGGCGGCCATATGCCGCCGTTTTTCTTTTGCATGATTTTGCGTTTTATTTCTTCTTAAAAAGGATTCGGCGGCAACTGTCGCACTCAATAAACGTGCCGTCCGAAAGTTTGGAAAGTTCTGCAATGGAAAGTTCCATACCGCATTGCGGGCATCGGTTGCCGGTAACCTCGCACACGACGGGATAGAGTTTTTCCTTGCGCTTTGCTTTGTATTTTTCCAGCGTCTGCGCCGGGATTTTCTTTGCGATCGCCGCCAGCTCCTTTTCAACTTCGGCTATTTGCGGAGCTTTTGCCTCTTTGACCTTTGCGTATTTTTCCTTATATTCTTTATACTGTTTCTGCATCGCGATCGTCTGCGTTTTTGCGGCCTGGTATTCCGCCGATGCCGCTTCGATCTGCGAAGTGAGTTTGCCGATCTCCGCCTTCAATGCGCGAAGACTGTCTGCGATCTGCGTTGCGCTCTTTTTATAAAATGAAATTTCCCCGCCTGCATCCCCGACCATTTCGTCCAGATTCTCATAATCGCGCAAAGTATCGGCGATCTCGGCATGTTTCTTTTCCAGTTGTTCAAAAAGATGCTTCAGTTCCAGCGCTTTCGCTTCCAGAGAATCCAGCTTCTCGGGCGCCTTTTCCATAAACTTGCGCGCCGTCATATACTTCTTGCGCTCTTCCGTCCCTGCGATCTCAAGCTCGATCGCGCGCATTTTCCCATCCGCTTCCTGATATTGCAACAATTCCTCTATCATTTCGATTACCTCCCCTCTCAAAGCATGCATTTGTCCTCATGATACGCACAAGGCACGCCCAGCACATCTTTGAGATGCTGATATATTTTCTTGAATCCGTAATTCTCACTCGCGTAATGGGTAAGCTGAACTACTTTCAGTCCCGATTCCAACGCGTCGCAAATAAAATTATGCTTTATATCCGCCGACACGATCGCATTCGCGCCGCAACGCTTTGCCGCCGCGATCGCTCCCGCATCCACACCCGCACCGCAAAAAGATGCGGCTTTGCCGATCTCTTCCGCTTCCGCACCGTACAAAAAGGCGCGATGCGTATTCAATGCCTGCAAAAGGGATGCCGCAAACTGCGAAAATGTCTGTTTTTTTATGGTATAGATCCTGCCGTATCCGCCGCTTTCAAAGCGCTCGCATACGTGTATTTCACCCTGTGCGCCGACCGCTTCCGCCAAACTTTCGTCAATGCCGCCCGCCGCACAGTCCAAATTCAAATGCATGGAAACGACGCCGATCCCTGCCTCGATCGCTCGCAGAAGCCGCGCCCCGAGCGCGTCGTCCGCCCGCAGGTTCGCAATCGGGAAAAAGATCGCGGGATGATGGGTGACGATCAGATTCGCACCCGCTTTGATTGCCGCATCGATCGCTCCCTGCGAAAGATCCAGCGAAAATACCGCACCCGTAATGTCCTTGCCCGCATCGATCAGAATGCCGCTGTTGTCATGCCCTCCGAACGCCGCAATATAATCGTCGCTGACCTTTTTCGGATACAGCGCATCGATCTTATCGTAAATTTCTTTCAGCTTCATGAAATATCTCCGTAAGCACGCGGAGCCGCTCTTCCAAAGCGGGCACCGACTTTTGCGCGCGGTCTATGCGCGCACGGAATTTTACAATATCTTCTTCTACTTTTTTTATAAAGTCCGCCGAAGGCGAATGCAAGTTATCGTACCCGAAATCCAAACAACGCTCGTCGTATTTTCGTACCGTGCCGCCCTGTTCGGCGTACATAACATCGTAATATTTCCCGTCCGAAAAAGTAAAATCGCGCAGGATGGCATACCCGTTTTCCAGAAGGTACGCGCGCACTTTCGGTGCGTTCTGCATGGGTTGCAAAAGAAGTTTTTCGGGCAGAAAACCTTCGCGCAAAATGGCAAGGATCTCTTCGCCGCCCATTCCCGCTATGAGCACCTCTTCGGTATCCTTCGGGATCTTTTGAAGGCCCGCGCAGCATACGCTTGCCACTTTTCCCGCTTCTATGTAAGGCGCGAGAAGAATCTCCGCTTTATGCAGGCTTTTTTCGCTGATGTCCGAAATCACTGCCTTACAGCAGAGACCGCGTTCCAACATGTACTGCGTGCAGTACCCGTGGTCGCACCCGACGTCGGCAAAACTTTTGCACGGGCGCAACTGCTCGCACAAAATGCGCAAACGCTTTGTCAGTTTCATGCTCAGTCCAGAAAATCTTTGAGCTTTTTGCTCCGCGAAGGATGGCGCAGTTTGCGCAGTGCTTTCGCCTCGATCTGACGGATGCGCTCGCGCGTGACGTTAAATTCTTTGCCCACTTCTTCCAGCGTGCGCGGCTTTCCGTCATCGATTCCGTAACGCAGACGCAGAACCTTTTCCTCGCGCGGCGTCAGCGTATCGAGTACGCCCAGGAGCTGTTCTTTGAGCATGGTAAACGCGACCGAATCGGACGGCGTCGTCGCACGGTCGTCCTCAATGAAATCGCCCAGGTGCGAATCTTCCTCTTCACCGATCGGAGTTTCCAGGGAAACGGGATCTTGCGCAATTTTCTGGATCTCGCGAACGCGCTCGACGGGCATATTCAATTCTTTTGCGATCTCGTCAGGCGTCGGTTCCCTGCCCAGCTGCTGCAACAAAATGCGCGACGCGCGCGTGAGACGGTTGATCGTCTCCACCATATGCACCGGAATGCGGATGGTTCGCGCCTGGTCCGCAATCGCGCGCGTGATCGCCTGGCGGATCCACCAAGTCGCATACGTCGAAAATTTAAAGCCCTTCTGATAATCAAACTTTTCCACCGCTTTCATCAAGCCGAGATTGCCTTCCTGAATGAGGTCAAGGAACAGCATCCCGCGCCCGACATAACGCTTTGCAATCGATACGACCAAGCGAAGGTTGGCTTCCGACAAGCGCTTCTTCGCCGCTTCATCGCCTTCTTGCATCTTGCGCGCAAGTTCGATCTCTTCATCCACCGACAGGAGCGGCACCCTGCCGATGTCTTTCAGATACATCTTGACGGGATCGTCCAGACCGATGTCGCGCAGCGCCTGCTCGAACAGTTCGCGGTCGCGCTCGTCTTCGTCCACGATTTGAATGCCCGCTTCCCCGATCGATTTATAAATATAATCGATCTGATCGGGACTCGTGTCGATCTTTTCGAGAATATCGCAAAGCACGTTTGTGGAAATGCTCCCCTTCTGACGGTATTCACTGATGATCTGTTTTAAAATTTCATTGAGTTTCTGTTCGGATACGCTCATGTGTTCTCGAATGTTCCTCCGCTTATGTTAAAAATTTTTCAGCCGAACGGCAAGTTCTAAGATCTGCCGCGTGATTTCTCTTTTCTTTTTCAGGTCGGCTTCCGCGTCGCAAAGCGCGCTCAGCCGAGCCATCTCGCTCTCCACCTGCGCACGTTCCAGCGTCCGCACGCAGCCTTCAAAATATTTTTCCGCCTTCTCCCCTTCCAACGTCTCCCCCAGGCTTAGATCCAGGATCTCGGAAAGCTCGGGCGTGTTTTCGTCAAAAATCTCAAAAAGCGCACTCGCTCGTACAGGTTGCCCCATATTTTTGCGTAGCCGTATATATTCCGCTATAGTATTATGTACGGGATTGTCGAATCTGACACGCGAAAGATCGAAATTTCTCGCATATTTTGCATCAAACAACACCGATGCAAGGATAAACCGACATGCTTTTACCTGCCCGTCCGCATTGTCCTCACGCAAAACGTGTTCCGGCTGATCGCTTGTCCGCGGCGCCGCAGGCGTATTGTCGAGGTCGCGCTTGAGCGATTCGTACGTCATGCCCGTTTCGCTCCGCACCCGCTTTAATAAATCTTCTTTAATACTCTCGCTTTCCGCCTCGCCGATCACTTTCAAAGCCTCAGCTATGTAATTTCGCTTTTCTTCCGTCTTGGAAAGATCGAATTTGCGGCGGACCGTTTCCAGCTTGAAATCAATGAGCGGCATCGCCGCTTCAAGGCATGCCCGATATCCTTCGCTTCCCTGCCGTTTGATCACGTCGTCGGGATCCAGCCCCTCGGGAAGCGGTACGACGCGCACGTTGATCTGCTCGTCTCGCAAAATTTCCAAACCGCGGACGGCACCTTTTTGCCCCGCAAAATCACCGTCATAACTGATGAATACGTTGTCCGCATATCGCTTGGCAAGCCGCGCCTGGTCCTTGGTCAGCGCCGTACCCATGCTCGCGACCACGTTGGTAAATCCCGCCTGAAATAAGGAGATCGTATCCATATATCCTTCAACGACGATGATGCTTTTCAGTCCTTCCGCCTGCTTCAGCTTTTTTACCTGATTGATATTGTAAAGATTTTTGCTCTTGTTGAACACCATCGTTTCCTTAGTGTTCTTGTATTTTGCAAAATCTGTCTTTTCCAAAACCCTGCCGCCGAACGCAATGACGTCACCGATCGCATTGATGATCGGAAAAATCAGCCTGCCGCCCTGCGCGTCGATCAGCCGCCCGTTCTTTTCCGACTCCGTCACCACGCCGCTTTCCAAAATATTCTCGCGCGAAAAGCCCGCATCGAGAAGAAATTGCGGCAGCGAACGAAAGTCCAGCGATGCACCCAACCCGAATTTGCGCACGATCGACGATGAAATTTTTCGGTCAAGAATGTACTGCACGTGCGCGTCCGCCTTGCCTGAATTTAAATTGTTCAGGTAAAACCGCGCGCTCGCTTTTAATATCTTTAAAACTTCGTCCCGCTTTTTTTTCAGCTCCGCCGTCTTTTCGGTGTCAAAATTCATCTCGGGTACAGGCATTTTTGCGCGCTCTGCCAATATTTTGACCGCATCCATGAAATCCACCGATTCGATCTCGCGCACAAAAGTGATCGCGTCTCCCGATACCCCGCAGCCGAAACAATGGTAAAACTGCCCTTCGTCGTTTACGGTAAAGGATGGAGTCTTTTCATGATGAAACGGACAGCGTCCCCACCAGTTTCCTCCCTTGCGCTCCAATGGCACATAGCTTTCGACCAGTTCCACCAAATTGATCTTGCTTTTCAATTGTTGTAAAAATTCCGGATCCAGTCCTCTCGCCATGTTTTGCTCCAAAATCACTCATACGTCCGCACCCTTTCGGTTTTGCAAAACGTATTACATTTCTTCTATATCCTTCTCCGTCAGCGCCCAGCTGTGCGGCACAAACAGATTATCAAATACCGCGACCGCAAATTTATCGGTCATGGACGAAAGATAATCGCACACGACCTGCTCGAGCGGATAAAGCTCGGAAAGCTGTAAATAAAACGCGGGAAGCTTGTCCTTGTTTTTCAGGAAATAATCGTACATCGCCGAAAGCATGCGCTTGGCTCGCTCTTCTTCCTTCATCGACAGCGGAGTTATGTACACTTTCTTGAACATAAATGCGCGCAGATCTTCCAGCGCATCTGCTTCCCGCTGCCCCATCGTCACCTGATTTTTCCCTGCACTGCTCTCATAAATGGATGTGATCATGCAGTTGATGCGGTCGCGCGAACTCCTCCCCAGAATTTTTACGTCCCGCGCGGGCAGCTCCTTTTCACTCAAAAGCCCCGCCCGGATGGCGTCTTCTATGTCGTGGTTCACATACGCGATGCGATCGGCAAGCGAAACTACCTTCCCTTCCAACGTGGCAGGATTGCCGCTCTTTTTATGATTGACGATCCCGTCGCGGACCTCAAAAGTAAGATTTAATCCGCGCCCGTCCTTTTCAAGCACGTCCACCACGCGCAGTGACTGCACATTGTGCGAAAACCCGTCCGGAGAAAGGCTGTCCAACACGCGCTCGCCCGCATGCCCGAAAGGCGTATGCCCGAGGTCGTGCCCGAGCGCGATCGCTTCCGCAAGATCTTCATTGAGCGCGAGAGAACGCGCGATCGAACGCGCGATCTGCGAAACGTCGATCGTATGCGTCATGCGCGTGCGAAAATGATCGCCCTCAGGAGAAAAAAATACCTGTGTCTTATTTTTCAGACGCAAAAATGCTTTGCTGTAAATAATACGGTCACGGTCGCGCTGGAATGCCGTACGCATGTTGCATTCTTCTTCCGCACGCTGTCTGCCCTTCGTATCTTTCGATCGGCACGCAAATTCGGACAAAAATGCATCTTCGATCGCGTATCTTCGTTCTTTTACAGAATAATCTGCCATGCGAACCCCTTTTCGCGCCCTTTTCGTGTCCGTCGTTCGCCGCCGCCGCGCTTTTTCGTGCTTACTTTTAATAAATTCGCCGCAAAGTCCCTTTATCCCTTCCTTTTTTTGAAAAAAATCGCGATTTTTTTCATTTTCGGACGTTTTCAGCCGTACAAACAAATATTGTCTTACATCAGCGCCCCGCCGTTCACGCGCAGTACTTCCCCCGTGACGTAGCGGCTCTGCGCCAAATACAGCGCTGCCGCGGCGATCTCTTCGGGCAAAGCTTCCCGCCCCAACGGCACGCCTCGTAAAAATTCGGAACGCTCCTCCTCCGAAAGACGGGCGTTCATTTGCGTCGACACTATGCCGCAGGATATACAATTTACACGGATATTCGACGGCGCAAGCTCTTTTGCCGATGCCTTGGTAAACCCGATCAGCGCCGCCTTGCTCGCCGAATACGCCGCCTCGCACGACGCCCCCGTCTCACCCCAAAGCGAAGAAATATTGACGATGCTCCCTTCGCCGCGGTTTAAAAATTTCGGGATCGCCTCGCGCGTACACAAAAAGGCGCCTTCCGTATTGATAGAAAATATGCGCCGCCAATCGGCAAGAGATGTGTTTTGTATCTCTTTGAACAGCGCCGCACCCGCGTTGTTCACAAGAACAGAAAGCCCGAAGACGTTTGCGAACATTTCCCGAACTTGTTTCTCGTCGGAAACATCGCACCGAAAAACTTGCGCTCCTGCGCCCTCTTTCTCGATCAGCCGCTCTGTTTCGCGCGCCCCGTCGTCATCCTTAGAATAACAAAACGCCACATCATACCCCGCGCGCGCAAACGCTATGCAGACCGCCCTGCCGATGCCGCGCGAGCCGCCCGTGACAAGAACGGTGCTCATGCCTGCTCCCGCATCGGAAGGCCAAACGCGCGGATGATCTCTATCGCAACTTCTTTTGCCGATTTGCCGTTGGTATCGACCGTATAATCTGCGCAGCTCTCGTAAATGGGCGTGCGCACGTCCAATAGAGCTTTCATCTTTTCAAACGTTGTGTTTTTCAAAAGCGGACGCTCGTCGCCGGTATGCCCTGTCCGTTCAAACAATACTTTGATATCCACTTTCAAAAACACGATCTTGCCGCCGCCCTCTTTAAACGCAGCGCTGTTCTCAGGCCGAAGAACACACCCGCCGCCCGTCGAAATGACGCAGTTGTCCTCCTTCGCGACGCGGTGCACGATCTCCGTTTCGATCGCGCGGAAACGCTCTTCTCCGTGATACTCGAAAATATCCGCGATCTTGCCGTATTTGTCGGTGATCAGATCGTCGGTATCATACCAGCGCATCCCCGTAAGGTCGGAAATGAGAATGCCGACCGTCGTCTTGCCTGCGCCCATCATCCCGCAAAGTACGATATTCATAACAGAAAACTCTCCGCCGCAAGAATATAACTGTTTTTGCCGAATCCGAGGACCGTGCCGCGGCACACTTCGGAAATGACCGATTTGTGACGAAACTCTTCCCGCGCATGTACGTTGGACATGTGCACTTCCACCACGGGCGTATTGACCGATGCGATCGCATCGCGCAGTGCATAGCTGTAATGCGTGAAAGCTCCCGCGTTGAGAACGATCCCGTCCGCATCCGTTTCCTGAATACGGGTGCAAAGCTCGCCTTCGAGATTGCTCTGGAAAAACTCGCACTCCGCCCCGCGCGCTTTGCAAAAGCGCGCGATCTCGTCGTTGATCTCTTCCAACGTCTGCGTGCCGTACACGCCCTTTTCCCGTTTCCCGGTCATATTCAGATTGACCCCGTTCAAAAACAACAGTTTCATAATTTTTCTCCTATGCGGTTTGCTTCCGTGTATCGTTCAGTCGCCGTAAACGCGCCTGTATTCTTCAAAAAGCCTTTTTGCTTCCTGCGCGGAAGGCTCCCTTCCCAAAATAATGCAGTCTCCGTAATAAGCCTGATAATACAGCATCCCTTCCCCGTTTACAATGGGTTTCCCCAGATTTTCCGCGATCCGCAAAAATTCGCTCTTGCGCGGATAATAAATGAGATCGACCGCCCGTTCACAGCGCGAAAGGATCTCCTCGCCCACGGGCGAAACCCCTTCCGTCTTGTGCATCCCGACACCCGTAACGTTCACGATCAAAAAATAATCGTCGGGCACCAGTTCCCGCAAAGGCGTACCTGTACCGAATTCCTCGCAAACGCTTACGGCATTTTCGTGACGCACGTCATATAAAAACACCTGCGCACCCGCGTCCGCCAATTTCTTGACGACGCTCCTTCCAGCGCCGCCCGCGCCCAGAACAAGCACACGCCTGCCGCGCACCTCGATGCCGTTGTTTTCCAGCATCAATGTAAAACCGACCCCGTCGGTATTGTATCCGATGCGGTCTTTGACAAGATTGACCGCCCCGAACGTTTCCGCATCTCCGGTAATTTTTTCCAGGTACGGAATGACGTCCAGCTTGTACGGTATCGTCACGTTGAATGCGTCGTATTCCGCGATCAGCTTTTTTACGGTATCGTCCAGTTCTTCCTTTGTGATCGACAGCATTTCATAAGTGCACCCGCTTCCCAATCGTTTCATGTTGAAAGTGTGCATTTTTGCGCTGTCCGATTTGGATACATCTTTTCCTATCAGCCCAAGTTTCAGCATTTTCTCCTCCGTCCGCGCCGCAAAAGCCGCGCGTTTTTCGCTGTTAAAGTCCGTATTTATTCCCCGAGCATTTCGTAAAAGCCCGGAAATGAAATATTCACACAATCGGCGTCTTTGATCTCTCCGCCCCTTTCGCTCGCAGCAAGACCTACGGCACCGCTCATCGCAATGCGATGATCTTTGCAAGAATCGATCGCGCCGCCCGCAAGAGATCTTTTCCCGCGGATGATAAAACCGTCCGCCGTGGGGGTGCAATCGCCGCCCATCGCACGGATCATCGACGCCGTCGCCGCAATGCGGTCGCTTTCCTTGACTTTCAGCTCTTCCGCGCCCGTGATCACGCTTTCACCGTCCGCATACGCGCAAAGAACCGCGATCAGCGGAAGTTCATCGATGAGCAAAGGCATGATCTCCCGCGAAAGACTGACCGATCGGAGATCGGAACGATATACACGGATATCCGCCACAGGTTCCCCGCATACCGTGCGCTCGTTCTCCAGACGATAGCGTACGTTCATCCGATCAAAAACCTGTAAAATGCCCGTACGCGTCGGATTGACCCCCACGTTTTTACAGAGCGTTTCGCCGCGCAATGCACCCAACGCCATAAAATACGCCGCACTGGAAATATCGGCGGGAACTTCTACGTCGACCGCATGAAGACGGCTTTTCCGCACATGAACGGAAGTGCCTTTTTGCCAGATATCCGCACCCATCGCCGCGAGCATGCGCTCGGTATGATCGCGGGATTTCAAAGGTTCCGTCACGGTCGTCTCCCCGTCCGCACCCAGCGCCGCAAGCAGGATCGCGCTCTTGACCTGCGCACTCGCAACTTTCGTGTCGACTTTCGTTCCCGTCAAAGGCGCAGCATGCACACGCACGGGAGGCTTGCCGTCCGTCGTTGTTATTTCCGCGCCCAGTGCGCGAAGCGGTGATGCGACCCGCTCCATAGGACGGTTCGAAAGAGAAGGATCGCCCGTAAATTCCGCGTTGATCGCTCTGCCTGCCACCAGCCCCATCAAAAGCCGCATCGTCGTGCCGCTGTTGCCGCAATACAGCTGCGCATCGCAAAATTCTTCCGTGCCGCGCACGCGGACCGACCCGCCCTCGATATCCACGCGAGCACCCAGCGCACGCATGCATGCCGCCGTCGAGAGGCAGTCTTCCCCCAACAGTGCGCCCGTGATCAACGCTTCGCCGCGCGCGGCGGCATTGAACATGATCGCTCGGTGCGTGATCGACTTATCGCCGGGGATCCGAAATTCGCCCGAAAATTCTTTGCGGGATCCGATCTTCATATATGTTTCCTTTGTCATAAATTTCTTCGCACCCTTTTACACGCGTCGCCGATTTACAGCCGCTCCAAATATTTTTCGTATTTCTCCGCCGGAAGAATCAGCTCCGCATATTCGCCGCGCGCCTTGGGGAGAATCAGCGAAACATTGCTCTTCCCTTCGTTCTTTTTATCGAGCAGTGCATATTTCACCCCTTCCCTCGCATTCGGGAAAGAAGGGATCTTCGGCTCCGCAACCGATATGAGAGAACGGACTTGTTCCGCGTATTCTCGGGAACATATCTCCTCTTCCTCGGCAATGTAACTTTCCAGCCACATGCCGATCAGAACATACTCCCCGTGCGAACGCCGGCCGCAGAGCAGTTCCAACGCATGGCCCGTCGTGTGACCCATATTCAGGCATTTGCGCAGCCCCGAACTCTCTGTTTCGTCTTGTTCGACCACATGCGCTTTAAAGCGAATGCAGTCCGCCGCCAGTTCCTGCAAAAAGCCGAGGTCGTGCATCCTTCCCCGATTTTGTGCGATCTTGTCTCCGATCGCAGCGTCCAAAAGACCGGTTTTAATGATCTCGCCCAATCCGCACTTGATCTCGCGGCGCGGAAGCGTCTTTAAAAAGAGCGGATCGCAGAACACCCTTTCCGGCTGATAGAAGGCGCCGATAACGTTCTTCACCCCGTTATAATCGATCGCAGTCTTGCCGCCCACAGAGCTGTCTACCTGCGCCAAAAGCGTCGTCGGTATCTGTACGAGCCGCGTGCCGCGCATGTACAGCGCCGCCGCCAGACCCGCCATGTCTCCCACAACGCCTCCGCCCAGCGCCACTACAAAGGAAGAGCGATGCAGATGCGACCGCAGCATTTCGTCCAAAATCAAAAAAAGTGTTTTTTTGTTTTTATTGCGTTCGCCCGCCGGAACAGCAAACACTTGCGCCGCGGGGAATTTTTCGGCGATCAGCGGCGCGTACAGGCGATCGACATTCGTATCGGTCACGATCAACGCATCTTTGCCTTTGAGATATTCCGCCGCCGCATCCAAAGCACCTGCCCCGCAAAGCACCGTGCTCGGCGATTTCGTATGAAGCCGAATGGTTTGCATTTTCATTTTTTACCTTCTCGAAAACATTGCTTCCCCGCTGTCTTGTCAGGGAAGAAGCGCATAACGCTCTTTTACTTCGCGCATGTTGTCGCCTCCCAGCCTGTCCAAAACTTTTTGCGCAAGCGCGAAACATACCGTGCTTTCCACTATGATCTCACAGGCACAGATCGAACAGACGTCACTGCGTTCCGTCGCCGCGCGCGCAGGTTCGCCCGTCACAAAATCGACCGTGTTCAGACCGCGCATCAGCGTGGGGATCGGCTTCATTGCCGCACGCAGCACGATCTCTTCACCGTTGGACATACCGCCTTCGATACCGCCCGCATTGTTGGTATGGTGCACATATTTTCCGTTCTCCTTGAATATTTCATCGTGTACACCGCTCCCCCTGCGGCGCGCCGCTTCAAACCCGAGTCCGATCTCCACGCCCTTGATCGCCTGGATGCTCATCACGGCGCCGGCAAGATGCCCGTCCAGCTTTTCACCGTAGCTCATGCAGCTTCCGAATCCCCTCTTCAGCCCTCCGACGCGCACTTCCACGATGCCTCCCGCCGTATCCTTCGCTTCTTTGATTTCGTCGATACGGTGCTTTGCCTCTTCGCATAATTTTTCGTCAGGCATGAACAATTCCGATTTCTTTACGTCTTTGAGTTGCTCGAAGGTATATTCGCGCGTATCTTCGATGCCCGCGACCGAACGAACATACCCGCGGACCTCGACGCCCAGCTCGCGCAAAAACATCCGCGCGACCGTGCCCGCCGCAACGCGCACCGCCGTTTCACGGGCGGAAGCGCGTTCGAGAATGTTGCGCGCGTCCGTCTGATCATATTTCAATACACCCGTAAGATCGGCATGCCCGGGCCGCACGCGCGTCAGACGCCGCGCTGTGACATCTGCCCCGTATGGCGACATGTACGCTTCCCAGTTCGCATAATCCTTGTTCTCTACCATCAGACAGACGGGGCTGCCCAGCGTGCGCCTGTCGCGCACACCCGACAGGATGCGGACGCGGTCCGTTTCGATCTTCTGCCGCGCCCCTCTGCCGTATCCGCTCTGCCGCATTGCAAGATATTTGTCGATCTCGCCCGCATCTATGATGAGATTGGAAGGAAGCCCTTCGATGATCGCCGTCAGCGCTTGGCCGTGCGATTCTCCGCTCGTTGTAAGTTTCAGCATTTCTTGTTCTCCGTTTTCTATTTTATGCGGCATACGCAATTTCGTAACTGCCGTCGCTGTGTATCGTCAGCATGATATTCCCCAGCTCGTCCGTACGGTAAATTTCCGCATTCGGCGATGCCGCCAGTATGTTTTCCGCGCACGACAGCGACGGATGACCGTATCCGTTTCCCGCTCCGCAACTGATAAATGCCGCTCTCGGCTTACAAAGCTGTGCCAGCGCTTCGCCCGTCGAACCCGAACTGCCGTGATGTGCCGTTTTCAAAAAATCCACTCCGTCCAGCTCCGCCGTCAAAATCATAACTACGCGTTCAACGCGTAGTTTGCACAAGCCCTATAAGGGCATGGTACAGGCAGCGCTATTCGCGC
>CALVHR010000026.1 GCA_944328495.1 uncultured Clostridia bacterium
TTTTCAAGGCTTTTGGAGGATTTTATTAAAGCACTGTAACCTCTGTTGAAAGGTCATAATTTACTGATATTCAAATTCTGCTTTAATTCGCGGAAATTATACACGCGTTTGCGTTTTTGTCAATACTTTTCCCAAAAATTAAATATTTAATTTGTTTTTTACGTAAAATATTTCCGAACCGGAATCAAAAGGCGAAAAAAAGCCGCCGCGCAAGCTTTTTGCGCGGCGGCTTAAAAACGGGCGCAGCCGATCGGCTGCGCCCGCTGTTCTGTTGTTCCCGCCTCTTTCCAGAGGAATGAATTTTACTGTGCCTGCGCGATCATCGCATCGATGAGTTCGGCATTGTAAGAGTACACATAATTGCTGAACGTGACGCCCGTCTTGCTCAGCGTCTGGAATCCCAGCGCGCCCGCCGTTTCGGAAAGACCGGTAAGCGTCGTGACCAAAACCCCGTCGATAAATACATACGCAGTTGTTCCGTCGCGCACGACCGTGAGGCGCACGCCATCTTCCGTCTTCATGTTCGCGACCGCCTCGATATCGCCCACAAGGCCCGTATTGTTCCAGCCGTTGTTCAGCCAAGGACGCACCAGGTTGTTCGTGTACGGAGCGACCGCATTTGTCTGGTCAAATAAAATCGCATTGCGCGTCTTTGTCGTGCCGTACGCCTGGAAAATAATTCCTGCCTGGAAGCGCTCCGCGCTGCCCGTGCCGTTGCTCACAGCATTTTTCAATACCGCTTCGAACATCACTTTCGTGCCGCCCGTGCCGACCAAATAGCAGTCCGCATCGTATCCCTTGGGGATGCTCACTTCATGCAAAGCCGCATTGCTCAGGTCGTACCGCGTGCCGTTGCCGCCCGTAAGCGTCGCCCCGCCGATCTCGGTAGATGCCGCCACTTCGGGGATCGCTACCGTCAAAGCTGTGCTTCCTTCGCTCACGCCGTCCGTCGAAACCACGACCGTCTGCGCCGCGCTCACAAAGTTTTCGTATTCGAAGGTCACCGCGTACGTGCCGCTCGAAAGGGATAGCGAGTAACTGCCCTCGCTGTTCGGCGTCGCCTTCACCGCCACCGAATCCTTCGTATATACGACCTGCAATTTGCTGTAATCCAGGGCGTACAGATCATACTGCTGTCCGCCGACTTCATATGTCGCCGACTTTACACTGCCCGATACGGGAATGGCTTCCACGATTTCCAGCGTAATTTCAACGTTCCCGCTCACCGCAAACGGAACACCCGATGCAAAGCCGCTCACGGGCTCGCCGCCCATCGTCACGTTGATCGCCTGCAACGCATAGTTCTCGTCCGTTTCCGCGACCACCGTGAGCTGTGCGCCTTCATACACTTCGTCGCCGCTTTGGATCTCGACGCCGTCCGCCTTCACCGTGACCGTCGCGTTCTGTCCTTCAAAGGTGACGGCGTATTTCTGCTTCGCTTCCAGCGTCGCATTGACTTCGTACGCCTTCGCCTGCATCACCGTGAAGGTATAGACGTAGGCGCCGTTTTCTTCCTCCAACGCTTCAACAACGTTTACGCCGCCGACCATCAGTGTCGTCAGTTTGTAGCCCTCTTCCGGCGTCACTTTCACCGTGACCGTGTCGCCGAGTTTGAGCGCGCCTGCGGGCGTAACTTCCACGCTGCCGCCCGCCGCGGGCTGCGTCGCCTGGACGCCGCCTTTCGTCATCGCGTCAATAAGCTCAGTGTTGTAAGAATATTTCCAGTCGCGCACCTGCGCAAAGCCCGCCACGACCTGAATTGCAAATTCGCCCGTCGAGCTGCCCGCCGCAAAACGTGCCGCAAACTCGCCGTCAATATACACCCAAATGCTGCCTTCCGATTTGACGAGGGTCATGCGGTATTCTTTGTCCGCATCAAAGGTGTAGGAAACCTGCTCGCCCCAAGTGGAGGCGGTGACCGACTTCCACAGGCGGACCGCGTTCGCCGCGCCGCCGTTCGAGGTGCGCATCTGCATCATGACCGCCTCGCGCGTGTCTGCGTATGCCGCATACGTGAGGCCGAGCGCACGGGTCTTATCCGTCCCGTTCTTGTCCGCCGTCGACTTCATCGTCGCTTCCACCATAAAGGTGTCGCTTGCCGAAAGGCCCGCAAAGTACAGCGCGCGTCCCGCGCCGTCCGTCGTCGTCGCGACGCCGTTTTCAATCGTCCAGAAATTCGTCTGATCAGCCCCCGTCCAATCCGACGCCGTCGGTTTGCCCGCAAGATCGGGCACCGTTACGATGACTTCGGTGCTTCCTTCGCTCACGCCGTCCGTCGAAACCACGACCGTCTGCGCCGCGCTCACAAAGTTTTCATATTCGAAGGTCACTGCGTACGTGCCGCTCGAAAGGGATAGCGAGTAACTGCCCTCGCTGTTCGGCGTCGCCTTCACCGCGACCGAATCCTTGGTGTACACCACCTGCAATCTGCTGTAATCCAGCTCGTACAGATCATACTGCTGTCCGCCGACTTCATATGTCGCCGACTTTACACTGCCCGATACGGGAATGGCTTCCACGATTTCCAGCGTAATTTCAACGTTCCCGCTCACCGCAAACGGAACACCCGATGCAAAGCCGCTCACGGGCTCGCCGCCCATCGTCACGTTGATCGCCTGCAACGCATAGTTCTCGTCCGTTTCCGCGACCACCGTGAGCTGTGCGCCTTCATACACTTCGTCGCCGCTTTGGATCTCGACGCCGTCCGCCTTCACCGTGACCGTCGCGTTCTGTCCTTCAAAGGTGACGGCGTATTTCTGCTTCGCTTCCAGCGTCGCATTGACTTCGTACGCCTTCGCCTGCATCACCGTGAAGGTATAGACGTAGGCGCCGCCCTCGTATACCGCTTCGCCGAGCACGTCCGTGCCGCCGACTGTCAGCGCCGTCAGTTTGTAGCCTTCCTGCACTGTCACTCTCGCCGTGACCGTGTCGCCGAGTTTGAGTGCGCCTGCGGGCGTGACTTCCACGCTGCCGCCCGCCGCGGGCTGCACTGCCTGCACACTCCCGCCGCCGATCATCGCCGCGATGAGCTCTTCGTTATAGGAATATTTCCAATCCCAGACCTGCGCGAAACCGCCTACGATCTGGATCGCAAATTCACCGTCTGTCTCGCCCGCCGCAAAGCGCGCCGCATATGCGCCGTCGATGTATACATATACCGTGCCTTCCGATTTGACGAGGGTCATGCGGTATTCTTTGTCCGCATCAAAAGTAAATGCCTTCTGCTCGCCCCATGCGCCCGTATTCCACAGACGGATCGCGTTCGCCGCGCCGCCGCTCGAGGTGCGCATCTGCATCATGACCGCGTCGCGCGTGCTTGCGCCGTATGCCGCATACGTAATGCCGAGAGAGCGCGATTTGTCGGTATCGTTTTTGTCGGCCGTCGATTTCAGCGTCGCTTCCACCATGAAGGTATCGCTCGCCGAAAGGCCCGCAAAGTACAGCGCGCGCCCCGCGCCGTCCTTGGTCGTCGCGACACCGTTTTCGATCGTCCAATAATTCATCTGATCGGTAAACGTCCATGATGCCGCCGTCGGTTTGCCCGCAAGGACGGGAGTATCCACCGTCAGCGCGGTGTTTTCCGCCGTTTCCTGCGTCGCGCCGTTTTCATTCACTTCCACCGTCTGCGGAACGCTCGTGAAGTTTGCGTATTCAAACGTCACCGCATACACGCCTTCGGGAACGGAGATCGTATATGCCCCGCTTGCATCGGGAGTCGCCGTGTAAGAAACTTCCGCCTCTTCATCGGTATAGACCACGGTCATCGCCGCATAATCGATGTCGTACAGGTCATAGGCCGTGCCCGCCGCCTCGTATGTATCCGAAGCAACCGAACCCTCGACCGCGTAGACCTGCTCCGCCCATTTCGCGTAGAAGACCTTGTCGCCCGTGACGCCCGAAAGCGAAGTCACCGCCTCGCCCTGCAGAGACGCCTGCTCGAACCAGCCCGCAAACACCAGCCCGTCCTTATTTTCGGGCGTGGGCAGCGTGACCGTCTGCGTGACGTTATAAGTCGCAGGTTCCAAGCCCGTCATGACCTTGGCGCCGTCTTTGTACGTGATCGTGTACGACAGCAGGGAAAACTCCGCTTCCACGTTCGTGTCTTTCTTGATCGCGAACGAATATTTTCCGTCCACGACCATCGCCATGACCGACTCGCCGTTTACTTTCAGCTCGGAAAGGGCATACCCGTCGTCGGGGACGGCGGTAAGTTCGACCGCCGTGCCGTCCTTTGCGCTCGTCTGGGAAGCGGTCACCGTGCCGTTCTCGCACTGCGCGACCGTGACCGCATATTCCTTTCCGTCGCACGCGACAAAAAGAAGGCAGGCCGTCAGCAAGGTAAGCAGCATCATTGCCGCCGCTTTCAGCAATTTCATCTTTTTTCCTCCTGTTTTTTGTTTGCTTTATTGCGCCAGCGCTTTGAGCCGATCAAAGCGCTCCGCATTTGCCTGTACCGAAAAATCGGTAACGTATTCGGTATTTTCAAACTGCGCCGTACTGCCGATCGTGATCAGCCCGCACGCCGTCGCGCCCGAAACTTCGAAACGAATGGTATTGAAATATTCGCCGTTTACAAAGACATACACGGTACAAGTGCCGTTTTCCGTCTCTTTGAGAAGAGTCAGCTCGAAGCCTTCGCCCGTAAGGTCGGCGCAGCTTTCGGGGATGTTCTTGAAATCCGACCATGCATGGCCCGGCGTCATCGCCAGAAGTTTGATGTCGTCGTTTACCTGATCGGCGATAACCGAACGCACCGTGCCGCCTTCCGCGCCGATGATCAGCCCCGCTTTCAGATCGCGCGACCCGTCGCCCTTCTGCACGTCGCAGACCGTCGCCGTAAGGATGCACTTTTCGCTCGTTTCGCTGAAATACATCACCGCGTTTTTGCCCAGCCCGAATGTGCCGTCCGCTTCATAGGTGTAGTCGATCTCGCCGCTCGAAGAGAGAGTCCAGCCGTCCCCTTCCGCGTCCGCGCCGTACTGCGTGCGCGGCTGAAGGGTCGCCGTTTCCTGCGTGAGCGTCTTGCCGAGATCGGCCTCCGTCACCGTGATGAGAAGGCTCTTCGTCACGTGCCCGTCCGCCGCACAGCGGAATTCGTACGTGCCCGCTGGCAGGATGACGTTCGCCTTTGCCAGGCGCCGCCCGCTTTCCGTCTTCACTGACAGCCGCGGCGTATAGATCATCGTCGGATCGTCCGCACTGATCACAGTCAGCGCCGCATTGGAAAGCGCCGTGCCCACTTCCGTGCCTCCGAAGCTCACTTCCACCGTCGCGTACGATTCGAACGCTTCGAACGCCGCGTCGATGACGAGATCGCTGTCCACATTTTCAAAGACGTATTCGCCTTCGTTCGTGCCCGCTTTCAGCTGCGCGAGATAATCGTCGCCGTTGACCTTGAAAGACGTCAGGCGGCTGCCCGATGCGGGAAGCACGGAAAGCGTCGCAAAATCTTCCGCCGCCGCCACGACGCTCGTGTCAGGATCGCGGATGACTGCGGGTTTTACAAAAGAAATGTCGCCGTCGCCCGTCTGGTTGACTTCGAACATGTACGCGTCTTCGGCGATGAGTTCTTTCAGTTCCGCTTCCCTGCCCGCATAATCGGTGAAGCTGAAATCGCTGAATACCGCTTCACAGCCGATGGAGATCAGCCCCGGCATCACGTCGCCCGCCAGATAATCGACACCCGTGATGTAGCAGAGTGTATCGTTGACGTAGAGATAGAACCACTTCCCGTCCTTGATCGCCTTCATGCGAACGCCGTCTTCATAATTTAAGCCGCCCGCATCCAGCGCTTTGGTGTTTGTGTAGACAAAGTCGGTCGTGACCCAGCCCGTCGTATACATATCGATGTACTTGGCGTACACTTTGTCCGCCTTTTCGGCGTTGCCGTCGTAATAGGACGCGGAAACGTCAAAGAGGAAGCCGCTCTTTTGGTTATAGGTCGAAGACATTTCGTTGCCGTCATACCCCGTCAAGAGCCCGACCTTGGGGCCCGTATTGCCGCGGATGATGCCGTTGACCCGAATGGTCGACTCGATGACGTACGAGGAAGTGAGCGCATTCTTGAAAAATACGATCTGCGCGTCATCTTCGACCGAACGCACCGAAGGCGTTTCGGAGGAAAGCCCCGTTAAATCCCAGCCCGCCGATTTGGCAATGCCCGTCGCGGAATCGCCCACGGTCGCACCCGCGGTGTCTTCGTTGATGTAGCCGTCCGCGTCGAACAGATAGTACATGAACGGTTTGCCCCAGTTGCCGATCGGGCTGAGTTTGAGTCCCGACGACACGCCCTGCGCCGAAACGTGGTTGTAGGTGGGGAAAATCTTGACTTGCTCGGGCTTTTCGTCCAGGCCCAGCTGGTGCCAGGGCACAAAGTATTCGAGCGTCATCCCCTCGCTGTTGCCCGTGTTGACATCGCCGCCCTGCACTGTCGTCGCCGCATCGAAAAGAACGTAATTGGCGCTCCAAATGTTTTGAGTGTCCGCCGCGATCTGCAGCGTCTGCGTGCCGTTTTTGATCACGTCCGTCGGGACGATATACAGGTACATGGATGAATTGGCATCCATGAGATAAGGTTTGTTGTGATAAATATAGTTGTCCTTGATGACACAGCCGACATACAGCCCTTTTTCGCCGAAATGAGTGGTCAGACGCACGTTCGTGTTGCTCAGCGAATACTGCATGTACCGATTCCCCGCATAGACCTCCTCGTCGAGCACGCCGTCAATGTTCATCCCCTCGTCGATTTCCAGGTTCGTGATCAATTCATAGGGATACTCGTAAGGCTGTTTCTCTCCGCCGTCCGAACACGCGACCGCACCTGCTGCCGCGGCGAGCGTCAGCGCCGCCAATGCGCCTATCAATACTTTTTTCATGCGATCACGCTCCTTTTGCCGAGAACAACGACATCCGATACCGAAACGGTATTCGTCTTGTTCCCGTCATAGTCGGTATAAGTGAGTTTGTCGGAGATCTTGATATGCACTGCCTTGACCCACAGAGGATCGAATTCCACATACGACGATCCGCCCGGACGCATGTAATGCAGGTCTTCCCGCACAAAGTCTTCGCTGAACGGAATGTCCGAAAAGCGCACCGTCTGTTCCCCGTACACGGGATCGGAAAGTTCGAGCTCGATGTATTCCACCGACGCGAACGCGTTGTCGTAGTTATAGCTGTTGTACACCATTACCGCAGTAACGTACACGGGTTTTTCGTACACGAGATCGATGGTCGTGCTGTCTTTTGCGGAAAACTCCTTTTCCTCGTCATAGTCGTGCATGACGAACCTGCCGTCGGTGAGGTACTTGACCGTGCTCTCGTCGAGCGCGTTGCTCGCCTTGACGGTCGCTTCGCCCGCGATGTTCGCATAACCGCTCACCATCTCGGGCAGAGGCTGCACCGAATAGGTCGGACCGTTGCAATAGAGCATGTCGAAACCGAGCGTTTCGTTGTACTCGAAGAACATGCGGTCTGCCGCGATCCCGCGCGGGTTGCCCGCGCCCGTGGCGCGGTCTTTGTGCGCGTGGTAAACGGTGAACAGCTCATCCCCCGCCCAGACGAAGCTGTGATGTCCCGTGCCGCGCATAAAATCGTAATACGGCTCGATGCCGACCACGGGATTGCCTTCTTCGGCGGGGACTTTTACGAACTCGCCGAGCGGGCTGTCGCCGACCGCCACCATGACCGAATAATACGGGCTGGCAAACCCGACGGGCGAATACGTCAAATAATATTTCCCGTTATGGTAGATCATGTTCGGCCCTTCGTCGATGGAACTGACCTTTTCCGATTCCCAAGGGAAATCCTCGCCGCCGACCGTGTATTTGCCCGGTTCGGTGAGCTGTACGACCGTGGAATAATCGGGCGTGACCATGTCGATCATCTTCATGCCCCAGATCTCGTTCTTTGTACGCGTGCCCGTCGGTGTAAGGTGCGCCGTAAAATACAGATACAGCGTGCCGTTTTCGTCAAAGAACGGGTTGGGATCGATGGCGCCGAAATCGTAATTGAGACCCATGCCCGTACGCAAATTGATGGGCGGATCGTCGATGCCGATCTTTTGTCCCAGCGCGTTGGTGCCCGTCCACTGCGTGAACGGCCCCACAGGCGTTTCGGACACCGCGATGCCCGTATACAGTCTGTCCTGATACTCGCTGCTCGAACTGTACGAAGTGTCCGCGTTCCCGACCTTGCTCGAAGAGGTGTGATACAGATAATACAGGCCGTCCGCCTCGTTATAGATGACTTCGGGCGCCCAGAGATGGCTGTTGCACCAACTTTCGTCCGTCGGGGAGAAGGAATAGCCGACCTTTTCCCAGTTGTTGAGGTCTTTGGAACGCATCACGGGAAAACCCAGCCCCGTCACATACATATAGAACCAGCCGCCGTAGACGGGGTCGCGGGATTCGGGCACATAGATGACGCCCGGATCCGCCGCCTGGTAGGTGTTCATATCGTTGCGGTAAAACAGGCTCGTGTCGTACGAACTGTCCTCGCTCTCTCCGTCGAAATACGGAACGGAGATCCCCGACGCGCACCCCGCCGCCAGCAGCAGGAAGGCGCTCAGAAGCAATGCGCAGAATTTTTTCATGTTAACCTTTGATCCCCGAAGAGATCGTAATCCCCTTTATAAAATATTTTTGCGTGCACAGGTAGATGATGAGCAGCGGGCTCAGCCCGACAACGCACCCTGCCATGATCGCGGGCCAGTCGTTGATGTACGCGCCGAGATTGTTCCACAGCGCCAGCTGCAAAGTGTAAAAATCGGTGCCCGTCAGGTACAGCAACGGTCCCAAATAGTCGTTATAGCGCCCGATAAAGATGATCAAAAGCTGTGAAATAAGCGCGGGAACGGAGAGCGGCAAGCCGATGAGCACAAAGATCTTGAAGTCGCCCAGCCCGTCCACTTTTGCCGCTTCGACCAGTTCGGTGGGAAGCCCCGCAAAATACTGCCGCATGAAGAACAGGCAGGCACCGCTGCCGAAAAGCCCCGGCACAATGAGCGGCAAAGGCGTGCCGACCCAGTTGAGTTCGGAATAGATGAGGTAAGAAGGCGTCAGCGTGATGATGCTCGGGATCATCATGGTCAGAAGCATGACCATGAGGATGACGGACGCGCCGCGAAAACGGATCTTTGCGAGCGTGAACGCCGACATCGAGGACATGAACAGCCCGACGAGCGTCGGAGGAAGGTTGATCCACAGGGTGTTCAAAAAGCCCGTCAGGATGCCCTTGCCGACGATCGGATTCATGTCCAGCGCCTTTTTATACCCGTCGAAGGAGATGCCGTTTTGCGGGATCCACGAAAAATCGGGGTTGCTCGCTTCGAGGTTGGTCTTGACCGAAGTGACCAAAATCACATAAAACGGCACGAGAATGATCAGTGCGTACACGATCAGAACGATATAGACCCCCGCATCGGACAGTATGCGCTTCATGCGCGAAATTCTTGCTTGTGACGTCTGTTCATTCATCGTAGTGCACCCACTTTCTGGAAATCTTGAAATTAAATATCGTGATGATGATGATCGCCGCCGCGAGGATCCACGCGATCGCCGATGCGAGCCCCATCCCGCGCGTGACGAGTCCGTCGCGCAGGGAGTAGACCAGATAAAACACGATGGTCAGACCCGCATTGTCCGGTCCGAACGGCGCGGGATTTGCCATGACCTGCATGGGCGTGTACACCTGCAGACAGCCGATAAAGCCCATGATCACGAGATAGAAGGTGGTCGGCGAAATGGCGGGCAAAGTCAGGCTGAAAAATTTTTGGAACGCGTTTGCGCCGTCCAGATCCGCCGCCTCGTAATAGCTCTTATTCACGTTGGCAAGCGCCGCCTGGAACAGGATGATGTTGAAACCCATGCCGCTCCAAATTATGATGATGAGCAGGGACACGCGGTACCAGCCCGCTTCGGTCAGCCACGGGATCCCCTCGCCGCCGAGGGCGCGGATAAACCCGTTCACGATGCCGAAATCGGTATTCAGCATCCACTTCCACATCGCCGAAACGGCGACGATAGAGCAGACGTACGGGATGAAAAATACCGAACGGAAAAATTTGGAGCCGGGCAACCCTGTGTGCAGAAGCACCGCGATGATCAAGCCGAGCACCAGCGTGATCGGCATGCTCAGGGCATAGATGAGCGTGTTCGTGATCGCTAAATAAAAATCGGGATCGGTGAACAGCTCGATGTAGTTGTCCAGCCATATGAACTTCGCCGCCGAAAAGTCAAAACTCGTGAGCTTGGTAAAGCTCAGGTACACCGACAGCACCAGCGGTATGAACCCGAACAGGCAGAACCCGACGAGCGGCCATACCGCCATCAGCCATGCGGTTATTTCTTTTCGGATGCGGCGCTTGCGCACCGATGCGCCAACAGTCTGATTTTCCATCGTTCACCGTCAGTTTTCTTTATATTTTGCGAGTTCGGAATCCAGTGTCGAAGCATTGAACTGTGCAAAGAACTCATCCAGCGTCATGCCGCTGTTGTTGCGGACCTTCTGGTTGAGCGCCTGCGCCCACGAGTCGATCCAGAGTTTATCCGGCATATACCACCAGTCGCCCGGCGTCTGCACCTCGGCGGCCTCTGCAAATACGCGCATGTTTGCGGGCGAACTCACGCTCGCATAATAGGTATCGAGAAGACTGCTCTGGTTGGGCACGTTGAAGCCGCTCGCTGCGACCACCGATTGCCCCTCTACACCCGTCCAGTACTCGATGAAACGGAACGCAATGTCTTTCTTGTTGGATTTGGTGGAAATGGCCAGTGCGGAAGAACTGCTGTGTCCCGCTTCCTTGCCCGCCACGCGCACGGTGCCGTCCGCATTATAATCTTTATACATCGGCAGAGGCGCAACGTCCCATTCGAAGGTATCCCCCACCAGACGGCGGATCGCCGCCGCGTTGTAGGAATAGTCGACGAGAAGCGCCACTTTTTGGTTGGCGAAGAAGCCCGATTTCTGCTGTCCGCTGCCCGTCACGCCCGTGGTCGTGGGCGAAACTTCGATGCCGCCGCGCTCCGCCGTCTGCGAGAGATTGACGAACCGCGAGAACGCCTCGCGCGTGCTGGGAAGCTCGGATATTTTTCCTTCCGATACCAGCGCGTTTGCCGCGCTCGCATCATTCGCCAGCGAATGTTTGTCGTTGTGCGAAACGAAATCGCCCGCCGCATACGAATGGCCGTCGATCTCGCACCCTTCGTTGACAATATAGTTTGCCGCATCGTCTCCGAGCGTAAACGTCCAGTCGCCGTCGCCCGTCGTGTCCTCGATACAGTCGCCGCCGACGCTGAAACCGTAGTTGAACCACCACTCGGTGTAATACCCGAAATCGGTGGGCGATGCGGGATTGTATTCCGCGCTCTTGGTCAGGATGCGCGCAAGGTCTTCGATCTCGTCCCAGGACATCGGGATCCGATTGTTGAAGACCATAGTCTCCCCGTCCGCGGGCATCATCCAGTAGCCGTCGCTGACGGGATTGTCGCGGTAGAAACCGCGGCGCAGGTCGGTCGCCGTGAGCGACGTGCCGTGCTCGGCGTTAAACTGCTGCGCAAATTCGTCGGTCACGTTCTCTTCGTCACAGCTGATCACAATGACCCCCACCGCTTCCAGCGCCGTCTTGTTATAGTACAGCGCCGTCGTGCTGTTGTCCAAAGGCAGGCCGTACAGCGGCGAATCCGCCGTCGAAGTGTTGTTGGACACCGTGTAACGGAACCGCGATACCGCCGATTCCCACATATCGTTCAACCCTGTATTCTCGGTGACATAGCTGTCCAACGGCTCGGCAAAGCCGAGTTTTACCCATTTTTTGAAGTATTGGTCCTTGACAAAGAACACGTCGGGACCGCGATCGCCCGAAATCGCCGTCTCCAAAAGCGTTTCGTAGTTCGTGTTCTCGACCACGAATTTTGCCTCATAGCCCGTCTCCGCGCCGATCGTTTCGTTGAAGTCTTCGATAAGCTCGTTGAATACGGGCAGGCTGTCCTGATCGCCCCAGCCGTATACGAGAAGAGTGGTCGCCGAATTGCCGCCGCCGCACGCCGCAAACGCGAGCGTCGAAACGAGCAGCACCGCCGCCAATACCGCACAGATGATTTTTTTCATGCTTTCCTCCTTACGATCCCCGCGGCTTATTTATACTGCGGGATCCAGTCTTTGTGCGCTTCGAACAGATCGTCGCACATGCTCTTGATCTCGTCCATGCTCAGCTCCGAAGAAGTGTGCGGATCGAGATATGCCGCCATATACACCAGCTCCTTGCGGCGTTCGTGCGCCGCGAGAATGGTCATGTTCTGCACGTTGATGTTCGTGCGGTTGATCGCCGCGCACTGTTCGGGCAGATCCCCCACATAGCAGGGCGTCACCCCGTTGCGGTCGATCATGCAGGGCACTTCCACGCACGCGTTGCGCGGCAGGTTGGTGATCAGCCCCGTGTTCTGCACGTTCCCGTGCACGCGGAAGGGTTCGTCCGTGACCACCGCCTTCATGATCTTCGACGCGTATTCCCAAGTCTTGGTATGCTCGATGTCCGTGCTCAGCACCTTTTCGCGCAGCGTCTTCCAGTTGTTGATCTGGCGCACGCAGCGGCGCAGGTATTCGTCCAGAGGAACTTTGTAGCGGTCGATGAGCTCGGGGTAGTTGCGCTTGATGTAATAGGGCGTGTATTCCGCCGTGTGCTCGCTCGATTCGGTGATGTAGTATCCGAAGCGGTGCATCATGTCGTGCCGCACGAGGTCCCACGCCATCGTCTCGGCGTATTCGCCCGAAAGGGAACGCTTTTTGATCTCCGGATAGAGGTCGTTGCCGTCTTTGTCCTTCACGCTGAGCAGCCACGCCTGGTGGTTGATGCCCGCGATCTCCCAGCGGCAGCCCTCGTAATATTCCTGCATGCCGATGGATTTGAACAGGTCGCGCACGCAGACCTGCACGCTGTGGCAGAGCCCGATCGTGCGCACGCCCGTGTAGCGCTGCATGTAACCCGTGATCATCGCCATCGGGTTGACATAGTTTAAAAAGAGCGCGTTCGGGCAGACCTTGCGGATGTCCTCGCAGAACTCTTCGATGACCGGAATGGTGCGCAACGTACGGAAAATGCCGCCGATGCCCAGCGTATCCGCGATGGTCTGACGAAGTTTATACTTTTTCGGGATCTCGAAGTCGGTGACCGTGCAGGGCTCATACCCGCCGACGTTGACCGAGTTCACGATAAAATCGGCGCCGCGCAGCGCTTCGATCCTGTCCGTATACGCCTTGATCTTGGCTTTGCCGTTATACTTGTGGTTGATGTTTTCCACCATGCGGCGGGAATCTTCCAGTCTTTCCAGATCGATATCGTACAGCGCGATGTCGAACTCGCCGAGTTCGGGCGTCAAAATGCAGTCGCCCAGGACGTTCTTTGCAAATACGGTGCTTCCCGCACCCAAAAACGTGATCTTCATTCTTTCCAATCTCCTTCCTGCTCGCGCAGTTTATTTACAATGGATTTCATGGCTTGTTTTCCTTCCTCGCCGAGCGGCCTGAACGGCGCGCGGCAATCCCCCATCGGAATGCCCGTCAACGTGAGGATCTCTTTTTCGCAGGCAAATACGCCGTACCGCACGATCTGCTCCACAAATTCGTTGAGGAAGGTCTGCAATTTCTGCGCATCGGCGATCCTGCCCTCGCAGAACGCTTTGTAAATGCCGACCGCCGTGCGGGGCAGACAGTTGTACGTGCTCCCGATGCCGCCGTCCGCACCCATCGAAAGCCCCGCGAGCAGCATCTCGTCATACCCGTTGAACACCGCGATCTCGCGGCCGAGATGCTTGTAGCGCTCCAGCTGGTACAGATCCTGCGACGTGTGCTTGATGCCCGCAAACCGCGCGTCGCGGAACAGCTCCTCGATGTCGCGGATGGTAAATTTTGTGCCCGCGTTGGGGAAATTATAGACGATGACGGGAAGTTCCGCCGCGTCCGCGATCGCACGGTAATACCCCGCGATCTCTTCAAAGCCGTACGCATAATAGAAAGGCGGCACCGCGCTCACCGCGTCAAAACCGCACTTGCGCACGTTCTTCGCCATCGCAACCGCGTCGCGCGTGGCAAGGCTCCCCACGTGCGCGATCAGCTTTGCGCGCCCCGCCGCATATTCGCCCACGAACGCATAGATCTCGTTGCGCTCGCGCACGCTCAAAAGCAACCCCTCGCCCGTCGACCCGCACACATAAAACCCGCTCACGCCGCTTTGGATGCAGCGGTCGATCAACTTGCCCATGGCGTCGAAATTGACCTTGCCGTCCTTGCCGAACGGCGTCATGAGCGCCGCATATATCCCTTTAAACTGCTTCATATTCAGCCTCCTTCCAGCTCTTTGCTATATCCGGCTCTTCCAAAAGAGTCGCACCGATGATCCCGCTTTCGTTCCCCAGCTGCGCCGCCCGCAAAAGCTGCGGATCGGGAACTTTCTTTGCAAGTTCGTCCCACCAAAGCTCTCGCAAATGTACCAGCCCGCCGCCGATCACGATCGCCTCGGGATCGAAGATCGCCGCCACGTTCCAGATCACCGCCGCAAAATCGTCCGTAAATTCCCCGATGGTCTCGCGAAACGCCTGCGTATCTTTGTATTGTGCCAGCTCGTTGCAGTCGGCGATCATCAGCCCGTGCTTGTGCGCCGTGCGCATCAGACCCGTCGCGGATACATACGCCTCGTTGCAGCCCTGCCTGCCGCAAGGACATCGCCTGCCGTCTTTGTAGAGCAGCACGTGCCCGAAACGCCCCGCACGGAAACGGCTTCCCGTAAGAATCTTCCCGTCCGTACAGGCGGCAAAGCCCAGCCCCGTGCCCAACGTCAGCATCACCGCGTCGCGGCAGCCTTTGCCCGCGCCGTACCGCATTTCGCCGATCAGCGCCGAAACGCAGTCGTTCGCGATAAATGCGCTCCTGCCCGTGTGGCTTTCCACAAGCTTCTTGATGTCCACCCCGCTGTATTCGGGCATTACGTCCGTCGCATAGATGACCTTCCCTTCCACGGGATCGATGTCGCCCGTCGAAGAAATGCCCACCGCGCTGTCCGCGTCCGCATACCCGATCAGCCGCTCGATCACCGTGTACAGCGAGCGAAGGATGCCCTCCGCCCCGTTTTCCGTATCCGTCGGCACTTTGCAGTAGCGCACGATCTTTCCGTCGCTCACAATGCCGCCCTTTATGGTCGTGGCGCCCACGTCGATTCCTAAACTTTTCATTGTATTCCCTTCAATGCTTCGGCAAACCTTGCCGTTATTTCCCGGGGACGGGTGATCGCCGTGCCGATCACGTACGCCCATGCCCCCGCTTTCGCAACTCCGATCAGCTGCCGTCTTTCCCAGATGCCGCCCTCTGCGATCACTTTCGCCCGCAACGTCTTTACCATTTTGCGCACCAGCCGCGTATCGGGGATCGCCATACCGCGCGTGTATTCGGTGTAGCCGCGCAGCGTCGTCCCGACGTAGTCAAATCCGAGCGCATCCGCCCGCTTTGCCTCTTCCAACGTCGATATGTCCGCCATCAGTTCGGTCTGCGGGCTGTTCTCCCGCACGTACCGCACCAGATCTTCCAGCCGCTCCCCGTTCGGACGGGGACGGTCCGTCGCATCCATCGCGACGATCTGCGGCTTCGCCTCTTCCAACAGTTCGCACACTTCCCGAAGGGTCGGCGTGATGTACACCGCGCTCCCCTCGTACTCGCGCTTGATGATGCCGATGATCGGCACGTTTACCGCCCGCGCGATCGCCGCAATGTCCTCCGCGCCGCACGCGCGGATCGCGCCCGCGCCGCCCGCGACGCACGCCGCCGCCATGGCATCCATGATTTTATAGGGCGCGAGCGCCTCGCCTTCATTCGCCTGACAGCTCGCGATCAGCGTGCCCTTTTCGATATAACTCATACAGCCTCTTTACCTCGATCCTGCTCTCTTCGATCGTCTCCCAATCCGATTCGTACAGCACCAAAAGTTCCCCGCTCTCGGGAAGATAACACATGCTGCTGTACAAAAATCCGCCTTCGACAAACGTATGCCCGACGGGAAAACTCTTCCCCCCGTCAAAGGATATGTGCACCGTGCCGCGCACCCGCTCCCGCTCGTCGTCGGGATGCACCACTGCGAGAAGCTCTTCGCCTTCAAACGTGAACGAGAGCACCGACATCTGGCACACGGGCTGGCGGATCTCCTGAACGTATCCGTATTCCGTCCAGCTCGCGCCGCCGTCGTACGAATACGCCCGCGCCGCCCTGCGCACTCCGTCGTGATTGCGCGCGATCGCGATCAGCGCGCCGCACACCTGAGCGATCTGCGTTTCGGTCACCTGCAAGTCGTCCCGCGCGAACACGCCGTCCGAAATCAGTTCCGCGGGCGTCTCCCGCAGAGGCGCGCCCCGCTTCCAGCTCTTCCCGTGATCGTCACTGTAAATTGCCGCCGCCATCAGCGAAGGCTGTTTATCGCTCATCCCGTAATAGATCGGATAGACCAGCCGCCCCGCATATTTTCCGCCTTTGATCGCGATCCCGATGCCGGGCCCCGCGCCGATGAACCCGAAGGAATCGTCCTTCACCTGCTCGTTCAGACAGACCGGCTCCGACCACGTCACCCCTTCGTCGCGGCTCGAACACAGCATCAGGTACGACGTGCCGTATTCATTTCCCGCAGCGTCTTTTCCGCCTTTGCCGCGCTTGCTGTTGGCAAGCCCGATCCCCGCCGGCGTGTGCAGATACAGCATGAATACCGTATCCGTCCCCTCGTCGTACAACAAAGACGGGTCGATCGCCGACGATGACGTCATCTGCGTTTCCCCGCTCTCGCGCACGATCACTTCGACGGGCGTAAAACTTTTCCCCCCGTCCGTGCTGCGGCGGATCACCTTGTCGATGCGGTTGGGACAGTCCGAACCGTCAAAATACCGTTCGTCCGCCGCCGCGATCACCGTGCCTTTCGCCGTGCGCACCACTGAAGGGATGCGGTAATGCTCCGCATTCCCCAATCCTTTTGCAAATACTTTCATAGACTCTCCTTTGAGACGATACCAGTATAACACCCTTTTCGTGACAAGTATTTATCACTTTATGTATACTTTTTTATCATTTTTCTTGACTGAGCGCAAAAAGCGTGCTATACTCGAAGCATGAAACTGGTAAAACCCAATACAAACAAATTTCACTTCGACAATATATTTGCCGAACAGAGCTTGGAAACGGAAGACTTCGAGATCATTCAGATCGGCGACCTGCTCTGCGACGGGGACACCGTCATCGAGGAGCACCGCCAGGAAGTCGACCTGGAACTGACCTTTGTCGCCGAAGGCAAGGGCACCCTCTACACCGACGGATTTGCCGCCGTCGCCGAAAAAGAGCACGTCTATCTCTCTTTCCGCGGCGACCTGCACAAGATCGTCTCGGCAAAGCTGAACACCCTGCGCTATTTTTACTTCGCGATCAACATCAAAAACCGCATGATCTACGAAAAACTTTTTCTCCCGCTGGAACGCGCCAAACACGCGCCCGATACCCGCCTTCTGCACCTGCCCGATACCTTCCCGCAGATGTCCGGCATCCTTCGGGAAACCAAAAATTTCAACGACACCTCACTCTTTCTCATCCAGTCTTATATCTGCGAGATCCTCGTGTCCCTGCACCGCAACGCCGTCATTGCCAAATACACGGGAAAATCGGCGGCGAACATCGAAACGGATATCATTTACAATATCGTCAATTACATCGACGTAAACTGCGCCAACATCCGCGCCGTGCCCCAGATCGCCGAAATGTTCAATTATAACTGCGCATACCTGGGGAAACTGTTCAAGCACACCACGGGCACCAGCCTGCACGAGTATCTGCAATCGGCAAAAATGGACAAGGCGCTGACCCTCCTGCACGCGCGCCAGTCGGTGACCGACATCGCCTACCAGCTCGGCTATTCGTCCATCCACAATTTCACGCGCGCATTCAAGAAAAAGTTCGGGCTCCCACCCTCCGATTTCCGAAGACGCGACTGAAATACAGCCCGCCCCGCGCAGGGTTTCCCCTGCGCGGGGCGGGCTTTTCCGTCAATTGCGCAAAAAAAGCGCGCCGCAAATTGCGGCGCGCAAAGTTTATTCCGCTTTCTTTTAAAGGAGCGACCTGTACAGCGCGGCGATGTCTTCCTTCGTCGGGTCCTTGGGATTGCCGGGACGGCAGGCGTCGTCCATTGCGGACTGCGCCAAAAAGTCGATATCCTCTTCCTTGACGATGCCTTTCAGGTTGGCGGGAATGCCGACGTCGTGCGAGAGCTGTTTTACCGCTTCGATCGCCGCTTTTCTGTATTCTTCCTGCGTCATGGCATCCACGCCCTGCACGCCCATCGCGCGCGCGATCTCGCGGTACTTTTCGCCCGTCGCGGGAGCATTGTATTCCATGACCGTCGGCAAAATGATCGCATTCGCCACGCCGTGCGGCGTATCATACAGCGCGCCGAGCGGGTGCGCCATCGAATGCACGATCCCCAGCCCTACGTTGGAAAAGCCCATGCCCGCCACGTACTGACCGAGCGCCATGCCTTCCCTGCCTTCCGCCGTGTTCGCCACCGCGCCGCGCAAAGAACGGGAAATGATCTCGATCGCTTTGAGATGGAACATGTCCGAAAGCTCCCACGCACCCTTTGTGATATATCCTTCGATCGCGTGCGTCAGCGCGTCCATGCCCGTCGCCGCCGTCAGCCCCTTGGGCATCGTGCTCATCATTTCGGGATCGATCACCGCGACGATCGGAATGTCGTGCGGGTCCACGCATACAAATTTTCTGTTCTTTTCGGTGTCGGTGATGACGTAGTTGATCGTGACTTCCGCCGCCGTGCCCGCCGTCGTCGGAACGGCTATGATCGGCACGGACGGTTTTTTCGTCTGCACCGCGCCTTCCAGACTGCGCACGTCTTCGTGCTCGGGATTGGCAATGATGATGCCGATCGCCTTCGCCGTATCCATCGACGAGCCGCCGCCGATCGCAATAATGTAATCCGCGCCGCTCTTTTTGAACGCCGCTACGCCCGTCTGCACGTTTTCGATGGTCGGATTGGGTTTGATGTCCGAATACAATTCGTACGCCAGCCCGTTCTCTTCCAGCACTTTCAAAACTTTGTCCGTGACATGGAATTTCACGAGATCGGGGTCAGAACAAACGAAAGCCTTGCAAAAACCGCGCTTTTTCGCTTCATCCGCAATGGCGGAGATCGCGCCCGCGCCGTGGTAACTCGTTTCGTTCAATACAAATCTGTACATGCATTTATCCTCCCTTTTTTATCATCGGTATTTTATCACAAAATGCACAATTTGTCAATGATGAAACAAAATCTTACATGCCTTGCTTTGCTCAAACAAAGAGAGGAAGGGGGTTCCCTTCCTCTCTTTGCGCCCTGTTGCGGGCGTAAAAGCTGCTTTTATGGAAAATCTTTAATTCTTCTTTCTGCGCACGAGTACTGCCGCTGCCGCCGTCGAAAGCGCCGCGAGCGCCATGCCCGAAGCCGCCGCCGTGCCGCCGCAGCCCGTCTTTCCCGCATCTTCGCCGTCGTCCGCGCCTTGGTTTGCATCGCCGTCCGCGCCTTGATCCGTATCGCCCGGTTCCTCTCCGCCCGCTGCGGGTCCGCTCTGCGCTTCTTCCAGTGCCGCCGCCGCGCCGTTCAGTTTTGAAAGCGCCGCATCGATTTCCGCCTGCGTTGCCTGCGCGTTCTCTGCGACCTGTTTCGCCTCGGCAAGCGCCCCCGTCAAAGCGGCAAAGCTCGATTCCGTGTAATTTTCGCCGCGGAGCGCCTCCGCCGACGCGATCGCCGCAAGCAGTTCCGTCTTGTCGACCGCCGCGGGCTTGCTTCCGTACACTTCCATCTCGATGATGCGATACCCCGCGCGCTTGCCGCTCGATTCGAGGCTGATGTTGATCGTGACGATCTTTACATACCGACCGCGCACCGCCGCAAAGCTCAGATTGTCACCGCTTGCAGACGGCTGTTGCTTATCCGTTTTTTCGCACACTTTTGTCCAGTCCTGCCCGTCCGCGCTGACGTAGATTTCATAATTGTACCAGAGCGACGTGTCATAGAACAGAAGTTTTACGCCGTTCACATCGTATTCCTCGCCCAGATCGACGATCGCCCAGCCCGGAGAAATTTCGTCCTGATAGGGCTTGCCCGTCGGGCTGAGACGCCCCGAATCCCAATAATTTTCCGCCGTCGTGTCGCCGTCGGTGAGCCGCCCCGAATTTCCGCTCGGGTCGTTGTGCGCTTCCACGGGTTTGCCCTGTGCAAGATTCTCGCGCAAAGATTCCGATTGCGCCGCCATCGCATCGTACAGCGCCCAGTAAACCGAAATGACGGTATCGGGCGGCGCCTGCGTGCGCAGTGCGTCGGACGCCGCTTTGTAAGCGCTTTCAAACTGCGCGTCCCCGCCTTTGAAATCGTCCGCCGCCGCAACCAGCCTTTCCAGCTGCGTCAGGTCTGGAAGCCCGCGCTCACCGTACGCGCGCACCTCGCAAATCGTCATCGCCGCATCCGACGCAATTTTGACAAACCGCGCGGTGACGCCGTTCAGCGCATACTCTCCTTCCCCTTCGGAAGCAAACTCCCCTGCAAGCGTCCATTCCTCTCCGTCCGCACTCGTGTACAGCTCAAATCCGTACTCTCCGCCGCCAAAGACGGCCTGCACTTTGGAAAGCTGAAATTCCCCGATGAGATCGACGATCAGCTCCGCCTTCCCCGACACGGGCAAAAGCGAAAAGCTCGTTTCGTCTTCACCGTCCGTCGCATATTGCGACCATCCGTCTGCATTTCCCGTCACGGAGACCGCCCTGCCGAGCGCCACGTTGCCCATGTCTGGATCCGCTTCGCCGCCCAGCATACAATACTGCAAAACTTCCTGCGAAACCGCATAGACTTCTTCGGGCGAATCCTTTGCCTCGCGCAAATACTGCGTTTCGGACAAGTTCCACTGCCAGTAAATATCGAAATAACCGTCAATGCTGATGTTTTGGATCGAAGCGCCCGTACGGATATTTTGCTCGATTTTATTCAGATACTCTGCCCAGATCTCCGCATACAGATCGGTGAACATCCCCTCATAGTTGCGCCAGCCGTAATCTTTGAGGTTGCGGTTGGAATTGCGCGAACCCCACGACGTGATGAGCGCCTTCGCCTGCATTTCGAACAAATCGACGGAAAAATCGTCGTATTTCGCCGCCATGTCCGTCGCTTTGCCGATCCATTCACCCGCAAGCTGATCCTGCCGCGTCGCCTGCACATCGTTGAGCACTTCCAACGATTTTAAGAACTTTTCTTTCGCCGCCATGAACGCGTCGATATCTTTCTCCTCTTTTGCGGTCAGGATATCGTTATAGGTCATCGTCGAAAAATTGCTCACCACCTGCCGCATGATATCCGAAAGGTCATACAGATAACATTCGGAATTCTTGAACCGCTCAAAATCCGTCAGCATCAGCCGCAGCGCCGTTTCAAGGTTTTCCGTCCCGTACGCGATCGATTGCTTGCCGTAGCCCTGCGGGCCCTTGTTCTTCATTCCGTACACTTCGCTCGTAAAACGCACGCCGTAATTATAATTGGAATCTTTCATGATCTCCCAGGCACGGCGCACGTTTTCGCTCGTGCCGCCGTAACGGCGCTCCACATATTTGTCCAGCCATGCGGAAAGATCGAACGTATCGTCCGCCCAGACCAGATCGAACAAGAGATCGTACACGACGGGATTGTCGTTCATCGCCTCCGATATGATGCCGATGCCCTGCATGTACGTGCTCGTGCGTTTTGCGCGCAGGATATCTTCGACCATCGTTTCCAGCTCTCCGTGCATGGACGGATTCCCGCCGAAATTGGCAAGCAATGTCCATGCCCAGTTCGTCCCGTTGAACTCCTTGGAAGAGAGCGTCGTCGAGCCGTATTTCGTATCGTCGTACTTGGTGCCCGAAGAGATCGGGTATTTGATCAGGTCGACCACCAAAACATTTGTATTGCGGTATCCGCCCATGCCTTCGAGAAGGCCGTTGGTCGGGTTGCTCTGCCAGCCCTGCACCACCCAGACCGCGGAATCATCGTACTTTAAAAGCGATTCGAGCACGTTTTCCGCGATGGTAGAATCGCTCAGCCCCGACGGGCGCTTGCCCCCTTCGTGGAACGGGTCCACCGCATAGTAATGATTGTTTTTCCCGTAAACAAATTCCTGACATTCATAGAACTTGGCGGCATATTCGTCGTACGTCTGCGAATCGGTCGCGATCATGCTCGGACGGTCAAATCCGTTCCACGTGCCCTGATCGACCAGCCCGACGTCCGGCTGGAATTCGTTGAAATTGGTCGGCACCATGCCCGCATATCCCTGCAACACCGTCTGCATGCCCAGCGAATTTTTCCAGCGCTGCGTAGAGCGCGCCAGCTCGATGCGGTCGACGATATATTGATCGGACACCGGCCCCCCGAACGCTTCCATGTTGCTCATGAACTGCCATGCCGAATAGGCGGGACCGCTGATCCAGTCTTTCGCATCATCGAACGAATAGCCGTAGTTCATCAAAAATAAAATCCAGGTCGCTTCCTGTCCCGCAAGATCGAGCACCACGTTCACGCCGTTGAGCGCGAGCCAGTCGTACACCCTCTGCCAATCCTCCGCGTCATAGAACGCATAGGTATAGCTGAGCGTGCAGTAGTTATACGCGTAGCGCACCGAAAAATCCGTTTCGTTTCGCACGGTATTTTCTACGGGAACGACGGCCGCGGGCATTTTTACCTGCATCGTCTGCTCGGAAATATGTACGTTCAGATAATTTTTGAAATAATAGTTCAGCCCCGTCGTCAGCGATAACCCCTCGTTCCCGCTGATATGGATCTTTCCGTTATCGTTTTGAATGGTGTAAAAATCTTTCGCGCTGTCTTGCTCCGTCAGAGAAAAAGTAAACCAGCTGCGGTATTGACTGCCCACGGTACGGTCGATGATCCCGTACACGTTTTCAATGATCTCCGCTTCCGTGATCGGCTCCGCATAGTCCGTTTCGCCGTACGCCTGCACACCGAGAATGTCTTCCAGCGTCCCTTCGCGCAGTGCCCCGTCGTTGCCGCCCGCCATCGTTCCGTACACTTTCACTTCGGAAAGATAGGCGGAATTGTCACCCTGCGTGCTTTCCAGGTATACGCGCACGATCCTGCCGCGCACGGGAGTCTGAAACTGCACCGCGCTCGTACCGCTCACCCCGTCATGCACCTGTGCAATTCGGTCGTACTCGGCACCGTCCGTGCTCGCATACAGAGAGTATTGAATCTTTTTGCTCCCCGGGAACACAACCGTTATTTTGTCGATATCGTAATTGTCGCCCAGATCGACGTCCACGTACGAAGGATAGAAGATCCCCGTCCAGTATGTACCGTCGTTTCCGTCCGTCACCTTATACACGTTGCTCTTGTTCAGGTTGGACCGCGCCGTTTTGCCGTAAGCGATGTTTTCCCCGTCGCGCACGACGAGCCCGCCGTATGCCGCATACAGCGCCTTGAACGCCGCCACTACATCCTGCTGCGCCGGCTCGGTTTGTGCCAGAACGCCCAGCGCCTCTTCGTATGCCGTTTCCAATGCCGCATACGATTCTGCCGTATATTTATTTTCATCGAGCTGCGAAACTTCCTCCGCAAGCGCCTCTAACTGCGCCGCATCCACATTCTCTTTGATACCGAGAATGCGCGCGCGCTTGCTCTCTTCCGAAGTCTCTTTCGCATGGATCAGAAGAGACGTTTCCAGATCGTTTTTCGCATAGGCGTATACCGTGACCTCTTCCTCGCCCGCTTCAATGAGCGCGCGCACGGTATCCGTCACGTCCAGGCGCACTGTCTTTTCTTCGTCCGTCTTTGTTTCGTATTCATAACCCTTTTCCACTGCCAGCACCGCCATCTCTTTTTCCGAATCGCGCACGATCGACGAAGGTTTGTTGTTCCATGTGATCGTATTTTCCGACCAGCCGTTCTCCGTCGTAAAACAGAAAATATATTCCTGGTCGCCGTTCTGATAATCTGCATTTTTAAAAACCGAGAACTGCAAGACAAATGTGTCGATGCCCAGCGTCTCCGCTTCTTGCGACGAAGGAAGCGCAAACTTCATCAGCGCAAAAATTTCGTTGCCTGTCTTGTGCTTGACGTTGATCACGCGGTACCCCTTTCCCACATATTGCGCACCGTGCGCCTCCGTGATCGCTTCGCTCGTATAATTTGTTGTCTTTTTTGAGTCGCGCACGTACGCGTCTTCCGTCACCACGCTCTCATATACCGTTTCTGGCGAATATTCCGCCGCGATCGCCGACGTCTTCACGGTCAGCGTCCCGAGCGCAATGCCGACGCACGCGCATAGTCCGAGAAACAGGCTCAGCATTCCCGCCTTCCGTCTCAAAGTTGCTTTCATTCCCATCCTTTCCTTTTATTTATTCTCGCCTGCGGTCAGACAAAAGCATCTCCCGCGGCGTTTTTCCGAATCTTTTGCGAAACGCACGATAAAACGTGTTCATGCTCTCAAACCCGCAGTCCATCGCGATGTTGAGCACCGTTTCCCCCGAACTGTCCGCCCCCTGCAACAGCCGCCACGCCTGCTCCGCACGGATATCGTTCAGATACCCCCGCACGTCCGTCCCGAGCATCCGCCCGAACAGCTGCGAACAATACGATTTGTTATAGCCCATGTAATCGGCAAGCTCGCCAAGCGTCACGTTCCTGCGATAATTTTCCTGCAAATACCCGATCATTCGGATCGCGCTTTCCCGCCCCGCACTCTTTTTCGCGGCAATCGGCGGATAATCTTGCGCAAGTTCGCTCAAAAGCAGGTCCGTATACCCCGCGTTGCGCAGATAATTGCCGTATTCGTACCTGCCGTACCACTCTTCCAACAAGGCGCGCACCCCAACGTTGCGCGCGCGGTCGGTCATACAGTTCGAAAATACCGCGCCGCCGTATAACTCTTTATAAACGGTCTGATATTCCTTCCCGATCACCAGCACGAACAGCTCGTTTTCATACAGATAATTATAATAATGCACGTCGTACGGATTGAAAAAGAAGATTTCATCCTTCTTTAAACGCACCGCCCTGCCGTTCACATACCCGACGTGCTCCCCTTCCAACACATACACAAGTTCCATGCTGCTGTGAAAATGCCCGCCGTTGGCTACTCTGTCCGAATTGGCAGGATTGTATTCACGCATGAAACGGGTGTAATTTTTGATGTCCGCTTCTTTTTCGTAAAAGGATATTTTTCCCATGTTCCCCTCCGCGCAGTTATTGTTTAAAAACAGTATACCAGAGATTTCGGGAAAAAGACAGCTTTTTTCTTATTTTATTATATTTTGACTGCCAATTCTTCCCGTAATGTCATATTTTTATGTCAAAATTTTAGGATTTCTGTTGCCTTTGCGGCAAAAGCAGCAAAGAGACGGGCGTGCAAATTCATGTCGCGTAAAAGGGCGGGAGCGCTGTGCACTCCCGCCCGATCTTCGGTTGTTTTGCAATTTTGTGCGCAGCACTTATGCTCCTGCGCCCGTATTTTCGTAAATCGCCTGCACTTCTGCCGTCACGTTGGTAGCGATCGCGTTGCGCACGTCGATCTGCGAATTGAAGCCGGTGATGCCCGCGACGAAAGTATCCGTTGCTTCCAAAGAATAGCGTTGCCATTCGAGCACTTTTACGCCATCGACCGTAATAAAGAACCACGCGCCTATCTTGCCGAAGCCGATGGTCACATAGTCTTGCTCACAGTTTTTGTTCGTCTGTATGGCGCTCGGCATATCTTCCCATTTCCAATCGCCTCGTCCCTTGCCGTCGGCGAACAGAGGACGGGCAACGATGCTCAGGTTCCCCTTCGCGATATCGGCAGGATTGGTATCCAGGAACGCGAACAGGGTGACTTTATCGTTTCGCAGTATCAGACCGACCTTCGGATAGGGGTCGCTGTTGTAGGTTTCGCCTTTCTTGATCTCCGCCTGCAAATAAATATCCGCCGAAAGATCGATGTCTTTGTAATAAGTGACCGCTTCGCCCGTGCCGGTATTCGACGCCGTGCCTTCGCCGTACGTCCAACCGCCCGTCGGCATAAAGCCGGAGGCATTGTAACCGAACGTATCGCCCGTCGCAACCGTGTAGCCCAAGGCTTCCTTGATCACCTTCATCCAAAGCGGATATCCGTACTCCGCATTCAGATGCAGGCCGTCGGAAACAAACATGTTCGCGCGCGCCGTCGGCAATGCGTCCTCACCCGCACTGAATGCCGTCGTCACATCGATATAATTGAGATACTCCGTCGACTGCGCAAACGTCTGTACTTTCGCGTTCAGCGCAAGATAGTCGCTCGTCTTGTTCGCAAACAGCATATTCGGGATCAGCGATACCCAATAGATCTGCGCATCGGGGAATGTGGTGTTATAAATGCCAAACAGCTCGACCAGGTCCGCATAGATCTCATCCACGCTGCGCGACGCATCATCCACGTCGTTCACGCCGATATGGAACACGATCTTTGCGGGATCATAGAATTTTTCAAGCATCTTCACGACCGAATCGTCCTGCCAATACGGTACCTGCGTGCCGCCGACACCTTCGTTGGCTTTGGTCGCGATCTCGCTCGTCAAGCTCTCATAGCAGCCGTAATTTATCAGAAATTCCATATAGCTGTCGCCCGCAAACAATACGTCGACCGTTTCCTGCTCGACATCGGGAATGTAATCCGCAAATTCTCTCGGATCGTCGCTGGACGTGTAATCGGTCACCGTCAGCGTGTATGCAAGCGACTTCATGCCGATCTGCAAATCACCCGTCTTTGTTGCATAATAGATCTGTTCAACCAGCGTGTCGCCGCAATACATGTAGATCATGTTCTCGTAATATACCATCGCCAACGTGATCGTATGCGTTTCGAGATTGAACGATCCCGCAGAATCCGGTATCGAGACCCAGCTGCCCCAGTTGCCGTTGCCTACGTTATACCCGAGCGACGTGCCCGAAATATTGTCTACACTGATCGTCTTGCCTTCGCCGATCGACGCATCC
>CALVHR010000027.1 GCA_944328495.1 uncultured Clostridia bacterium
GTTTTACATTTCCAAACACCACAAGATTTGTTTGAACAAAATCTTGTCAAGTGTTGCACTTAGTTTGACAATTCATCATAAGGGATACGCGTCGCGTTCGATGCAAAAAATTTTGTAAATATTCCGTATAGCTGCGCGAAGATTGGGCATAATGTATGACGAAGGGGAGGAATTCAAAATGCAGTTCAAAAAGACGAAAACATTCACCAATTTAGCCCGTTCGTTCGCAGGGGAAAGCCAGGCGGGAATGCGCTATCAGCTGATCGCAAAGCTCGCAACGGCGGAAGAATATGTCGTAATGGCGGATATCGTGCGAACGATCGCGAAGAACGAGACCTATCATGCGAAGACGTTTTACGACAAACTTGTGCAGCAGGCGGGAAACTGTGAAAACATCGATCTGAATGCTGGATATCCTTTTCGTTTCGGGACACTGGAAGAGACTCTCGGATTCGCAGCCGATGACGAGCGCGCGGAATTCGAAGAGGTGTATCCCGCATTTGCGAAGGAAGCCCGCGAAGAGGGATTCGGCGAAATAGCCGATCTGTATGAGCGCGTGGCGGGGGTGGAAAAGGAGCACAACATAGTGTTCACATATCTGCGCGATGCGTTGCGAGACGGGTTTTTGTACAAGCGGGAAAAGCCGACGCTCTGGATCTGCAGCGAATGCGGTTACCGCGCGACGACGAAGGAAGCGTGGAAGACCTGTCCGCTGTGCAGTGCGAAACAGGGATACGTTGAAATTCCGTTGCCTTTCGACAATTAAAAGGAGATTTGTATGAAAAACAGCAAACAGCAGGGTACGTCTGCGCAGGCGAAGTCGGCGCAGAGCAAGACGCAGGATTGCGGCGCAAAGAGCAAGGCCGCGCAGAGCGCGAAGAGCGCTGCGACCGGCAAGATGAGCACAAAGGGTGCAAAATCGTGCAAGTAAAGAAGGAACATGGGAAGACAAAGGGCAAAGCGATGCGATCTCCGTTTGACGTGAACGGAAGTTATACGGGCACCCCGCAGGACGGGGAGAAGCCGGTGCAGGATGCGGATGACCTTTGATCGGATCCATGGCGCGGCGTGATAACGTGCGCGCCGAAAAAGACGCTCCGCCGCGATCGGCGCGGGCGTCTTTTTCATATTTTACCGAAAAAAATGTAAAAAAACGGTAATATTTTCTGCTTTTTTCCAAGATATATTGACGGGTTTCGGGGGTACGTGATATAATGATCGGGAACGGAGGAGACATATGAAGATCGGCATTCTTACAAGCGGAGGCGATTGCGCGGGGCTGAACGCAGTGATGCGCGCGATCGGGCTATACCTTTACAGGAACATCAAAAACGTCGAGGTCGTAGGCATACCCGACGGTTACGGCGGGTTGATACGCGGCGAAAACCGAGCGATGAACCGGGCGGATTTTGAGGGGATACTCAATCTGGGCGGCACCATTCTCGGCACGTCCCGCACGCCGTTTAAGATGATGACGGCGCAGGAAGAGGGCGGTTCGCGGCTGGAAAAGATGTGTACGAACTACAAGAAAATGGGATTGGACTGCCTTTTTACGCTGGGCGGAGCGGGGACGCACAAGACGGCGGCGCTTCTTTGCGCGGAAGGATGCAATGTGATCGGCCTTCCCAAGACCATTGACAACGATATTTTCGGTACGGACGTCACGTTCGGGTTTCAAACGGCTGTGGATGTTGCGGCGGAGGCGATCGACCGCGTTCGCACGACGGCGGCGAGTCACGGAAGGACCATGCTGGTCGAAGTTATGGGCAACAAAGCGGGGTGGCTCACGCTGCATGCGGGCATCGCGTCGGGAGCGGATATAATTCTGATTCCTGAAATTCCGTTTAATCTCGAAAAAGTTGCAAATGCCGTTTCCCGTTGTTACGAGGACGGAAAACCCTGTTGCATCATAGCGGTCGCGGAAGGCGCCGTGCTGGACAGTGAGGCAAACTATAAAAAGAAAGACCGGGCGTTCGTGCGCACCGATCGGGGAGAAACCACGGTGACGGCACATCTTGCCGAAGAGATCGGCGCGCGTACGGGCGCGGAGACGCGCGGCACCGTTTTGGGATATATACAGAGGGGCGGCAATCCTTCGGCGTACGACCGCGCTCTGTCCACGCGGCTGGGAAGCTATGCGGGCAGACTGGCCAAGGAGGGGCGGTTCGGCGTTACGGTGGCGGTCAGCGGCGCAAACATCACATTCAACGCACTCTCCGACGTTGCGGGAAAATATAAATTTGTCGATCCCGCATCGGAGATCGTGCGGGCGGCGGAAGATATCGGGGTCTGTTTCGGCAGGTAATTCGGCGGCCCTTAAACAGCGGAATACATTATTAATTATATATAATAATTGGAAGGGCGGAAGTTTCCGCGCCTTGATTCGAGAAGGAAGGGAATTTATGAAATATTCGGTCATTGACATCAGTTCGAGCAGTATATCCATGGTTGCGGCGGAAGTCACCGAGCGCGTCACGGAGATCGTATTCAAAGACCGCGCAAGTTTGACTCTTTTGCATTATTTGGACGGGCACAATCTTTCGCCGCGCGGGATCGAAAAGCTGACGGAAGCGGTTGCGCTTATGAAAGACAAGTGCGCGAGCCTGGATGTGGACGTGCTGTATCTGATTGCGACGGCGGCTCTCCGCGCGGTCGGGAATTTTGAAGAAGTGCGAACGGTGATCCTGCGGGAAACGGGACTTCCCGTCAATCTCATCGAGGCAAAAACGGAGGCGTATTGTGATCTGATCGCCAATCGCTTCTTTGACACGTATGAGCGCGCGGTGTTGCTGGATATCGGCGGCGCGAGCATCGAGATATGCGATCTTGCGGGTGACGGGCCCGACGACATGTACTGTCTCGATTTCGGCATCCTCAACCTGCGCAATAAATTTGTGGAAAAGATCCAGCCGGATGAAAATGAGGCGAAAGAGATCAAAAAATATATTTCGCGCAAGTTTGACAAGGCGCAGATCCCCGAGCAGGACCGCTTTTCCACTGTTGTGATGGTCGGGGCGACGGGATTGGCATTGTACGATCTGTATGCCGAGTACACGGGCGCGAAGCAGACGGACGGGCCGCGCCAGATGGAATATAAAAAGTTCAAAAAACTTGCAAAACATCTCCTTTCGGGCTCGGCACGTTCCAAGCTCATTCTCGACGTCGCGCCCGAAAAATTGTATGCGGTCGGGATCGCGGCGGTCATTGCCAAGACTGTGTTCAAGCGTTTCGGGGCGGACAACATCGTCGTGAGCGACCGCGGCGTCAAGGAAGGATATCTGCACCTGATCATCGAAGGCAAACAGAGCGGTGCGTTTTATGATTTTGCCAAGGGCGGGAGCTTTGAGCCTGTCGCCGCGAAGGCCGAGGAAGCAAAGAGCGAAAATGCCGAACAGGGAAAAGGCAACGCATCGGAAAAGAAAAAGGTAAACGCAACCGGCATGCCTGCCAAGAAAAAACAGACCGCTTCGGCAGAAAAGGCGGCCGAAGGGACGGCCGCATCGGCCGCAAAGCGGCGGGGCAGGCCTAAGAAATCCGAAGCCGCGCAGGCGGCGGAAGCAAAACCGGCGGTAAAACGGCGGGGCAGACCTAAGAAAACGGCAGAAAAGGCCTGAAAATCCCGAAGTCGGAGGTGTCAATCGTTATGAAAGAAGGGATCGCGATCGCAAAAGCGAAAAAACGTTTTGTGCGGGGCATTTATATGAACCGGGAATATTCCTGGCTGCTTTTCAACGAGCGGGTGCTCGATCAGGCGAGCGATCTTACAAATCCGCTTTTGGAGCGCTGTAAATTTTTGTCGATATTTTGTTCCAATCTGGATGAATTTTTTATGGTGCGCGTGGGCAGTCTGTACAATGACAGCCTTGCGGCGCCGACAGCGTGTGACAACAAGACGGGACTGACCGCCGCAAAACAGCTTGCGGCAATCATGCCGGTCGTGGGGGAGCTGTACAAGGCGCGCGCGGCGGCATATGCGACTTTGCGGCGGGAGCTGTCCAAAGCCGGCGTGCGGATTATGCGCGCGGATGATCTGACGCCCCGACAGAGCGAAGAGTGCCGCAATTATTTTATCGGCCGCGTGATGCCGCTGTTGTCCTTGATGGTGCTGGACGCGAAACATCCGCTGGTGCAGTTCGAAAACAGAAAAAATTACATGATCTATGAGCTTGAACGCAACGGCAGGCGGATGATCGGAATTTTATATGTCAATCCGGCGGTCGATCGGATGTATCGGCTCAGCGGCGGAAAGAAAGCGAAGATCGTGCCCATCGAGGAGCTTTTGCGCGCGTTCGGGCATCTTGCTTTCAGCGGGTATGCGGTCAAGAACAAGATGATGTTGCGCGTGACGCGCAATGCCGATCTGGATACGAGCATCGATTCGGATGTGGAGCATGATTTTTCGGAGATCATGAAGCGAAAGATCGAAACGCGCGCGCGGCTCGGGGTGGTGCGTCTGGAAGTGGACGATCCTGCGTCGCCTCTTCGCGAATTCGTGCTGAAGCTGCTCAAGATCGATCCAGCCTATTGTTTTTCGGACGAGCGGTTTTTCGATTATAAGTTCATGTTCTCCGTCGGCAATTATCTGCCTGCCGAAACGGCGAACGCGCTGCGCTATCCGCCGTTCAAGGGCGCGGTTGCGGCGGAATTGGAAGAGGCGCCTTCCCTTGTGGATTACGCGCTGCAAAACAATATCTTTCTGTCCTATCCTTACGACAGCATGCAGCCGGTCGTCGACCTGTTGGAAGAATGCGCGAAAGATAAGCGTGTCCTTTCCATCAAGATCACCATTTACAGGCTGGCCAATCATTCGCGCATCGTGGACGCGCTGTGCAAGGCATGCGAGCGCGGCAAACAGGTGACGGTGGTCATCGAGCTGTGCGCGCGGTTTGACGAGGAGAGCAACCTGCATTATGCGCAGATGCTGCAAGACGCGGGATGCACCATCATATACGGCATGGAAAATTATAAAGTGCATTCGAAGATCATATCCGTGGTTCTCAAAGACGGCGAAACCATCCGCTACATCACCCATCTCGGTACGGGTAACTATAACGAATCCACTTCCAAGCAGTACACCGATCTGAACATTATCACTGCGGATGAAGCGATCGGGGAGGATGCGGTCGCATTTTTCCGCAACATAGCCATCTGCAACATCGATTACAAATATCAGAAACTTCTGGTCGCGCCCGAAACTTTGAAACCCGGTCTGATCGCTCAGATCGATCGCGAGATCGAAAAGGCGAAAAAGGGAGGAGAAGGCCGGATTCTGGCAAAGATGAACAGCCTGACCGACAAGCAGATCATCGACAAGCTGGTCGAGGCGAGCTGTGCGGGAGTGAAGACGGAGTTGATCGTGCGAGGCATCTGCTGTCTGATCCCGGGCATTGCGGGCAAGACCGAAAACATCCGCGTAATATCGATCGTGGGACGGTTTTTGGAGCATTCGCGGGTATATTGTTTCGGCGGGGAAGAAGACCGCAGGATGTACATATCCAGCGCGGATCTGATGACGCGCAATACCGACAAACGCGTGGAGATCGCGGCGCCCGTCGAGGATAAGGACATCGAGAAAAAGATATATGCGTTTTTGCAGGCGCTTTTGTCGGACAACGTAAAAGCGCGCAAGCTGTGCGCGGACGGCGTATACCGCCGCGTGGAGACGCTCGGTGCGGCATTCAACGCGCAGGAAAGTTTTATCAAGGGCTGAAAAAAGAAAATCGTCAAAACGGCGCGCATCGTTGACAAACGGAGCGCGCCGTTGTATAATGACAGTACCTTAAAAAATTTCAATGATAAGGAGGCAATGGTATGGCGAAACACGGAAAAGGATATTTGAACGCGGGATTCGGCTGGCTGATCAACCTGATTCTGGCGATCATTCCCGTTACGAGCTGGCTTCTCGGCGGCATTACGCGCATTTCGCGCGGACATCTGATCGCAGGTATTCTGCAGCTTTTGCTCATCGGCGAAGTTATTTTCTTCTTTGTGGATTTGGTGACGGTGATTCTTTCCGGCGATCTGCGTATTTTTGCGTAAGCGGAAAATTACGTGAAATTATATACGGTATAAAATTTCGTGATAGATTATATTTCGTAAAATTGTTTGACAAAAGCGAAATGAATGAATATAATGTAAGCATGAAAACAGCAAAGGCGCTGCGGGTAATCAGAAATGTACCTTGCGGTGCCTTTCTCTTTATCCGGAAATTTTCAAGAGAGAGCCTGGAAGGCAAAGGAGTGCAAAATTATGAACGTACCTGAGTTGTTCGGTGAAAACGTATTTAACTTGCAGGTAATGCAGGACAAATTACCGAAAGAAGTTTTCAAATCACTGAAAAAGACCATCGACGAAGGCACGCCGCTGGACGCGGGCGTGGCGAGCGTGGTCGCGAACGCCATGAAAGACTGGGCGGTGGAGAAGGGGGCGACCCATTACACGCACTGGTTCCAGCCGATGACGGGCATCACGGCGGAAAAGCACGATTCCTTCATCAACCCGACCAAAGACGGGAAGGTGATCATGGATTTTTCGGGGAAAGAGCTTGTGGTGGGCGAACCGGACGCATCCAGTTTCCCCAGCGGCGGAGTGCGCGCGACGTTTGAAGCGCGCGGCTATACCGCATGGGACCCGACGTCGTATGCCTTTATTAAGGACGGCACGCTGTGCATCCCGACGGCATTTTTCTCGTACAGCGGCGAAGTGCTCGACAAAAAGACGCCTCTGTTAAAGAGCATGCGTGCTCTGAACAAACAGGCGCTGCGTATCCTCCGTCTGTTCGGAAATACGACGGCAAAGCGGGTATATCCGACCGTCGGAGCAGAGCAGGAATACTTCCTGATCGACCGCAAGATGTACGATGCGCGCAAGGACCTGGTGTTTTCGGGCAGGACGCTGTTCGGCGCAAAGCCGCCCAAGGGGCAGGAGCTGGAAGATCATTATTTCGGACCGATTAAGACGCGCGTGAGCGAATTCATGCACGATCTGGACATCGAGCTTTGGAAGCTGGGCATTCTCGCCAAGACCAAGCATAATGAGGTTGCGCCCAGCCAGCACGAACTTGCGCCGATCTTTACCATCACCAACGTGGCAAGCGATCAGAACCAGCTGATGATGGAAACGATGAAAAAAGTTGCAGCGAAACACGGCCTGTACTGTCTGCTCCATGAAAAGCCGTTTGCGGGCGTAAACGGCTCGGGCAAGCACAACAACTGGTCGATGAGCACGGACACGGGCATCAACCTTCTCGATCCCGGCTCGACTCCCGCCGAAAACGGGCAGTTCATGCTCTTCCTTATGGCGGTCGTCAAAGCGGTGGACGAATACCAGGATCTTCTGCGTCTGTCCGTTGCGAGCGCGGGCAACGATCACCGTCTCGGCGCGAACGAAGCGCCGCCTGCGATCGTGTCCATGTATATAGGCGAAGAGCTTGCGGGCGTCATCGACGCTTTGGAGCACGAAGTCAAGTACAGCGGCAAGGGCAAGCAGGTCATGAAACTGGGCGTCGATACGCTGCCCGATCTTCCCAAAGACACGACCGACCGCAACCGTACGTCGCCGTTTGCGTTCACCGGAAATAAATTCGAGTTCCGTATGCTGGGATCCACATTCTCGATCGCGGGCCCGAACATCATCGTCAATACCATCGTCGCAGATGAGCTGCGCCAGTTCGCGGACGAACTGGAAGGGGCGAGCGATTTCAATACCGCGCTTCACGACGTGGTCGTCAAGACGATCAAGGAACATAAACGCATCATCTTCAACGGCAACAACTACACCGAAGAGTGGACGAAGGAAGCAAAGAAGCGCGGGCTTTTGAATTTGCGCAACAGCGCGGAAGCTCTCCCGCATTTTGCAGACAAGAAAAATATCGAGCTGTTCAAGCGCAACGAAGTGTTTACCGAACGCGAAGTTACGTCCCGTATGGACATCATGCTGGAAAACTACTGCAAGGTACTCACGATCGAAGCGTTGACCATGATCGAAATGGGCAAGAAAGATATTTATCCCGCGGTCAATTCCTACATCCGCGACCTGTGCGCGACCGTGCAGGACAAGAAAGCGCTCGGCAAAGACATCGATGTTTCCGTCGAAGAAGCACTTGTTTCCAAACTTTCTTCGGCAAACAGCGCGATGTATGCAAAGACGGGCGACATCGAAAAGCTGCTCATTGAAGCCAAGATGTACGAAGATCCCGCAAAGGCGGCGAAGTTCTTTGCGGAAAAGGTCATCCCCGTCATGCAGGAGATGCGTGCGTACGCGGACGAAATGGAGATGAACACAGCAAAACAGTACTGGCCGTTCCCGACATACGGCGATATCCTGTTCAGCGTGTAACAGGGGTCCGCTTCGGCGGAGAGAATTACAAAACTACGCAAAGGCGCGCAATATACCGGCACGGTGCGGACTCGCAGAACTTCCGTTCTGCGTTCCGCCGCGGCGGAGGCGGCAATGCTTCCGCAAAGTGCCTGTTTTCATGCAGCGCCTTTTTTGTTGCATAAAATATTACATTTATTCATATAGGAGGTAGAATATGGAAGGCATATTCGGTGTAACCGGAATATGGTTTCTGATCGGAGCGGTTCTGGTTTGGTTCATGCAAGCCGGGTTTGCGATGGTCGAAACGGGTTTCACGCGTGCGAAAAACGCGGGAAACATCATCATGAAAAACCTGATGGACTTCTGCATCGGCACAGTGGTATTCGTGCTTCTCGGTGCGGGTCTGCTGCTGGGGGAGGACACGTTGTTCGGACTGATCGGTATTCCGAATCTGGACATCATTTCGAACTTCACCGACCCGGGCGTTGCGTCCAACTTCTTTTTCAACCTCGTCTTCTGCGCGACGACGGCTACGATCGTTTCGGGCGCGATGGCGGAACGTACGAAATTTCTCTCGTATTGCATTTATTCGCTTGTGATCAGTGCGGTGGTATACCCCATCGAAGCGCACTGGGCATGGGGCGGCGGCTGGCTGAGCACGGCGGTGCCTCTGTTCGGAACGGAAGGGTATTTCGGCGGTGTCGAATACATTGACTTTGCAGGATCTTCCCTCATTCACATGGTAGGCGGTATTTCCTCGTTCATCGGCGCGCTTATCCTCGGACCGCGCTGGGGCAAATATCTGGATAAAGACGGAAGGCCCACTCTTATTCGTAAAGAAGCGAAATATATCCGCGCGATCCCCGGTCACAACCTGACCATCGGCGCGCTCGGCGTGTTCATCCTCTGGTTCTGCTGGTACGGATTCAACGGCGCTGCGGCTGCGAGCGTGGACCAAACGGCGCAGATCCTTGTCACGACTACCGTTGCGACGGCGGCTGCGACCTGCGCGACCATGATCTTTACCTGGATCAAAAACAAAAAACCGGACGTCTCCATGACGCTCAACGGCTCTCTTGCAGGGCTTGTCGCGATCACGGCGGGCTGCGCGGAAGTGGACGTGATCGGTGCTTTCTTCATCGGCGTTGTGGCAGGCATCCTCGTGGATGTTGCTGTCGAAGTGATTGATAAAAAATTCCATGTAGACGACCCTGTCGGCGCGATCGCCGTACACGGTGTGAACGGGCTGTGGGGCACGCTTGCCTGCGGACTGTTCGCAACGAGCACGGGTCTGTTCTATACCGGAAACTTCGCACAGCTGATCGTACAGATCATCGGTGTTGTTGCCATTGCGGCTTGGACGATCGTATGCATGATCGCTCTGTTCCAGATCCTCAAACATACCGTGGGGCTTCGTGCTTCCAAAGCGGAAGAGATCGAAGGCCTCGACAAACACGAACACGGCCTGCCCAGCGCATATGCAGACTTTGCGGCTGTGCCTCTGGCGGCTGAGATGCTCGATCCGGAAGGCGTACCCGTGACGGCGGCGGATGAAACCGCGGGCGTGACGGTGGTCGATACGGCGGCTCCCGCTTTGAAGGAAAGCAGTGAAACGGGCGCAAAACTTTCAAAAGTTGTCATCCTGACCAAACAGTCCAAGTTTGAAGACCTCAAACAGGCGCTCGGCGAGATCGGCGTAACGGGTCTGACCGTGACGCAGGTGCTCGGATGCGGCGTACAGAAGGGTGCCGGCGAATATTACCGCGGCGTCAAGGTCGATATGGATCTTTTGCCGAAGGTGAAAGTGGAAGTTGTTGTCAGCAAGGTGCCTGTCAGCCAGGTCATCGAAACGGCGCGCAAAGCACTGTACACCGGACATATCGGCGACGGCAAGATCTTTGTGTACGACGTGGAAGACGTGGTGCGCGTGCGTACGGGCGAATCGGGCTACGACGCATTGCAGGATCAGAAAGGCTGATGCCGTCCGCACCTGCGCGGGAAAGCGCAGGTGTGGCATAAAAAAGTTTACCCGCTCTCTCATAGACATGGAATGCGCTCTGCTGTTTTGGCAGGGCGCGTTTCGTTGTTGTGGGACAAGCGGGGCAAAATGCGCGGATTTTTGGAAGATCGAAGAAACTTAACCTGCGCTTATACCTTATATTCAAAATAGATAGATTTTATTTTGCGGCAGTATGCTTGACGGAAAAAACAAAAATATTTTATAATAAATACGTTTTTAAGAGGCGCGGGAAACTGCGCGGCAATTTGAGATACGGCGCGGAAACGCGCTGAACTTTTGTGGAAAAGCGCGCGAAATCTGCGTGCAGGGAGTAGCTTATGTCTTTGAGAGAAGGTCAGTTCAGAAATCCGTCCGGATGTGCGATCGTCGGTGTGATCGACCGCAGCGGCAAGACGATGACGGGTGAGGGGATGATCCTCGCGTCGGAGGTCATGCACGATCGTTCCAACGGTTTGGGCGGCGGATTTGCGGGGTACGGCATTTACCCGCACTACAAAGAATTTTACGCCTTTCACCTCTTTTACGACGGGAAGGGCGCGCAAGCGGAAACGGAAGCGTTTGTCGGCAGGCATTTCGAGATCGTGTATTCTTCGGAGATCCAGACGCGCAAATTGCCTTCGGTGAAGAACGAGCCGTTGATTTTCCGCTATTTTTTGGCGCCGTTGCCGCGCAAGCTCGCGAACAGCCATCTCGATGAGCGCGAGTATGTCGCGCGGTGCGTCAACCGCATCAACGCGGAGATTTCGGGCGCATATGTTTTTTCCAGCGGAAAAAACATGGGCATTTTCAAGGGCGTCGGCTATCCCGAAGACATCGGCAGGTTTTACCGCCTGGAAGAGTACGAAGGGTATGCGTGGACCTGTCACGGCAGGTATCCGACCAATACACCCGGCTGGTGGGGCGGGGCGCATCCGTTCGGGCTTTTGGATTTTTCCATCGTGCACAACGGCGAGATCTCGTCGTATGACGCCAACCGCCGCTACATCGAGATGTTCGGTTACAAATGCACTTTGCAGACGGATACCGAAGTCATTACGTATATCATCGATTATCTCGTGCGCAAGCGCGGTCTGACCTTGGATGAGGCAGCGCATGTAATTGCCGCTTCCTTCTGGTCGACCATTGCGGATAAGGATCCGGAGTCGCGCGAGCGCGAAACGCTTTTGCGCCGCATGTTTCCGTCGCTGTTGGTCACGGGGCCGTTTTCCATCATTTTGGGATACACGGGCGGGCTGATGGCGCTCAACGACCGTCTCAAACTGCGCTCGATGGTGTGCGCGGAAAAGGGCGATAAGGCGTATATTTCCAGTGAGGAAAGCGCGATTCGCCGCATCGAACCGGATCTTGACAAAATTTTTGCGCCTGCGGGCGGGGAGCCGGTCGTGTACGAATTGTACAAAGGAGGGCGCGACTGATGGACATGTATATTCAACCCGACTATGAAGTCGTGCGCAATACCGATCGCTGCATTGCCTGCCGCGTGTGCGAGAGGCAGTGTGCGAACCTCGTGCATTCGTATGACCCGGATACGGGCAAAATGAAGGCGGACAGCTCGCTGTGCGTGAACTGTCACCGCTGTGTGTGCCTTTGCCCGACGCACGCTTTGAAGATCGTAAAAACGGACGATACTTATAAGATCAATGCAAATTGGAGCAATCAGACCATCAACGAGGTCTATCGCCAGGCAAACACGGGCGGAGTGCTCCTATCGTCCATGGGCAACCCGAAAGAGTATCCCGTGTATTGGGACAAAATGCTCGTGAACGCTTCGCAGGTCACCAACCCTCCCATCGATCCTTTGCGCGAGCCGATGGAGACGCAATTGTGGCTGGGAAAACGTTCGGCGCCGGTCGAGCGCGATGAGAAAGGCAGACTCAAAAACACGCTTGCGCCGCAGCTGAAACTCAAAGTACCCATCCTGTTTTCGGCGATGAGCTACGGTTCGATCAGCTACAATGCGCACGAGAGCCTTGCGCGCGCCGCACAGGAGCTGGGAACGTATTACAACACGGGCGAAGGCGGGCTCCACAAAGATTTTTATAAATACGGCGCCAATACCATCGTGCAGGTCGCTTCGGGCAGGTTCGGGGTGCATAAGGATTACCTTGAAACGGCGGCGGCGATCGAGATCAAGATGGGGCAGGGCGCAAAGCCGGGCATCGGCGGACATTTGCCGGGGGCAAAAATTTCTGCGGACGTATCCGAAACGCGCATGATCCCGCAGGGTGTGGACGCGATTTCTCCCGCCCCGCACCACGATATCTATTCCATTGAAGACCTGCGCCAGTTGGTGTACTCGCTCAAAGAGGCGACGGACTATAAAAAGCCGGTATTCGTAAAGATCGCGGCAGTGCACAACTGCGCGGCGATCGCCAGCGGCATCGCGCGCAGCGGCGCCGACGTCATCGCAATCGACGGCTTCCGCGGCGGTACGGGCGCGGCGCCCACGCGTATCCGCGACAATGTGGGTATTCCCATCGAGCTTGCCCTTGCGCAGGTGGATGAGCGGCTGCGCGCCGAGGGGATCCGCGACGATGTTTCCATTGTGGTGGGCGGATCCATTCGTTCGAGCGCGGACGTTGTCAAGGCGATCGCGCTGGGTGCGGATGCGTGCTATATCGGTACGGCGGCCCTGCTTGCGCTCGGCTGTCATCTGTGCCGCAGCTGTCATGCGGGCAAGTGCAACTGGGGCATTGCGACCCAGCGGCCGGATCTTGTCAAACGGCTCAACCCCGATATCGGGTACAAGCGGCTGGTCAACCTCGTTACGGCATGGAACCATGAGATCCAGGAAATGATGGGCGGCATGGGCATCAACTCCGTGGAGGCATTGCGCGGCAACCGTCTCATGCTTCGCGGCGTGGGGCTGACCGACACCGAACTTTCCGTGCTTGGCATCAAGTATGCGGGACAATCTGTGTAAAAAATTATAATTTCATATGATTATCGCTTTTCTTGCGGCGAAAAATAAGGTATAATAGTACATGGCGGATTTTGTTTTAAGCGTGTCCGCCGCGGAAAATATCTTATAGAGAGGAAATGTTTCATGTTAACATCCATCGTCGGCATCAACTGGGGAGATGAAGGAAAGGGAAGAATGGTCGACCTGCTTTCCAAAGATTTCGACATTGTTTGTCGTTATCAGGGCGGAAACAATGCGGGGCATACCGTGATCAACGAGCGGGGCAAATTCATTCTCAACCTTCTGCCTTCGGGCATTTTGCGCGAAGGTGTGGTCTGCGTGATGGGGCCCGGCATGGTCATCGACATCAAACATCTGGCGGGCGAAATGGCGCGCCTGCGTGAAGCGGGCATTGTCATCACTCCCGAAAATTTGAAAATATCCGATCGGGCAGTCATCACCATGCCGTACAATGTGCAGCAGGACTGTCTCGAAGAGGAGCGGCTCGCAGATAAAAAATTCGGTTCGACCAAGCGCGGCATTGCGCCCGTGTATGCGGACAAATACCTGAAAAAGGCATTCCGCATGGGCGAACTGAAGAATATGGAGCGTCTGAAAAAGCGTATCCCGGACATTGTGGAATGGAAAAATCTCACGATCGAGGGCGCATACGGCGCGGAAGCGGTAAAAACCGAAGATATAATTGCGTATTTCGAAGAATACGGCACGCCGCTTTGCGAGTATATTTGCGACGTCGGTTTATATTTGAACGAAGCGCACAAAGCGGGCAAAAAGATCATGCTCGAAGCGCAGCTGGGCGCTTTGCGCGATCTGGATTACGGCATTTATCCGTACACTTCTTCGTCCAACAATATTGCGGCGTACGGCCCCATCGGGGCGGGCGTGCCCAATCTGAAACTGGATAAGACCATCGGCATCATGAAGGCGTATTCTACCTGCGTGGGCGAAGGCCCGTTTACGGCGGAGTATTTCGGCGAAAAGGCGAAAAAGCTGCGCGACGCGGGCGGCGAATACGGCGCTGCGACGGGCAGGCCCCGCCGTGTCGGACCTTTCGATGTGGTCGCTTCCAAATACGGCATTCGCGTACAGGGTGCGGATGAGATCGCGCTGACCAAGTTGGATATACTGTCCGGGCACGAAGAGCTGGAAGTTTGCGTGGCGTACGAGCTGGACGGCAAAATTTTGCATGAATTTCCGTTTACCGACGTTTTGGACGAGTGCAAGCCCGTATTTGAAAAGGTAAAAGGCTGGAATTGCGACATTTCCAAATGCCGCAAAAAGGAGGAGCTGCCCAAAGAGGCGCTCGATTATATCCGCATGCTCGAAAAGGCGTGCGAATGCAAGATCCGCTACGTATCTGTCGGAGCGGAGAGGGATGCTTACATCGAATTATAATCACGGTTTCGTATTTTTCAATGCAGAGCCGTGATGCCGCGCGCCGTGCGGAAACAAATCATCACGGAACTCCCGAACCCCTGTTTGCGGAATTCCGCAGACAGGGGTTATTCTATTATGAAACGAATCTATGTAAATGAAAAATGGTGTCTTGGCTGTCATCTTTGCGAGTATGAATGCGCGTTTGCCAATTCGGGTATGACGGATATGGTCAAGGCGCTCAAAGGCAAGACCATTCATCCGAAGATCCGGGTAGAGGATGGCGGCGACGTGCATTTTGCGGTGAACTGCCGGCATTGCACCGAAGCGATCTGCGTCAAAAGCTGTATTGCGGGCGCTCTTTCCAAAGACGACGACGGCATGGTGCGCATTGATAAAGACAAGTGTGTCGGTTGCTATACGTGTGTATTGGTCTGTCCGTTCGGGGCGATCATGCCTTCGGCAGACGGTCACGCCGCGCAAAAATGCATGCTCTGTTTGGATAATCTCTGCGGAGAGCCGAACTGCGTCAAACACTGTCCGAACAACGCGATCGTGTATGAGGAACGCTGAGGAGCACGGGAACCGTTTATGGGAGATCATGCAATGAAATACGTCATTATCGGAAATTCTGCGGCAGGCATTGCCGCAATCGAGGGGATACGGAGCACGGACGAGTCGGGCGAGATCGTCCTCGTTTCGGACGAGCCGCATTTCACATACGGCAGGCCGCTCATATCGTATTATCTTATGGGCGCGACCGATCCCGAACATATGCGCTATCGTCCTGCGGATTTTTATGAAAAAAATAACGTGCGCACGCTTTTTGGCGTACGTGCGGAAAAGATCGACGCGGAAAAAAAGCAAGTCGTGCTTTCGGACGGGAAAACGCTCGATTACGACAAACTTTTGGTTGCGACGGGTTCGCGGCCGTTCGTTCCGCCCATGGAAGGGCTGGACGGCGTCAAGAAAAAGTTTTCGTTCATGACCTTTGACGATGCGCTTGCATTGGAAAAGGCGATCGGTCCGAAAACGCGCGTGCTGATCGTGGGCGCGGGTTTGATCGGTCTCAAATGCTGCGAAGGAATTGCGGAGCGGGTCAAGAGCGTTGCGGTCGTCGATCTGGCGAACCATGTGCTTCCGAGCATTTTGGACGAATACGGCGCGCAGATCGTTCAGCGCACGCTGGAAGCAAAGGGCGTGAAGTTTTACCTTTCGGACAGCGTGGCGCGTTTTGAGGAAAAAACGGCGACGCTGAAAAGCGGCGCGCGCATTGATTTCGATGTATTGGTCGTTGCGGTCGGAGTTCGGCCCAATGTCGAACTTGTAAAGAACGCGGGCGGGGAAGTGCGCCGCGGGATCGCGATCGACGAGCGCGGTGAAACTTCTCTCAAAGACGTGTATGCCGCGGGCGACTGCACCGAGAGCCGCGACATCGTCACGGGCGATCATAAGATACTCGCTTTGATGCCGAATGCGTATTTGCAGGGGCATTGCGCCGGGGTGAATATGGCGGGCGGCGATGAAGTATTCGACAAAGCGGTCGCAATGAACGCGATCGGATTTTTCGGCACGCATGTTCTGACGGCCGGCGTATATACGGGCGACAGTTTCGAAGAAAAAGAGGGCGATAAATACAAAAAGCTCTTTTACAAAGACGGATATCTGAACGGGTTTATTCTCGTGAACGAACCGGAGCGCGCGGGTATTTATACTTCTCTCATCCGCGAGCGCACGCCGCTGTCGCAGATCGACTTCGATCTTATCAAAAATTCTCCCGCGCTCATGGCGTTTTCGTCGAAAGCGCGCGCGGACAAACTTGCAAGGAGGGTATAACAATGCGCATCGATGCGAACGGAATGCATTATTCCGATCTCGACAAAGCGGTCCGCGAAAGCGGCGATAACGAAGTCGTGATCGATTCCTGCGTCGGGCAGCGCTATATTGCGGCGGGGCTGTCGGGTAAGACGGTGATCATCAACGGCACGCCGGGCAATGCGCTGGGCGCGTACCTCAACGGCGCGACGGTCATAGTCAACGGCAACGCGCAGGAAGCGACGGGCGATACGATGAACGGCGGGACGATCGTGGTCAACGGAAGTGTCGGCGATGCCGCGGGCTACGCAATGCGCGGCGGAAAGATTTTTGTGCGCGGCAATGCAGGATATCGCTGCGGCATCCATATGAAGGCATACGGAGATAATAAACCCGCCATTGTCATCGGCGGCAGAGCGGGAAGTTTCTTAGGGGAATACCAGGCAGGCGGCACCATTATCGTGTTGGGCGATTATGACGACGGAAAGAGCGTCATAGGGAATTTTTGCGGCACGGGCATGCACGGCGGGGAGATGTATATCCGCTGCGATGCGTTGCCGGGAAGGCTTCCCGCGCAGGTGCGCGCGGAGCGGTTGGAGCGCATTCCGCACGGCGAGATCGAAGATTTGATCTCGGCATGGTGCGATACGTTCGGAAAGGATCGGGAAAAATACCTTGCGTCCCCGTGCTATCGTCTTACGCCGAACAGCGAAAACCCGTACCGCCAGATGTATACGGCCAACTGAGCGGCAGATCTTTGGATGCGGGCAGGATATTGCGGCAAGTGAAGCCCGCTCTTATAATCGGAAAGAAATATTTCCGTTTTGTGCGCAGAGCGTGCAAAGCGGACAGGAGAGAGCATGAACAAGATCCTCGCGTATTGTGACCGCGCGGCCGGTGCGGGAAAGATCGCGGAATTTTTGCAAAAATGCGGCTGCGAATGTGTGATGGCGCCCTCGTTGGAGGACGCCGCAGTTGCATGCGCCTCGTCGTGCGCCGCCGTTCTCGTGATGCACGAGAGCGTTTCGGCATGGGCGGAGAAAGTACGTTCCTTTGCACTGCGCTGTTATGCGGGAGTGCTCGTGATCGTGCGCGAAGGTGCGCAGGAAGAGACGGAAAAGGAACTTGCGGGGACAGGCGTGTTCGTTTTGCCTGCAAACGTGCCTGTCAAAATGTTGACACAGGCTGTTATATTTGCGATCCGTGCAGGGGAACGTCTGCGCGCTCTGCAGAGTGAAAATACCCGTCTGAAAGAGACGATCGATGATTTAAAGCTCATCGATCGCGCAAAATGCGCGCTCATCCAGTATCTGAATATGTCCGAAGCAGACGCGCACCGCTTTATCGAAAAGAGTGCGATGAACAAGCGTGTGCCGCGCCGTGACATTGCGCTGGAAATTCTCAAAACGTACGAGAGCTGAGCGGGCTGCGTAAAGGAGAGAGCATGGTCCGAAAATTTGTCAAGATGCATGGAGCGGGCAACGATTATATATATTTCGATTGCCTGAAAGAGGAACTCGAATCGCCCGAGGCGCTCGCGGTACGGCTGTCCGACCGTCATAAAGGGATCGGCGGGGACGGTATCGTGCTTATCTGCAAGAGCGACGTTGCCGATGCGAAGATGCGCATGTTCAACGCCGACGGAAGCGAGGGGAACATGTGCGGCAACGCGATTCGCTGTGTCGGGAAATATCTGTACGATCATGGTATCGTACAGAGCGAGGAAATCGCGATCGAAACGCGCAGCGGCATTAAAAAATTGCGGTTGTTTGCGAAAGACGGAAAAGTGCATTCGGTGCGCGTGGATATGGGGCCCGCCGTATTCGATCCGAAACGGATTCCCGTCAATTTGGACGGCGACGCCGTCATCGGGCGAGAAGTTTCGATCGCCGGCGGAGTGCATAACATCACATGTGTTTCGATGGGAAATCCGCACTGCGTGGTGTTTGAAGATCCCGACGGGCCGGATTTGGAAAAGATCGGGCCGCTCTATGAAAACGATGCGCTCTTTCCCGAGCGTGTGAATACCGAATTTATCAAAGTACTCGGCAAAAACAAGCTGAAAATGCGGGTTTGGGAGCGCGGCAGCGGCGAGACGATGGCATGCGGAACAGGTGCGTGTGCGGCGGCAGCGGCGGCGTGTGCCCGCGGGTTGTGCGATTACGGCGCGGATATTTCTTTATATTTACGCGGCGGTGAACTTGTGATCAACGTCGGCAAGACTGTCTATATGACCGGACCTGCCGAAACTGTTTTTTGGGGAGAGGTGGAGATATGAAATATATATTTGTGACAGGCGGCGTTGTTTCGGGACTGGGAAAAGGCATTACGGCGGCAAGCCTGGGAAGGCTTTTGAAGGCGCGCGGTTATAAAGTTGCCTCGCAGAAACTGGATCCGTACATCAACATCGATCCGGGCACGATGAGCCCGTATCAGCACGGCGAAGTTTTCGTGACCGACGACGGTGCCGAAACCGATCTCGATTTAGGGCATTATGAACGGTTTATCGACGAAAACCTCAATAAATTCTCCAATCTCACGACCGGGAAAGTGTACTGGAACGTTCTGAATAAAGAACGGAACGGGGAATATCTCGGTCAGACGGTGCAGGTCATTCCGCACATCACGGGCGAGATCAAAAGCTTTATTTACAATGTCGGCAAGCAGAGCAATGCGGACGTGGTCATCACCGAGATCGGCGGCACCATCGGCGATATCGAGAGCCAGCCGTTCATTGAGGCGATCCGCCAGGTATCGATGGAGGCGGGCAGAGAAAATTGCTGCTTTATCCACGTCACCCTCGTGCCGTATATTTCCGGTTCCTGCGAATTCAAGTCTAAGCCTACCCAGCATTCGGTCAAGGAATTGCAGGGCATGGGGATCACGCCCGACATCATTGTCGCGCGCGTGGACGCGCCGCTTCCCGACGATATTAAGAAAAAAATAGCGATGTTTTGCAATGTGCGCCCCGACTGTGTCATCGAAAACCGCACTTTGCCTCTTTTGTATGAAGCCCCGGTCATGCTCGAACAGGAAAACCTTTCGGCGATCGTGTGCGGGAAACTGGGATTGCCGCTCAATAAGATCGACCTTTCGGACTGGAATGCGATGCTGAAACGGGCGCATGCCTGCGAAGACGTGGTGCGCATTGCCCTTTGCGGCAAATATGTGCAGCTGCACGACGCATATCTTTCGGTGGCCGAAGCGCTCATGCATGCAGGGTTTGAAAATGAAGTCAAAGTAGAGATCGAGTGGGTGGACAGCGAAGTTCTGAACGAAGAGAACGCGGCGCGCATCCTTGACGGCGTAGACGGCGTGCTGGTGCCGGGCGGTTTCGGAGGCCGCGGGATCGAAGGCAAGATCGCGGCGGCGCGTTATGCGCGGGAATACAATATTCCGTATCTCGGGATCTGTCTCGGTATGCAGGTTGCAGTGATCGAGTTTGCGCGGCACGTATTGGGCATAGAAGATGCCGATTCGTCGGAGTTTGCTCCCGAAGGAAAACATTCGGTCATCGACATTATGCCGGACCAGCGCGGCGTAAAGATGGGCGGGACCATGCGACTGGGAGCTTATCCCTGCAAAGTGCAGCCCGGAACGAAACTTGCGCAGGCGTACGGGAAAGAAAATATTTCCGAACGGCATCGCCATCGTTTTGAATTCAACAACGATTACCGCGACGCCGTGCGCGAAAAGGGGATGGTGCTTTCGGGTACTTCGCCCGACGGGCGCCTGGTTGAGGCGGTGGAACTTCCTTCGCATCCTTTCTTTGTGGGTGTGCAGTTCCATCCCGAGTTCAAATCCCGTCCCAATGCGGCGCACCCGCTTTTCCGTGAATTTGTGAAAGCTGCGTCCGAACACGCTCGCGCGCAAAAATAAGCCGTGTTGCGGCAAATGGCGCAAAACCGAAAGGACGTCATGTCCGTTTCAGGTACGCGCGCCGACACAGTCGGCGCGCGGATATTTTTTAAGGAGAGAGCATGAAACCCAATCTCAATTATAAGAATCTTGAAGAAAGCTATCTTTTTTCCACGATCGCGCACAAAGTGAATGCATATGCCGCGGTGCATCCGCAGGCGAAGATATTGCGTCTGGGTATCGGGGACGTGACGCTTCCGCTCGCGCCCGCCGTGATTTCGGCGATGCACGCCGCCGTGGACGAAATGGGAAAAAAGGAAACGTTCCGCGGTTACGGACCCGAGCAGGGATATGATTTCTTGCGCACGGCGATCGCGGGATATTACGCGCGGCGGGGCGTTAAATTGGAAGAAAACGAAATTTTTGTTTCGGACGGCGCAAAGAGTGATTTGGGGAATATTCTGGACATTTTTGACCGCGACAACAGCGTTCTCATTCCCGATCCCGTCTATCCCGTATATGTGGATACAAACGTGATGGCAGGGCGGAGCATTCACTTTGCGGCGGCGACGGCGCAGAACGGTTTTCTGCCCATGCCCGAGGAAAATACGGAAGCGGACATCATTTATATCTGTTCTCCGAACAATCCGACGGGGGCGGCATATACGCGGGAACAGCTCAGGGCATGGGTGGATTTTGCCCTTGCACGCGGCGCCGTGATTTTGTACGACGCGGCGTACGAGTGTTTCGTGCGAGACGAGGCGCTGGCGCGCAGCATTTATGAAATCGAGGGCGCAAAAGAATGCGCGATCGAGTTTTGTTCCTTTTCCAAGATGGCGGGATTTACGGGCACGCGATGCGGTTACACGGTTGTGCCGAATGCGCTCGTGCGTTCGGGCGTTTCGCTCAACAAGCTGTGGCTGCGCCGTCAGACGACCAAATTTAACGGGGTGCCTTATATTGTACAGCGCGGTGCGGAAGCGGTGTTTACGCCGGAAGGGCAGAAACAGATCGCGGAGAATCTGGAAGTATACCGCCGCAATGCACATGTTTTGTCGGATTGTCTGGACGGGCTGGGAATTCGTTATACGGGCGGGAAAAATTCGCCGTATGTCTGGATGGAATGTCCCGGTTTTTCGGACAGTTGGAAATTTTTCGATTATCTTTTGGAAGAGGCAAACGTCGTAGGAACACCCGGTTGCGGATTCGGCAAAAACGGGCAGGGATATTTCCGCCTGACGGCATTCGGAAGCGAAGCGAGCACGGAGGAAGCCGCACAGCGCCTGCGCCGCCTGCTCGGAAAATAACTTTGAAAGGGACGCACGGGCTGGAAAAGCTGTGACAATTCCGTCATAAACCGCCAAAAACCGACATAAAATATACCACTGCGAAAAAGCGGGGGGTATAGAAGAGTGTGGGAATATATGCTCAGGCGGGCGCGTTCGTGCGGGGAATACATAGCGGAGACGGGTTGTACCGTGCGCGATTGTGCCGCCCATTTCGGGATCAGTAAATCGACGGTACATAAAGACATCACCGAACGTCTCAAAGACGTGGACGAAAATTTGTATCGCGAAGTGCGACGGGTGCTCGGTGTCAACCTTGCCCAGCGCCATATCCGCGGCGGTGACGCCACGCGGCGCAAATTTGCCGCAAAGCACGATCGCGAGCGGGAAGGCAGATGTATTCGGGAATAGTCGGTGTGTAATTTCATACAAAAAATAAAAAACGAACGGGCCGCGGCGCGCGAATAATTGCGCGCCGCGGCCCGTTTGTTTCGGGAGGACGAAACATCGTTGCACGCATGGTTTCTATTAAAATTGCGCGCAATTTGTAAAAATTGTGAAATATTCCGGCTCTCCAAACATTTCCGCCCGCACATTCTTGAAATTTTTATGAAATTATGTTACAATATTCTGTATTCAGTAAGAATTTTATGCTTTGTCTGCAGTGACAAAGCGGAAAAAGGAAAACATATGGCAATGTTTATGGGCATTGACGTCGGTTCGACGACCGTGAAGGTGTGCGTGCTCGACGAAACTTTCCAAATTTTATACACGAGTTATGAGCGTCATTTTGCGCGCGTGAAAGAGTGCGTGCTGAATCAGCTTTCCGTGGTCGAACAAAAATTCGGAGGCGGGGAATTTTGCGCCTGTATCACGGGGTCGGCGGGGCTCGGGCTTGCCGAGAGGAGCGGCGTTTCTTTTGTGCAGGAAGTGCAGGCGGCGTTTACCGCGATCCGCAGATATTATCCCGATGCCGATGCGGCAGTGGAACTGGGCGGCGAAGACGCAAAGATCATTTTCATCACAGGCGGCACCGAACAGCGCATGAACGGCAGCTGTGCGGGCGGTACGGGCGCATTCATCGACCAGATGGCAACTCTTTTGAACATTTCCGTGGACGAGATGGACAAGCTCTCGCTGCAGGCGGAAAAAGTATATCCCATCGCTTCGCGTTGCGGGGTGTTTGCAAAGTCGGACATCCAGCCTCTTTTGAACCAGGGCGCGCGCAAGGAGGATATTGCGGCGAGCATTTTCCAGGCGGTGGTCGATCAGACGGTTTCGGGGCTTGCGCAGGGGCGCAGGATCAAGGGAAAAGTTCTGTTCTTGGGCGGTCCGCTGTATTTTATTCAAGGGCTTCGCAGAGCGTTCAAGGAAACGCTTCATCTTGACGACGAACATGCCGTATTTCCTGAAAATGCGCCTTGCTTCATGTCAATCGGCGCGGCTCTGTACTCTAAAAATGTGCAGGCTCTCCCGCTTTCGGAGATCATTTCCCGCATAGCAAGCGTGCGCGAGAGCGACGATATCGTGACGGGCGAACCGCTCTTTGCAAGTCCCGTGGAATATGAAGCGTTCGTCGCGCGGCATAAAGCGAGCGATTTGCAATTTGAAGACATCAAGACGTATGCGGGGGATGCGTATCTCGGGATCGACAGCGGTTCGACGACGACGAAGCTTGTGCTGATCACGCCCGATTGCAAACTTTTGTATCAACATTATCAGTCCAACAACGGCCAGCCTCTGGACATCGTGCTCGAACGGCTGCGCGAAATTTATTCGCTTGCGGGAGGCCGCATCCGCATTTGCGGCTGTGCGGTCACAGGATACGGCGAAGACATGCTCAAAGCGGCGCTGAAAGCGGATTTCGGCATCGTCGAGACGGTGGCGCATTTCAAAGCGGCCGTATATTTCAATCCGAAAGTGGATTTTATCATCGATATCGGCGGGCAGGACATCAAATGCTTTAAGATCAAGAACGGCGCGATCGATTCTATCATGCTCAATGAGGCGTGTTCTTCGGGATGCGGTTCGTTTATCCAGACGTTTGCAAAGGCGATGGGCATGGAGATCGACGAGTTTTCCAAGCTGGGCCTCTTTGCAAAGCACCCGGTAGAACTTGGCAGCCGCTGCACCGTGTTTATGAACAGTTCGGTCAAGCAGGCGCAGAAAGAGGGCGCCAGCGTGGAAGATATCTCCGCGGGGCTCTCTTCGTCCATCGTAAAAAATGCGATCTATAAAGTCATCCGCGCCAAAACGCCGGACGAGCTGGGCGAGAACATTCTCGTGCAGGGCGGTACCTTCTTGAACGACGCCGTCTTGCGCTCCTTTGAGATCGAGACGGGCAAGCAGGTCGTGCGGCCGGGCATTGCGGGACTGATGGGGGCGTTCGGCGCGGCGCTGTATGCCAAGGAAAACGTGCGCGGCGAGAGCTCGCTCATTTCCGAAGCGGAGCTCAAATATTTCACCTATACGAGCAAGAGTCATGTCTGCAAGGGCTGTACTTCGCACTGCAACGTCAACGTCATCGGATTTTCGGACGGGCGCAAGTTTATTTCGGGCAATAAGTGCGAGAAGGGTGCGGGGCTCAAACCGCATTCGGACGAGCTGGATATGTACAGCTATAAATATGATCGAATCTTTAAAAGCGTGGAGGGTACGCAGGGAAAGCGCGGCAAGGTCGGGCTGCCTGTCGCTTTGGGTTTTTACGAACAGCTCCCGCTTTGGGCAGGCTTTTTCGAGGCGTGCGGTTTTACCGTCGTGCTCAGTGAAAAATCCTCGCGCAATCTGTATTTCAAGGGGCAGCATACCGTTGCCAGCGATACCGTCTGCTATCCCGCGAAACTGACGCACGGGCACATTGAGAGCCTTTTGGATCAGAACGTAGACTTCATTTTCTATCCTTGCGAAAGTTATAACCTCGACGAGCATGATTCCACGAACCATTATAATTGTCCTGTCGTTGCGTATTATCCCGAGCTTTTGAAGGCCAACAACGAGCGGCTCAGCGATGCGAATTTTATTATGCCGTATCTCGATCTGAACGACGAAAAGTCGACGGTTCGGGCACTGAAAAAGGCGCTTGCAAGATATAAACTTTCGGCGCGGCAGATCAAGAAAGGGCTTGCGGAAGGATTTTCGCGGTTGAACGCGTATTATGCCGATATCGAAGAGAAAGGCAACGAGATCATTCATCTTGCGACCAAGGAAAACAAACCCATCGTTATTTTGGCTGGACGGCCGTACCATATCGATCCCGAGATCAATCACGGCATCGGAAAACTTTTGACTTCTTTGGGGATCGCCGTGCTGTCCGAGGACAGCGTGTTCAAAAAAGGCAAAGAGGTACTCGTGAGTGTGCTCAATCAGTGGACGTATCATGCCCGGCTGTACCGCGCGGCGGAATATGCCGCTTCGCACGAGAACATTAACCTTGTGCAGCTCGTATCCTTCGGCTGCGGTATCGATGCGATCACGACGGACGAGGTGCGCTCCATTTTGGAGCGGAGCGGAAAACTGTACACGCAGATCAAAATTGACGAGATCAACAATCTCGGCGTTGTCAAAATTCGCCTGCGCAGTATGCTTGCCGCGATCGAAGAACAGAAGAGGCACAAAGATGAAAGAAAATAAAGACACGCCTGTCGCCGATTACCGCGACGACTATCCGCGCTTTAAGCCGGAAATGAAATTTACGCACAAGATCCTTGTTCCCGATATGCTTCCCGTGCATTTCGGAATAATCGTGGATTTTCTCAAAAAAGACGGCTGGGACATCGAAGTTTTGAAAAATGATAGCCGCGCCGTCATCGACGAGGGGCTGAAACACGTTCACAATGACACATGCTTTCCCGCTCTTTGCGTGACGGGCCAGTTTATCGACGCGCTCAAAAGCGGGAAATATGACGTCGAACATACGGCGGTGATGATCACGCAATCGGGCGGCGGATGCCGCGCGTCCAATTATATCCCGCTCATTCGCAAGGCGCTCAAAGCGGAGTTTCCGCACGTGCCCGTCGTTTCTTTGAACTTTGCGGGACTGGAAAAGGACAGCGGCTTTCCCGTGGACGCCAAAATGCTTTTGAAACTGGCGTATGGTATTTTTTACGGCGATACGCTCATGTCATTGTATAACCAATGCAAACCGTATGAGACAGAAGAGGGGGCTTCGGACAAGGCGCGCGAAGATTGCCTGAAAGTTGTCAATGCCGCCTATGATCGCGGAAAGTACCGCAAATATAAAAAGATCATTCGCTCCATGCTCCAACGTTTTTCGCTTGTCAAGCGGAGCGGGGAAGAAAAGGTCAAAGTCGGCATAGTCGGCGAAATTTATGTCAAATATTCGCCGCTCGGCAATTCGCATCTGGAAGATTTTTTGCTTTCGGAGGGGTGCGAGCCCGTTGTCCCCGCGCTCATGGACTTTGTCATGTATTGCGCAGTGAACAATGTAAACGACGCCAAATTATATAATAAAAAGAGCTTTGCGACCCTTCTTTTTGACATCGTGTATCGTTATCTTCTGCACGTACAGCGCAAGATCATCAAACTTACGCAAAAGTACGGATTCGAGCCGCTGCACGATTTCGAACATCTGCGCCGCTGTGCGGACAAAGTCATTCATCAGGGCGTCAAGATGGGAGAAGGTTGGCTCATCCCAGCGGAAATGGCGGCACTCGCCGAAACGGGAACGGACAATATCGTCTGCGCGCAGCCGTTCGGATGCCTGCCAAATCATATCGCGGGGAAAGGCACGATCCGCACACTCAAACAAATGTACGAACACGAGAACATCGTGGCGATCGACTATGACCCTTCCGCGACAAAAGTCAATCAGGAAAACCGTATCAAACTGATGCTCGCCACCGCGAGGGAAAATTATGGACGAATAAAAAATCAAGAAAAATAACGATCGCATATCCCTGATTTGGT
>CALVHR010000028.1 GCA_944328495.1 uncultured Clostridia bacterium
TCGTCCGAAAGCTCTTTCGGCAAACGATCGCCGAACTGCTTGTAGAACTCTTCGATGCCGTCCGCCTCTTTCTTCCAGGTCTCTTTGTCGACGGTCAGGATCTCTTTCAGAGTATCCATTTCGCTGTACAGCGCAGCGCTTACATCCCGTTTTTGAATTTTTTCCCGCAGTGAGGACAGTAATCGTACGGAACCCAATAACGCAGAAATTCAATTTTGCATTTACAAAACGGACAGCGATAAAAGTGGCTCAGCAAACCATGAAAAATCATAGCGTATGGCACGCAAATCACAAAAGCCAACCATGTCGGTATTGCGGTATACATTACCAATACAATCACAAGCACGCCGTCACTGATCACGTTTACCACTTCCAAACAAGAAAACAGTATCCGCTTTTTCATCTTTTACCATACCAGCGAGGGATAATCGGGCGCAAGCAATTCAACCGTCCGAACAAATTGTCCGTCTATTCCTTTTATGTCGAAAGATTCCAACCGATTTACATAATAGCCGCCGCCGTCGATGTACCTTTTCAAAGCGAGCGATGCCGATGAAAAAATCATCACACCCAGCATAACGGTCATAAGAATTGCTATGGCTTTTTTCATATCCTGCCTCCTTTTCTTATATTTTAATCTTTATTTGTAATAAAACAAACTTGCTTTTTTAATAAAAATGTAAAATCCGGGGAAGACCGATCGGTCTTCCCCGGATATCATTCGATTATTTGTTGAGGTTTGCTTTGAGGGTTGCAAGTTCGTCCGAAAGCTCTTTCGGCAAACGATCGCCGAACTGCTTGTAGAACTCTTCGATGCCGTCCGCCTCTTTCTTCCAAGTCTCTTTGTCGACGGTCAGGATCTCTTTCAGAGTATCCATGGAAACGTCGGTGCCTTCGAGGTTGATGTCCTCCGGCTTCGGAACGTAGCCGATCGGGGTTTCCACCGCGTCTACTTTGCCTTCGCAGCGCTTGATGATCCATTCGAGCACGCGCATGTTGTCGCCGAAGCCCGGCCACAGGAAGTGGCCCTCGTCATCCAGACGGAACCAGTTGACGTTGAAGATCTTGGGCTGTTCTTTGACTTTCTTGCCCATATCGATCCAGTGCCGGAAGTAATCGCCCATGTGATAGCCGCAGAACGGACGCATCGCCATCGGGTCACGGCGCACAACGCCGACCGCACCGGTAGCCGCCGCCGTCGTTTCGCTCGCCATGATGGAACCTACGAACACGCCGTTGTCCCAGCTCTTGCTCTGGTACACCAGCGGAGCAGTCTTCGCCCTTCTGCCGCCGAATACGATCGCCGATAGAGGAACGCCCTTCGGGTTGTCGAATTCCTTGCTGATGCAAGGGCAGTTCTTCGCGGGAGCCGTGAAACGGCTGTTCGGATGCGCGCCCTTTACGCCGGCAGCTTTCGCCGCATCGTCCCAAGGGTTGCCCTTCCAGTCGATCGCGTTCTTCGGAGGGTTCTTGTCCAAACCTTCCCACCAAACTGTGTTGTTGTCGAGATTGTGCACGACGTTCGTAAAGATCGTGCCTTTCTGCGTCGTGTGCAGCGCGTTCGGGTTGGATTTCTCGTTCGTGCCGGGAGCCACGCCGAAGAACCCGTTTTCAGGGTTCATCGCCCAAAGCCTGCCGTCCGCTCCCACGCGGATCCATGCGATGTCGTCGCCGACCGTCCAGATCTTGTATCCCTTCTCGCGATAGGATGCGGGAGGAATGAGCATGGCAAGATTGGTCTTGCCGCATGCCGACGGGAATGCCGCCGCAATATATTTCACTTCGCCGTCCGGTTTTTCAAATCCGAGAATGAGCATGTGCTCCGCCATCCAGCCCTCGTTCTTGCCGAGATAGGACGCAATACGAAGAGCAAAGCACTTCTTGCCCAGAAGCACGTTCCCGCCGTAGCCGCTGTTGCACGACCAGATCGTGTTGTCCTCGGGGAAATGCAGAATGTAACGCTTGGTCTCGTCCAGATCGCACTTGGAGTGCAACCCCTTTACGAAATCGCCGTCTTTGCCCAGCGCTTCCAAAACGTCGGTGCCGACGCGCGTCATGATCTCCATGTTCAGCACGACATAAATGCTGTCCGTCAGCTCAATACCGATCTTGGAGAACTCGGAGCCGACAATGCCCATGCTGTACGGGATAACGTACATCGTCCTGCCCTTCATCGAGCCTTTGAAAATGTCTCCCGCCATTTTGTACGCTTCTTTCGGATCCATCCAGTTGTTGATGGGGCCCGCGTCGTCCTTGCTGCGGGTGCAGATGAAGGTACGATCCTCCACGCGGGCAACGTCGTTGACCGCAGTGCGGTGCAGATAGCACTCGGGAAGAAGATCTTCGTTCAGCTTGATCATCTCGCCCGTGGAGCACGCTTCCGCGCGCAGGGCGTCGCGCTGCTCTTTGCTGCCGTCGATCCAGACGATCTTGTCCGGCTGGCACAGCGCCGCGCTTTCGTCGATGAACTTCAACACTTTTTTGTTTTCGGTCATACTCATGTATTTCGGTCTCCTTTTGGAAGAATTTAACGCTTTTTACGGGTCCCTTTTTCACCCGTACAAACATTATACCCCAATCTTTTGAAAAAGTAAACTTTTTTTCGCCGCTTTTTCCCCGCCTTTTTCGGAGCGATTTTTTTGCCCGCCGCTCCCTTTTTTACAAAATCCGACGCCTTTCGCCAAAACTGTATATTTTCACGCGCGCGCGAATAAGTATAATGAAAAGACAAATGCGGGGCGGCGCGCCCCGCGCGCCGCCTCGCGCTCATTGGGCAAACGGAGGTCGTTCCGATGTATTACGTCAAAAAACTTTGCATTTTAAAACAGCTCGCTTCGGGCTTTGCCGCGGACGGAAAAAAGGCGTCCGCCCTGCTCACCGCCGAAAAATTTTCGGGCAGGCTCACCCTCTCGCTCGCCATGATCGGCTTTGCCCCCCTCTCCGCGGGGCGCTACCGCTGTCTTTTGTGCGATGAAAAAGGTCAGACCGAAGTCTTTGATTTGCCTTCCGCCGCCGGCGGCGTCGCAAAACTGACAAGCCCGCTTTCCATCGAAGAAGGATTTTGCTGTGCGATCTGCTTCGTACAAGGCACGGTCACGCCCGTCGCTTTCGGAAAATGCGGTGACAAAACATACGACCTCAAAAAATTGTGTTCGGTTTTGGATGAAACGGTACCCGCAAAACAGCCCCCCGCGCCCGAACCCGCACCCGAAACAAAAGACTCCGCACAAAAATGTGCAGATCCGCAGAGCGCCGCAAAATCACCCGACCCGCCCTGCGAATACGACGACGAACTCGTCGCCACCGAAAATTATTACGAATTCGATCAGGGAGGAACAGCCGATGAACACAGCCAAGGAACGCAAGAAACGCGAAGCGAGGACGTATCTGGAAAAGATGAAGATGCTCAAAGCCTATTCCGATTCACAGGCGGAGAAAACCGCGCAGCGGATGCGGGAGCTTGCTATTACGAAAAAGTAAAAAACGAGATCGAATCGCTGTTCGAAAAACACCCGACCGAGGACGCGCTCGAAAAAAGCATCCCCCTTTCGCGCTGGGTTCGCATCGAATTTGCCAAAGGCAAATATTATACGGTGGGCGTCATCCGCGACGAAAAAGGCCCCCGCTACATATGTTACGGCGTCCCCGCCGCCTCCCGCGGCGAACCGCCCGCAGCTCTCAAAGGCTATTGTTCCTTTTTGCCCGCCTCCGCCTTCGACGCGGACGGCAAAGGCTACTGGATGATGTTCCAAGACGCCGAGACGGGGCAATGCGTCAAGATCGCACAAACGTGACCGCAATAAATACCGAATTTGCGCCGACCTCTTGCAAAATCGCCGATCATCTGCTACAATGAAAGCATGGAATTTTCGGAAATTTTAACGGAGTATTTACAGATCGAAGGTCTGACGCAGACGCAGTTTGCGCAAAAGATCGGGGCGAAACAGAGCCAAGTCAGCGAATGGCTTGCAGGCAAAGGGAAACCCGGCTACGAATGGATGAAACGTATTTTACAAAATACCGGCCGACCCGCAGAGTTTTGGTTCGGAATCGACGGATAATGCCACCGCCCGCCGCGCTGATTTGCGCGGCGGGCGGTTTTTTTACAAAATGCGCCCCCGCTCCGCCGCTTTTGCGGCGGAGCGGGGGCGATTCGTTTATTTGCGGCGCATTTTCCTGTACACGAACAGCATGGCTCTGCGAATGAGAGCAAACGTGCCATGCTCTACCCAATATTTTGCCGCTTTCTTCGCGAGCGGCTGCGGCGGCAGTTCCGCCGCCGATATGTCCTCTTCTCGTACCGCACCGCTTTCGCCGAGTTCGTAAAATTCGAGGAAATTTTCTAAACCCTGCCGCAAATTTTCGTTTCCCGCCTCGAGCGGACGGCCAAAGCTTTGAAAAAATTTTTCCCACGCCCCGCGAAGATCTGCCGACGCCAACTCTTTTCCCTTCTGCAACGAGCCTTCCGAAAGCGCCTTGCGAAGCTGAGAGTCTTTAAGGATCTTCACAACCGCCGCCGCTGCCTGCGCGATATTCCCCTGTTCGACGCACACGCATCCGCGATTTTCGCGCAATGTTTCCAGATAAGGCATTTCGTAGCACACGACGGGCAACCCGCGCCGCATCGCTTCGCACAGCACCATTCCCCACGTTTCGTATGCCGACGTCATCAAAAGAAGGGTGCCTTTTTTATAATATTCGGCGGGATCCTTGCAAAAACCGCACATGGTAACACGCTCTTCCAGTTTCAGTTTTCGGATCAGCCCGAGGTATCGCTTGTTTTCCTCTTCGCTCTCCGCCGAACCCACCATATACAGATGCGCGGCAGGGCATTCCTGCGCGACCTTGGCAAAGATGCGGAGGGCATCCGAGGGGCGCTTTTGATTTTCTTCCAGCCTGCCCACCCAAACGACATTCTGCCCCTGCGGGTGAACCGGCTCTACTTCCCCGACAAACGGATCGGGAATAAACTGCGCGTTGCACCCGATCGCGCGCAAGTACGCCGCGTCGCTGCGCACGAGCGTCTGCACGCCGTCCGCAAGCTGCAAAATGCGCTGACGCGCCGCAAAAACGCCCTTTTCGTTTTCCCGCAAGAGCGGCAGACAAACGAGTTCGTGCATTGTGCCGGCGACATAGATACCCATGGATTTTGCGAGCAGCATATCCCATAAAAACCACGGCGACATCGTCGCCTGATACAACAGCACGTCGCAGTCCGCTTTCCGCAAAACCTCTTTCAGCTTTTCGGCGTGACGCAGGTACTGTGTTCTGTCAATGTTTTTAGAGTTGGGGATGATAAACCTTTTGCATTCTTTGGGCAACGGATAATCCAGGCGGCTCTTCTCTTCGGAAATAAGCACGGTTTCATAACCCCAGCTCAGAAACAGCGGGATCAGTTCGGAAAGCACTCTTTCCACCCCGCCGTTATACATTCGGTGGTAAAAGAAACCGACCCGACGGATCGCGCCTCGGCGCGGCTTAAGACAATTTGCCCCGCGCACCAATTCGGCGATGCGCCCGTTCATTTCAACGCCGTATAAACTTACCAGCTCCGACACGATGCACTCGATCGAATACGCCTCGCACAGAAGATCAAAAACTTTTGTCCCCTCTTTTAACCCGCACTCGCTTGTAAATTTCTGCAAGATCCCCGTAAGCATCCATTTTTTCCACATGCCGAATTCTCGTTCGTAAAATGACGCCTTCGGCTTTTCCTCCCGCAGAAAATTTTCTATGACGTCGCAGACCGTCTTTCGGTCCAAGCTTTTTCGGAACTGCTCCGCGTTTGTCCACTTCTGCGTGCCCGAAACCCCGTGCCCGAACGAGTATCGGACGAGCGGTTCTTTGAACCCGTAATACTTCTGCGCATAGTACGCCGCCATAAAATAGATCGCGAAATCCTCGTACATCGTGCACTCTTTTTCGGGAAGATACCGCGCTGCCCTTTTCAGTATTTCCGTTTTGTAAATCTTGTTCCATAAATTCCAGCCGCATTCGCCAAAACCGTACCGAAAACAGGACAGAAACACCTCTTTCCCGCACAGGCGCCCCGCATACACCGACGCAACTTTTTGCACTTCCCTACGCTCTCTCTCGCTCAGTCCTGTCTGAAATACGATCTTCGTACCGAATCCGACAATATCCGCGCCAGTCCTCTTTGCCGTTTCGTACGCTCTTTGACACGCTTGCGGAAAATATTCGTCATCGCTGTCCAAAAACATACAATATTCACCCCGCGCCGCTTGCATCAAATGTTTGCGCGCCGGCATCGATCCCATGTTCCTTTCGTGCCGTATCACACGGATCCGTCCGTCATGCGCGGCACACCGATTCAATACTTTCTTCGTCTCTTCATCCGACCCGTCGTCCAGACAAAGAATTTCGATCGCATCCAGCGTTTGCCCCGACACCGAAGCAAGGCAATCCGATAAAGTCGCCGCAGAATTATATACAGGTATCAAAACCGATACCGCTACCTCTTTATCCATGTGTTTTCCCTTGTGGTTTTTGCAAATTATAACACATTTGTATTCATATGTCAACATATGTGTTCATTTATAGGATAAAAATACAGTATAGTATAATTGAAAACATTACCGAAACAGGTGACTCTATGCAGGAAGAATTTTTGGATGCAACAACAGTCGGGCAAGTACTGGCTAATTTTCGCAAGAAAAAAGGCATTTCCCAGGAAGTACTCAGCGGGCTGGCGGACATCGGGCGCACGCATCTGAGTGCGATCGAACGGGGCGAACGCAAACCGACGATGGAAACCTTCTATCGGCTCTGCCTTGCCATGGACGTGAAAATGTCTGACGTTACGGCAGAAATCGAACGCCTTTTGGAAGAACGCGGAACTTCCGAATAAGGCGTATTTAGCAAAATTTCGGCCGCTCACGCAGAGGTAGGTTCGGAAAGAGCGTAAAAAACAGCGCACCCGATCGGGTGCGCTGTTTTGCGTCTTTTTGATAATTTGTTTTTTCTTTTTCGGGCACGCTTATTCGAGCACCGCCTTGATGCGGCGGATGCCGCTCGCCGAGGACTGTTCCTTAACAATTTTGAAATGTCCCAGCTCGCCCGTCGATTTTGCGTGCGGGCCGCCGCACATCTCGCGCGAGAAATTCCCGATCGAATACGTTTTGACCACGTCGCCGTATTTGGAATCGAACACGCCGACGATCCCCTCTTCGCGCGCCTGTTCGTAAGGCATTTCCGCAAAGACGACGGGAATATTTTCTTTGATCTTTTCGTTGACGAGATCTTCCACGCGGCGGATCTCCTCTTCCGTCATGGGGCGCGCCAGGTTGAAGTCGAAGCGCAGACGCTCGGGCGTGATGTTGGAACCCTTTTGGTTGATGTCGGGAGACACGACCGCTTTGAGCGCCGCGTTCAGAAGGTGCGTTGCGGTGTGCAGACGGGTCGTCGCTTCGCCCGTGTCCGCAAGACCGCCCTTGAATTCGCCCGCCGTAACCTGTGCGTGGCTCTTTTCCTGGTGCTCTTTGAACGCCTCCGCAAAGCCCGCTTCGTCCACCGTATAGCCGCGCTCCGCCGCCATTTCCACGGTCAGTTCGAGGGGGAATCCGTAAGTGTCGTACAGTTTGAACGCCGCCTTGCCGCCGATCGCCGTTTCCTTCACATAATCGGGATTCTGCTTGGACATAAACTCGTTCTTGCGTTCGATACCGCCGATCGTCTTTTCAAATTCCTTCATGCCCTTTTCGAGGGTGGATTCGAAACGCACGATCTCGCGCTCGATCTCCTGCAAGATATATTCTTTCTTTTCGGGCAAAAGCGGATACGCTTCGCCGTATACGTCGTCGATGAACACTTTCGCGACGCCGAGCATCTCCGTGCTCGCGATCCCCAGCGCCTTGCAGTAACGGATCGCGCGGCGCATCAGCCTGCGCAGAATATATCCTGCGCCCGTATTCGAGGGCAAAATGCCGTTCACGTCGCCGATCAGCATGACCGTCGTGCGGGTATGGTCGGCAATGATGCGCATCGCCTTGCGGTCCGCGCCGCCGTCGTCGTATTTCTTGCCCGACGCCTTTTCAAGGTACGCGATCGCACCCGAAAACAGGTCGGTCTTATACCCGTCCGTCAGCCCGTTCAAAAATGCCAGCATGCGGTCTAAGCCGAAGCCCGTGTCTACGTTCTTGTTTTCCAGCGGAACATAGCCGTCCTTGGTCTTTTTGTACTGCATGTACACGTCGTTGCCGATCTCGACATACCTGCCGCAAGGACAGTTGATGTCGCAGGGCTTTCTGCCGCATTCCTTGTCCGTCAGCGGATAGAACCACTCGTTGTCGGGGCCGCAGGGCGTGCCTTCCGTCCCTTCCAGTTCCCACCAGTTGTTGGACTTGTCCAGATAGAAAATGTTTTCGCGTTTGATGCCCAAGTTTACGAGCAATTCTGCCGTTTCGTCGTCGCGCGGAGCGGATTCGTTGCCCGCAAACACCGTCGAGCAGATCTTGTCCTTGTCCAGCCCGAACACTTCGGTCAGAAGCTCGAACGACCACGCCGTCTTTTCCTTTTTAAAGTAGTCGCCGAGCGACCAGTTGCCCATCATCTCAAAAAAGGTGAAGTGGGTCGCATCGCCGACCGATTCGATGTCCACCGTACGCACGCACCCCTGCACGTTGCAAAGGCGCTTGCCTGCGGGGTGGGGTTGTCCCAACAGATAGGGCATCAGCGGCTGCATGCCCGCGACGTTAAACATAACGCCCGTCGTGCCGTCGCCGATCAGCGACACCGCGCCGATATTCTTATGCCCCTTGCTCTCGTAAAATGCCAGCCATTTGCTGCGCAGTTCTTTGGATGTGATCTTATTCATTGCCGTTTTCCTCGCTTGCGTTTTCTTCGTCCTTTTCCCCTTCGGCGGGCACGGGGAAGAGCTCTTCCTTCGTGCACTCGAATTTTTCGCCCGTCAGTTTTTCCAACGCCGCTTCCAGCTTATGTATGCGGCATTTGAGCGCACGGATCTCTTCGGCGTTCGGGTCCGTCTTTTCCTGCAAAAGATCGGGCTTTTCACCGCGGATGCGCACCACGCGCCCCGGCACGCCCACGACCGTCGCGTGCGGCGGTACCTCTTTCAAGACGACCGCGCCCGCACCGATCTTGGCGCCCTCGCCGACGGTGAACCCGCCCAAAACCTTCGCGCCCGCGGAAATGATGACGTCCTTTTCAATGGTCGGGTGCCGCTTGCCTTTTTCCTTGCCCGTGCCGCCCAGCGTCACGCCCTGGTAGATGACCACGCCGCTCTTGACTTCCGCCGTCTCGCCGATCACAACGCCCATGCCGTGATCGATGAACACCCCGCCTTCGATCTTTGCCGCAGGGTGAATCTCAATGCCCGTCAGAAATTTTGCAAACTGGCTGGTCATACGCGCGAGCAGTTTCAGATGTATGCGGTATAAAAAATTCGCCCAACGGTGCCACGAAAGCGCGTGCACCCCCGAATAAGTGAGCAGTATTTCGAATTTGTTGCGCGCTGCGGGATCGTTGCGCTTCGCCGCTTCGAGATCTGCGCGTAATCGTTTGAACATAAAAAATCCTCTTCTTTCTGCACGGCTTTTTGTTTTAAGCAGACAAAACAAAAAGCGTGAACCGAACTCTTTTTCTGCGCGCGCAAAAATCACACTTTTTGCAAGCGCACCCTGTTTGCGCGTAAGCGCCACAGCGGGTGAATGCGCGCGATTTTTACAATATGTGTGCGCTTGAATATCGCGCGCAGAGGGCAGCGCCCTCAAATCACGGCTTTTTCTTTCGTCAGCTTGAAAGAAAAAGCGTGAAAAATGATTTATTCGCGCAAGGAAAATCACACTTTTCCGCAGCGCACCCCTATTTGGCAATCCTTTGCCTTACGGAAAGGGTGAAGTTGCGGCATTCAAACTATGTGTGCCCTTAAAAATGCCGCAACGAGGGGAAAACCGTTCGGGTTTCCCCTGAATTTCTCGGCATTTCGCAGGCATCAGCTTGCCGAGAAATGCGAGAACCCAAAAAATTTTTTCTGCGCGTTTGAGAATCGCACTTCTCAATAAGCGCACCCGAGTTGCCGAATACTTTCGGCTTTTGCAGGAAAGGTGAAGGCGGCGCGCGTACTGTGGCGTGCCCTTAAAAGGCGCGCCGCCGAGGAAAACTCCGATTGCACCGCGCAAAGCGCGGTCAATGGGGTTTTCCTAAAAGCTCACGGAAATTTCTTTTGTCAGCTCAAAAGAAATTTCGTGAACCTTTACTCGTGAACGCTTTATATGATCCTGCGGATATGAAATTCGTCGAACGCCGCATCGATCATTTCGCGATTGAATACCCGATACCCGATCAGATACCGCACGACGACGTCTCGTGCATCCTCAAAGTTATAATATGCGCCGCATAGCTTCATAAGTGCGTCGCAATCCTCTTTCCGCATCCCCAAAAGCAAAAATACTTTAAAAAGCAGCACCTTTTCGGGGATATAGATCCCTTTCAGGGTATCTTTCCATGTCGACTCGTCCAACCCCAGCTTGTCCGCCATCGAAGCGGGATCTTCCCCGTACTTCGTTATAAACTTCCCAAGCAGCCTGCCCGGCAGATTTTTGGAGCCGAAAAACGCGAGAAACCGCTGACGCATCGGCGCAACGCGTACCGAAAAAGTGAACGTGTTGTCCACATACCGCTCCTTGATCTCCGCCAGCACTTTATCGGGATCGTTCTGGAAGGAAATTTTCCGCATTTCGTTGGCGGCATATTCGCCCTCTTCGATGCGGTTCTTGTTCTTTAAAATCATCGAGATGGTCATGGACTCGTAGGAAGGCATCGAACAGATAAAATCGAAGTTGCTGTAATATTTACAAAAAAATGCGTTGAGGTCGTCAATAAAATTTTCGCTCATTGCTCCGCTACCGTTTGTGTTTTTCGTCATACGCCCGACTTTCTCGCGCGCGTACACTATTATTATACAGGTTTTTGCCAAAAATTCAATATATTTTGCAGGGAGTAAAAAATATTTTTTGAAAAAACTGAAAATCTTTCACAAATAATGAAAAAATTGTTGCGCGATTTTGTTAGTTATGTTATAATCAAGCCACTAAATGGTTCAGGAGGCTTGTTTTGAAACGAACAAGAATCGAAGAGATCGCGCATCTGATCGAAAAAAACGGAAAGATGAGCCTGGAAGAGCTCGCCGTTCAGTTTCCCGACGTGTCCGACATGACACTGCGCCGCGATCTTCTGGAATTGGAAAAAGAAAACAAAGTAATCCGCGTCCGCGGCGGCGCGATGTCCGTGCTCGAAGTGCAGAAGCGTTCGGGCGAAGCGTACGCGCAAAAATCGACCATCAACACCGACGCGAAAAAAGTCATCGCCAAAAAGGTCGTTTCTCTCATTGACGAAGGCGTAAGCCTCTTCCTCGACGGCGGCACCACGGCGCTTCAGCTCGCCAAAGAAATGCCCGACCGTCCCTGCCACGTCTTTACAAACGGTCTGGTCGTCGCCGAAGAACTTTCGCATAAAAAACAGCCCGAAGTCGTGCTGGTCGGCGGTTCGCTCATCAAGGAAAACCTCTCCACAGCCTCCCCCTATTCCAAAGTTTTCCTCGAAAACACAAACTTTGAATTGGCGATCATCTCCGCTTCCGCATTCTCGTTCGAACAGGGATTTTCCTGCATCTCGCAGGTGGAGAGCGACCTTTTGAAATTTATCCTCGCGCGCGCAAAAATGGTGTACATGATGCTCGATACATCCAAAATCGGCAAGATCATGCCCTACACCTTCGCCAAACCCGACGATATCGACGTTCTCATCACGGACGACAATTTCCCGTCCGACGTCAAAGAAAAATTCGAGGAAAAGAACATCGTCGTCATTTAAAATTTCTGCACAACTTTTATCCGCCGGCAAGGCCGGCGGATTTTGTCGCCCAAAACGCCTCGCCGCGCAAATTTTTGCGCGGCGAGGCGTTTGTTTTATTGTCCTTGTTTGTCCCTGTAAAAGCGGTAAAAACCGCACGCGGCGGGATGATCGAGGAAGACCCCCCTGCCCGCAAACAGCATTTTGAGCGCGACCAGAAGATCGCCGCCCGCCGACAAAATATTAAACGCGCCGAGCACGGCGAGCAAAAAATACCCCGTCAGCGCGCCCGCGACCGCAAACCCGAGCCCCAAAACAGCAAAGGGCGCGAGAACGCCCGCGAGATACCGCGCGCGGTTCATCGGCGTTTCACAGGCGCAATAGGGCGTAACGCCCTCGCGCAAAATGCCGAACCGAATGCCCGAGAACGACCCGTTTGCAATGCCCCAGACAAGGCCGTGCAATCCCTCATGCGCAGGCACGGACAGCACCGCCGCCACCGCGACGATGAGAAAATCGAAATAAATTTGCTGCGCAAACATCGCGCGCGGCCGCAAAACCAGGCACGCGGCGATCGCCGCCGCCGCAATCGGGATCGCCAACGCAAAACCCCATGCCGTCGCACGCTTGACGCTCACCGTACAATCTTTTTGCCTGTATCCCCGTTCGCGCAGTTCCCTGCATTTTTCTTCAAAACGGGCAAGCCGCGCCGCTTCCTGCGCACGCCTTCGCGCGTCGCGTTCCGCCCTTTTCTCGTTCATTCTTTAAAAAGATCGGTGGACAGATACCGCATCCCCGTGTCCGGCACGATGACCGCAATGCGCTTGCCCGCGTTTTCCGCCCTCTTGGCAAGCTCTACGGCCGCAAAGATCGCCGCACCCGCAGAAATGCCCGCAAACACGCCGTCCGATTTTGCCGCCTCTCTGCCCCACGCGAACGCATCCTCGTCGCGTACGGGGATCACTTCGTCGATGAGCGACGTGTCCAGAATTTCGGGAACAAATCCCGCACCGATGCCCTGCAAACCGTGCGGGCCCGCTTTGCCGCCCGAAAGCACCGCCGAATTTTTCGGCTCCACCGCAACCGCCTTCAATGCGGGGTTTTGTTCTTTGAGATACCGCGCGCAGCCCGAAAGCGTTCCGCCCGTTCCCACGCCCGCCACGAAAAAGTCAAGATCTTTTTCACAATCCTGCCAGATCTCGGGACCTGTCGTCGCATAATGCGACGCGGGATTTTCGGGATTGACAAACTGCCCCACGATCACGCTGTCTTTGACTTCGGCGTGCATTTCCTCCGCCCGCGCGATCGCGCCCGACATGCCCTTTTTGCCGTCCGTCAGCTCGATCTTCGCCCCGAACGCCGTCAAAAGCATGCGCCGTTCCACGCTCATCGTCTCGGGCATGGTCAGAACAAGTTTGTATCCCTTGACCGCGCAAACCGCCGCAAGCCCGATGCCCGTATTCCCGCTCGTCGGCTCGATGAGAAGGGTCTTCGGCGTCACTTTCCCCGCCTTCTCCAACGCCTCGATCATCGCCAGAGCGGGACGGTCCTTCACGCTCCCCGTCGGATTGAAATACTCCAGCTTCGCAAAAATTTTCGCGTTCAGTCCGTACTTTTTTTCGATGCCGCAAAGTTCCATGAGCGGCGTTTTGCCGATCAGCTGTGCAATATTTTTATAGATCATCGTCGCCTCCGTTGCCCGCCGCCTTCGCGCGGCAAAGCCGCAAGATCATTCTTTGTTTCTCACAATATTATACCCTCTTTTTGCGCGTTTGTAAACCCCTGCGCAAAAGTTTGCCCGAGAGAGTTCAACGTGAAACATGCGCCCCCTAAAAATTTTTTGCGCCATTGCTTTTGCCTGCTCAATACAGGCAGCTTTTTTCAAAAATCCCGCCCGCGTTTTCGCGGGCGGGATTGTATCCGACCGATAAAATTGCAAATTCTGCCGAAATCACTTTGCACGTCGTGCCCGCACCGCGATCGCCGCGAGGTTCGCCGCCCCGAACAACAGCACCGTTGCGGCCAGTATCACCGCCATGCCCGCAGGGAATATCTCCGCCCCGAAAAAGTCAAACGTAAAAGAAAAATCCCGGGAAAGGGCTTCCGCAAATTGCGGGGATACGTTTTTTGAAATGTTTTCCAATGCGCCGCCCATCCCGAAATTGCGGAACAGTCCCGCCGAATAACTTCCCGGAATAAACAACGTAAAATACTGAATGCCTTTCGGAAAGAATGTGATCGGCATATACGCTCCGATAAAAAAACCGATGACCGTGCCCACGATCACGTTCAAGCCTGTAAAAGCGCCTTCCGAACGAAGAAAGGACACGACAAGAATCAGCAACGTCGATGAGGAAAGTACGGAAAGTATCAGTACACCGATACAGCCCAATACATCTAAAAAGGAAAGGTACCAGCTGCCGCTCGCCGCCAGCCACACAAAACCGATCACGAGCACGGCACCCGCAATTGCCAGTCCCGCCGCCAATACAGACAAAAAATATGCCGCCGAAGGCATCCATTTTGGTATGGGCGAAGCAAGAAGATCCGCGGCGATCCCGCGCTTTTTATCCTGTATAATACTCCCGCAGGCACACATCGGGACCGTCACACACGCGCAAGAAAGGCACCCTACCAGCATCCAGCTGTCGCAAAACGCCTGAACCGCCTTTTCCGATGCGGCGCTCGCGAGCCCCATCTGTGTGAGGGCTTCCATCATGCTTTCCGTCTGCGTTCTTCCCAGAAACAGTACATACAACGCAAGCACGATCAGAGGCGACAAAAGCGAAAAGAAAATGTTGGCTTTATCTTTCAAAAATATTTTTAAATTGCGGCGGGTCTGCTGCATCAACATGTACATCATAACGCACCTCCCGACATCAGCTTTTTGCCCGTCACCGCCAAAAACACGTCGTCCATGTCCCCTTTCATAAATTCAAAATCTTTGCTTAGTTGAGGATGTTTTCCGAGAAAATCCCGCGCGTTTTCCGCACTCTGCATCATCAGCCGTACGCCGCCCGCCGTTTCTTCAAAGTTTTCCCCCTGCTTTGTAAGCGCTTTCGATAAAAAGCCTGCGTCGCCGTATAAATACAGATAATTGCGCGAATATTGATTTTTCAATTGCACGGGCGAATCGTTTGCAACGATCTTTCCGCTGTCCAAGATCACCACGCGATCCGATCCGTCCGCCTCTTCCATATAATGCGTCGTTAAAAATACCGTCATGTTTTGCTCGCTCTGCAACCGCTGCACCGTCTTCCATACCATCCGCCGCGTCTGCGGATCCAGCCCCGTCGTCGGTTCGTCCAACACCAAAAGCTCGGGACGGTTGATCAGTCCGCGCGCAATGTCCGCCCGCCGCTTCTGTCCGCCCGACAACTTGCCGAATGGCCGCGGCAATATCTCCTTTAAATCGAGCAGTTCCGTCAGCTCGTCCAGGCGCTCCCGCCATTTCTTTCCGCGAAGCCCGTAATAACTCGCACGTATTGTCAGATTGTCGCGCACCGTCAAAAGATCGTCCAGCACCGTCGTCTGAAATACGACCCCCACCCGCGGCTTGATCTTTTCCGGCTCTCTGTCCAAATCATAACCGCAAATGCGAACATTCCCCGCATCCTTATGCAAAATCGAACATAAAATATTGATCGTCGTGCTCTTTCCTGCCCCGTTTACTCCCAAAAACGAAAACAGACTGCCCCGCTCTGCCGTGAACGAGATGCCCTGCACCGCCCGCACTTCCCCGTATGCCTTGACCAGCCCGTCCACTTCGATAATGTTATCCGCACTATCCATACTTTCCTCCGCTTGCCTTTGTACCCGTTCGCCTTTCCGCAGACGATCCTATACTTTTTTATTATAACAGAACTTTTTAAAATTGTAAACATTTTTTCCGCTGCTTCCGCCCGTACGCTCCCCGCCCGTGCGCCTGTTCTCAACCTTTTGCGCCGCACGCAAAAAAGGGACGCTCCGCGTCCCTTTTTTAACCGAACTGCTTTGGATTTCCCTCCGTCGCTTTCGGGAAAGTAAGGCGGCGCTCGATCCCGAGCGCCGCCCGTCTTTGTGATTTTTACATTCGTAAACGGGTATTCCGAAAAGTATTCCGCCCACGAACCGTTACTTACCCTCTTTAACCTTTTTTGACAACATGTCGGTTAAAATACGGTTCCCGGAATCTTTCTTTCCCTTTGCCGTTCCGTCATTTTCTCCCCTCATCAACTCTGAAACCGCTCATAGTCGCAATTCCGATTTTTGTGCCCACGCTTTGCATTGCACAAAGATTGTTACCCTTTCACGGCTTAAAACGCCATAGCGTTTTCGGAGTTTTGCCAAGTAAAAACCACTCCGCAACGTTCCCTTTCTCCCTTTCGGTATAATCTTCTCCTGCCCGTCCGAAACACTTTACAGTTTTTCAGCCGTCTGCAGAGTGACAGGTTCCGATTTATCGGGCAACGCCCCGTCCGCTTTCTTTCCCTTTCTTCCGATCTGTTTCTCCGTCTCAAAAACTGCTTCGCTCGGCCCAGTTTCTCAGCTTTCCCGAAAAACCCTGCGCAGATTTGGCCTTACGCTCTCATTCCTTCGCCTTCGAAACTTCTCTTCCGTCCGTTCAAAAAAACTTCCGTTCTTTTGTCCGATCCACCCCTTCCGTCGGAAAGTTCCGTCGTTTGTAGTTCTATTATATCATCTTTTTTGGATTTGTCAATACCTTTTTTGAAAATTTTTAAAATTTTTTGTTGCAATGTATCAGTTTTGGCGCAACGTTCTTTCATTCATATATGTTGTATGCCGAACTTGCGCACAGCGCGAGATATTGCGATCAAAAGGTTTTGGCGTTGAAATTTTCAAGGTAACGGTTGATCGCGGGGAAATCGGACGGCGTTAGCATTGCGATCACCTTTTCGCCGACGACCCCGTTTTCGGTCACGATGACGGCATAGAGGTCTTTGCGGTCTTCAAACGCTTCAAATACGTCGAACACGGTGGCGTTCCTGTCCAGCATCTGATATTTTTCGAGAAGTTTCTCGTCCACGATCTCGCCGCAATCGGTTTGGGTGAGAAAAGCGGTCACGTCGCCGCCGCCTTCGGCGCATTCGGCGATCTTCCCGAACAAATAATATGCGTTGAGCACGCCCTTCATGGTGCCGTGATCGTACACGACGAGCGTTTTCTTTTCGGTGCCCGCAAAGATCTTGACCGCTTCCAGCAGAGGTTTGTCGGCAAAAACCACCGAAAACTTTTTGTTCTTGAACACATCGGTCACTTTCGGCGGATTGCACAGCTGGCGTTCGATGTATTCGATGTTGCGCACAACTTCGTCACAGGGATTGGCGATAAACAGTTCCCCGCCTACCGCGCGATGTACGATCGCGTTGCGCAGTTTGCCGTAATCGACCAGCTCGTTCTCGTAGCGGCGCACCGTGATGTTGCGATCGGTACATCGTTTCACGAGATCGGTAAAATTTTGCGTCGGACGCTGATTGTACAGCGCCTTCAGCTGGCTCTCGATCCTGTTATAACTTTTTAAGAATCGGGCCGCGTTGTCGTAGTCCATTGGCATTTTCCTCCTTGCCTGCATTATAACACAAAAGGCTGTGTTGTTCAATACCCTGCCCGCAAAATATTGTATATTTTTTTCTTCTTGCGTATTGCGGGTAATTGTGCTATAATAGAAAACAAAGCGCGAAAAGGCACCCTTTACTGTATTATATGAACGCGGATAAGAATATGCACACCGAGAAAACATCGTACAAACTGAATTTCCAGCTCGTGCCGGACGGCTGCTGGTACACAAACCTGCGCAGTGCCCTGCCCAAAGAAGTCTGGGACCGTTTGCGCAAAGCCGCGTATGCCCGCGCAGGCGGTAAATGCAGTGTCTGCGGCAAAGCGGGCAGGCTGGAAGCGCACGAAGTTTGGAGTTACGACGACAAAAAACATGTGCAAAAACTGGAAGATATCGTCGCGCTTTGCCCTGCCTGTCACGAGGTGGTGCATATCGGCAGAACTTCGCTTTTGGGCAACGAGCCGCGCGCGCAGGCGCATTTCATGAAAGTAAACGGCTGTTCGCAGAGCGACTATCACGCCGCCCTGGGCGAAGCCAATCGCGTCCACGCCGAACGCAGCCGCCACGAATGGGTGACCGATATTTCCCGGCTCAAAGAACTGTTCTGAATACGTTCCTTTCCGTATATCGGAACTTTTTACGCAAAGATTTTTTGGAGGACGGTTGAATCCGTATACGTCTATGCCATTTCTTGCAAATATGTTTATTAAAAAGTCAGACGATCCGACCGATCCCGCGGTACGCGCGCGTTGCGGACGCAACGCGGGGATCTTGGGTATCGTGCTCAATACTTTGCTCGCCGCGGGAAAAATTGCCGTCGGCGCCGTTTCCGGCGCGATCTCCGTCACTGCCGACGGGCTCAACAACCTCACCGACTGCGGCAGCAACGTCGTGTCCGTCATCGGCTTCAAAATGAGCGAAAAGCCCGCCGACAAAGAACATCCTTTCGGGCATCGCCGCGCAGAATCGGTTGCTTCCCTTTTGATCGCCGTCATCATTCTCGTCGTCGCGGTCGAGCTCGTCGTTCAATCGGCGGAAAAGATCTTTTCTCCCGCCGAAACCGATTTTTCCTGGCTGCTCATCGGCGTCCTCGCCGCATCCGTGCTCGTGAAACTGTTCATGTTCTTTTATAACCGCAGTCTCGGCAATGCGCTCTCTTCCGAAACGCTCAAAGCAACCGCCGCCGACAGCATTTCCGACGTGATCGCCACCGCCGCCGTCCTGATCTCCGCCATCGTGTGCCGCTTTACGCACCTGGAGACGGACGCTTACCTCGGCATCGTCGTCGCACTGTTCATCGCATTCACGGGGTTTTCCATCCTCAAAGAGACGATTTCCAGCCTGCTGGGCAAAGCACCCGACGCCGAAACCGTGCACGCCATCGAAGCGCGCGTAATGGCGTTCAAAGAAGTACGCGGCCTGCATGATCTCACCGTCCACAACTACGGGCAGAACAAACTGTACGCGACCGTACACGTCGAAGTGGATTCGGGCATGGGACTGACCGCCGCGCACGACCTCGCAGACCGCATCGAAAAGGACTTTTCGGAAAATACCGACGTCGCCCTGACCGTACATATCGATCCGCTCGTCTACGACGATCCCGAACTCAACCGCCTGCGCGATGAAGTCATGTGCATCGTTAAAAATGTCGATGAGACCCTCCGCATGCATGATTTCCGCTTAGTCGGCGGCGAAACGCATAAAAATCTTGTGTTCGACGTTGCCGTGCCCTTCGAATGCAAGCTTGCCGACGCCGAGATCGCCGCACAGATCCGCACGCGGGTGCAGCTTTTGGACGGAAATTACGACGCCGTATCCACCATAGAGCGGCAGAACATCGACTGACGCCGCGGCGCCGCTGAAGCGGCGCCGTTTATTTTTCGTTTTTTCCGCGCTTGACTTTTGCCGCGCGTTTTTGTATAATGGTACGCAGAAAAAAGGAGGGTAGTCATGAAACAAAAACTTGTAAAGATCGTATGCGCCGCGTGCGCGCTGCTGCTTTGCTTTGCGCTGTTTTTTGCCTGCGCCGCGCCGCAGCAGAGCGGCACGAATACGCCGCCCGCCGCGGAAGAAAACGGCGGCACGGGTGACGGTTCCCAGAACACGGGAGACGGTTCGCAGAACACGGGTGACGGCTCGCAGAACACGGGGGACGGCACCGAAAGCGGCGGGATGAACGAAGCGGACAAAGACGTGTACGCCGCGGCGTATTTGCAGATCGTGAACGTGTTTGCCGACGCCGTGCGGAGCAAAAGCGCTGCGGCGCTTGCCATGCCGCTCGCTTCGCAGGAGGAGATCTATACCGAAGACCCCTCTTCGGGCACGATGTGGTTTGTCGGCGCGATGACGTACATTTATCTCGTGACGGAACTGTATAAAAACGATTCCTTCGTGATCACCGACAAGCCCGTCGAGTACACTATTTCGATGCGGCAGGAAGATAACTTCCTGATGAAGACGCACATCGTCATGACGGCGGTCGCCGACGTACAGAGCGGTTCGGTGCGGCTGGAATATCTTTTCGAATCGGAAGACTACCAAAACGACGTTCTCACGTATACGCAGAAAACGTATGTATACGTCGACGCGGCGTACGACTTTGCGGAAAACGAAGTGGATACGCTGCTCATACATATCTGGGACCGCGACAAAAATTCGACGGAGATCAGCGCGCGGTACTTCGGCGGCGAATTCAAATCCGCCGCACCCGCCTACGCCGACGAAGTTGACGCCGAGATTCAGAAACTTCTTGCCGCGTTTCAGGCAGCCAAAGACCAAAAGATCACGCTCGGCGATTTCAGCGACGAATTCGCGCGGGCCAACGACTACATGTACGAACTGATAAACGGCGATTCCGGCACGGATACCCCCGGCACGGACGATAAACCGGCCCCGCCCCCCGAAGCCGAAGCGCTCGAACTTATGCTGAAAGACGCCGTTGTGCTGAACAAAGATTACAGCGACGCTTATACAAACGCTATGAATACCGTCAATCCGCTTTCCTGATATGGCTTTCTTAAAAGACGGACCCGCCCCGCAGGAATTTTCCTGCGGGGCGTTTTTTTGCGCTTTTTTGCCCGCTTCGCGGCGTGTTCTTTCATAAAAAGGACAAAAGCGCGGCATACTGTTGACAATCAATACGGAGGATATTTCTATGAAAAGACCCAAACCCGCTGCGCACCGCAAATCGCCCGCGCTGTACATTACGATGATCGCCGTATGGGCGATCCTGCTCGCCTGGCTGTGGCTGAACGTTTCCCGCGGGTTTACCTCGCCGCCCTTTGTGCAGGGCGTGCAGCCCTCGGCGGCGCTGCGCGTTGCGGCGATCGTGCTCGTGGCGCTCAACGGCGTGTTCATTTCCTATTTCTGGCTCAACGGCGTCAAAGATTTTATTTACGTCTTTTGGTACGCCTTCGCAAAGCGCTCTTTGCTCAAACGCTTTCAACCCGTCTTGCAAAAAGAGGTCACGGGTTCGGAAGGAAAGGTACTGCTTCTCTACTGCACCTGCAACGACTTCGACGGCGAAAGCCTCGCCCGCAGTATGCGCCAGGATTACGCAAATACGCAGACCGTCATCCTCGACGATTCTTCCAAAGAGGAATATAAGACCGCCGTCGACCGCTTTGCCGCAAGGCACGGCGTGCGCGTGGTGCGGCGGGAAAACCGCGCGGGGTTCAAGGCGGGGAACATAAACCATTTTCTTCTTTCCGACGAGGTGAAAACCGGCGATTACCGCTACGCCGTCATTCTCGATTCGGACGAGATCATCCCCGAAAATTTCGTTACCGAATGCCTGAAATACTTTGCGGCGTACGAAAACGCGGGCATCGTGCAGGCAAACCACATCGCCACGCGCAACCGCAACTTTTTCATGAAGCTGTTCCACATCGGCGTCAACTCGCACTGGCCCACCTACCAGACCATGAAAAACCGCTACGGGTTTTCGTCCATGCTCGGGCACGGCGCGATGATCCGCCGCGAATGCTACGAAAAAGCGGGCGGATTTCCCAACCTCGTCGCCGAAGACCTTTGCCTGAGCATCGAAATGCGAAATCACGGCTATTTCGTCGCCTTCGCCCCCAACATCGTCTGCGAAGAGGAATACCCCGTCGATTACGCCGCATTTAAAAAACGCCACTCCAAATGGACGCAGGGCAACCTCGAATTTATCAAAAAATATACAAGAAAAATTTTCGCTTCCAAAATGTCTTGGTTCGAAAAGATGGATATCGTCCTGTTTACCTATAACCTGCCGCTCACCGCGATCTTTGCTTTCTATATCCTGCTCAACATCACGTTTATGCCCGCGCTCGGCATCGATATCGGCGCCCTCTATCCCGTCTGGATGATCGTGCCCACCGCCGTCTTTTTCTTTTCCCCCATGCTCAACGACGTCTTTTCCTGGATCTTCCGCATCAATTTCTTTTTGTTCCTGCTCTACCTTCTCGGCGTCGTCGTCCTTTACGGATCCATGCTGTTCACTTCTCTTGCCAGTGCGCTCTTCGGAATGTTCGGCAAAAAAGCAAAATTTATCGTCACGCCGAAAAATTCTCAAAAGATCGGCTTTTTGCAAGCTCTGCGCATCCAGTACAAAGAATTGCTGTTCGCCGCAGCGATCGTCATTCTTGCCCTCGTGTTCAGCCGATCTTTTCTGCCCGTACTCCTTATAACCGCAACCGCCGTTTTGTCCTTCTTCCTCCTGTTCTTCTCCAACCGAAAATACACAAGAGAACAGACACGTATGAATGATTTTCAAACCGCGCGCATTTCCTTTTCGCAAAACCGCATTTCCACGACGCCTCTGTTCATTGCCCAAATTTAATGGGTCAAATTGCGCTTTTGCTCCCCTTTAAAGCCGAAAAAGTTACAAAATTTGATGACAGCAATGCTCGCGCCGCATCGCGGCGCGAGCATTGCTTTTGATATTGCGGCAAAATCATTTCTTTCCGATAATTTTTTCTCTTTTGCTTTTTGCAGCCGAAAAACCGCCGAAAAACAACCCGCTGCCGAACGCGAGCCTCCCGCCAAGCCGTTTTCCGACACATACTCCGACATCGCCGATCTGAAACGCATCGATGCCATGCCGCCTGAAAATATCTACAAGCGGATTATACGACCGCCTATACGAACGCCATGAATCTTGTCAATTCTGCCGCCTGATCCGTCGCAGAACGCGCACGATCAAAAGCGTTTTGATCGCAAAGATCTTTGTTTCCTGCGAACGATCGCGGGATTTCAATACCAAAAAGCGGGCGCCGCAAATGCGGCGCCCGCTTTTTATTCTTCCGTCATCGGCGCTTCCTGCAGCGCCGCTTCCATTGTCTTTGCCTGCTCCGTGATCCGTCTGAACAGGGCTGCTTTTTGCAATGCGTACTCCTCTTCGCTGAGCACTCCTTGCCGCCGCAAGCTCCAGATATTGCGCAGATAATCGAATTTTGTGTCAAAAAGCATCAGCATTTTTTGCTCTTCGAATTCGTCCTGCGTCAAAATACCCGCATCCAGGGCGCCTTTCAGCTTCCCCAAAAGAGCAAAGATATCCTCTTTTACCGCCGCTTGCATCGCATACCCCGATGCGCCGGCTTTCCATTCGCTGCCCGAAATTCGTTTTGCAGGCTTTTGTTCGACCGCCGTCGCTTGCGCCGTTCCGCCTTCTGCGTATCCTTGCAGGATCGGCCTGTCATTGAGCACGATCGAAACTACCAAAAATCCGATATCCAACAACACGATCAAGATCAGCGGAACAAATGCCGCCGTGCCGAAAATTTTCGTGTCCGCCAGTACGTTCGTACTCCCCTGCTGATTTTGCACTATCGATATTGCCGCTTCGATGTCGGACTGCAAAACAAAATACGCAACAAGTCCTTCCGCCAAATACAAAACCCCGGCAATAAGCCCCACGATCGCAACGCTATTGGCAAGTTTATAGCTGCGGCAAAAGAAAAACCAAAGAATCGCACCCGCGATCGCCAGGATCGCGGCCAACAGAATAACAATATTAAAAACTTGCGTCAGTACACCCAGCCATTCGTAAGTGCTGTACGCAACCGTCACGCCTCCTTGCGCCTGCATCTGCGCAGCCCCTAAGTTGATCAACTCCATTAACGCAAGCAACTCGCTTTTGCCGTCCAAAAGATCAAAACCGTTTTCGCTGTCGTTCAGCGCGGCGCCCAACTGTCCCGCTATGGAGGCTCCCTGCTGGAGATCCATCGATATGACCGTGAAACACAAGCTCAGCAACGTACATATTGCCACTACCAACGCTATCGACCCGACAACGATCCGCTTTACCGAAATAGACTTCATTTTCTCTCCTTACCGAATAAATTTACCAAAAAACGACCATCGGTCATGCTTTTTTGTTATAAAATAATTATACAATGAAATGATTGCCTTGTCAACGGCATTCCAAAATTTCCGCAAAATATTTTCACGCCCGTCTTGCATCGTTTTTGTACCGCTTTTGCGCGGAGCGTTGCTCGCATACCGTGTACACGGCATAAATTTCTAAAGCGTTTTTGCTTGCAAAGCATGATTTCTCGCCCGCTTTCTGCTCATCGCCGACAAAGATTTTTCGTATAACAACAGCTGAAATTTTCTGTTCGGATAAAAACATTGGAATGATCTCGCAACAAAAAAAGACACCCGACAAAATCGGATGTCTTAAAATTGGATGCGGCAACTACCTATCCTCCCGGAGGGTGATCCTCAAGTACTTTCGGCGTAAGAGAGCTTAACTTCTGTGTTCGGTATGAGAACAGGTGGATCCTCTCTGCTATCGTCACCGCAATGGTTATATAACTGCTTCCGCAGTGTATATACTGTATGATTTCTTCCCCTTATCCAAGAAAAAATCATCGCAATCTTCGCGGATTTTCCTCCGCCTCAAAAGATTGACAAC
>CALVHR010000029.1 GCA_944328495.1 uncultured Clostridia bacterium
GAATATTATCTCATAGAGGCTATGGGATAAGCAATACTTTTTAATTCAAATCTTTAATTTATTATACAAGGAGGAAAGGATGAAAAAGATTTTGCGCAAAATATTGCTCTTTGTATTGACGGTAGCCGTCGGGTTGGGTACGTTTGCAGCGGCGGCATGTGCGTCCGGAGAGCAAGAGGAAGGCGGAAACGGGGGCGGAAACGAACAAACGCCCGTATCGGAGGGAAAGACTGTCAGCCGTATAGCGTATACGGAGGAAGGGAAAGCCTATCTCGAAGTGGACGGCGAGCCGTTTACATATGCGGGTGCGCAGATCCGTATCGACGGATTTATGGATGAGGAGCATCAGAGCATCGATGAAATGGAGCGGTATTTCAAACTTGCGGCGGATATGAATGTGACGATGGTCGAACTCCCCATTCAATGGAAAGATATTGAACCGGAAAAAGACCGGTACGATTTTCGGAATGTGGGGAAATTGCTCGGGTTTGCAAAAAAGTACGGTCTGAAAGCGGAACTTTTGCTGTTTACGGTGAATGTATGCGGAATGAGTGCGGTTGCGCCCGATTACATCAACCGGGATGCGGAGACGTATCCGAGATATCCTTCCGATCTTACCGACTCTACGGTCGCGTTTTACGAGCAGGACAACCCCAATCTTTTGGAACGAGAATCCTTGGCGGTAGATCATCTTATGAGCGCGGTGGCGGACTGGTGTGATGCGGCGGGAGAAAACGTGGTGATCGCCGTGCAGGTGCACAATGAACCGGACGTATTCCCGCTTTGGAGATTGCAGCAGTATAACGTGATGACGTTGGACGGCAGCCGCCGTCTGACGGACATCGAAGCGTGGGAAGAAACGCTTACCGCCCTCGATGTGATCGGGAAAGTGGTCAAAAATTCCGACTACAAAGTAGTCACGCGCGTGAACACGGCGATTGCCTGGGATGCTGCATGGGAAGCGTTTGTCCCCGACATTTACGAACTGGAAGGGATCGATATTGTCGGAGACGATACCTACAACGAAACGGTAGCCGTCAATAAAGAGGTAATGCAAAACCTGTCTTCGGGGAAGCTGGAAGGGAATTTACCGCATGTTGCGGAAAACCGCGGTTCGTACACCTCAGCCGCATCCTGCATACTTGCAGTGTTCTGCATGGGCGGCGGATATGATATTTACGATCTGATCACGCCCAAAGTATTCATTCGCGATTGGGGCTGGCCGGATGAGGGGATCATTTATTCCTATGATCCGAACGACCCCGCCACAAGCATGAAAGATAAACCGCATACGGAATTGGCTCGGCGTGTTCTGTACGGCATCAAAAATGCGGGATATGAAATGACGCTTGCGCCCGTCGGCGATATAGCGGGGTTCAATCTTGCGGGGAATCACCCGCAGACGGAATGCGAGCAGACGATCGATACAACGTCGGTGCGCATTGCGTTCTCCACGCAGGAAGGCGCGCTGGCTTTTGCGATCGTGCGAGGCGGCTATGTAACACTCTATTCTACGCATGCGGCAACGTTTACGCTTTCCAACGGCACGTTCTCGGGGGCACAGTCGGGCACGTACGCGACGGACGGTACTTTTACGGCGACGGGTGCGGTGCCGATGGAAGGAAATACGGTATCTTTGGACGGTATGCAGATTTGCCGCATTAAAATCGATTCTTCGGAGGGAGCTCTTACGTCGACCGCCGTTGAAAATATAGCATAATTATAAGGAGGAAGTATGAAAAAATTTAAAAGTGCAGCGCTGGCTTTGGCGCTGTCGGTGTCGCTTTCCATGGGAGCCATGCTGTCCGTTTCGGCTGCGGAAAAAACGGTAAATGTCAATGATTTTACCGATTTAAACGCATTCGGCCAGTGGGTGGAGACAATGGAATGGGACGAAAACGGCTTTGCGGGTACGATTGACAATACAGCGGCTTCGGAGGGGAACAAGTCGGGCGGACTCGGTCTGGTCAAGCAATTCGATGTGTCGGAAGGCAAAAATGTCAAGCTGACTTTCCGCAAACCGATCTATTCGGGCACGCAAACGACGGAAAGCGGCGAGCGCGCGCTCAATGAAGGGCAGTCGGCGTCGGAAGCGGTCGATGTTCGGTTTGAAAATAAAAACAACGAAAAAGTCGCGCTGTTCCGCATTTGGCCGGACGGAGCAAAAGTGGCGACGCAGGGAGCCTCTTTTGTAGAGGTTTGGGATCCCACCGATCCGGATTGGAAAAAATACGAGGTTCCCGATTGGATCATGGGCGTTGCGACGGATACGAGCAGTTTTACGGTCGGTTTTAATACGACGGATTTCCTCTGTATGGATATTGCGGGCGGCGAATACGGAAAGGTAAGAAGCAACACGGAAGGATATGAAGAATTTTTGCAGGGCGTGTTTGCGGGATGCGAAACATTGGAAATTTATTTCGGCAGAGAGATCCCCGCGGGCACAAAAGACACGACTGTCTTGCTCAACGTCAACGGACAGAACGTAGTACCCGATGCGGACGGAAATCTTGTCGATGACGTGGCTCCCGTGGTGCCGCAATTAAAAGTATCGGCGGAAGAAATTGCGATCAATACCGCGTATTCGGTGCGTTGCGAAAAATGGTTCGGCGATCCGACGACGCGCGCGGATTTCTCGATCCGCCCCGTGTATGATTTTATTGCGGGCAATAACGTGGAGCTGGAGTTTGTCGTAAGCCGTGACGGCGGAGAAAATTGGACGGCGCTCGGCGAATATAATGAGACGAGCGGCATGATCACGGGTGTGAAGTTTGATACGGTCGGTACATACCAAGCGGCGATCCGTGCGACAGATACGGTGGGAAATACAGCAATGGGTACTCCCATAGAAATCAATGCGGTCAAAGGATTTGACATTACGTTGCAGGGAGAAATGCCTGTGTCGGGAGAGGTTGGCAAAGCGGTGGCAATTCCGACGGCGGTATCTTCGGACAAAGACAACCAGCCCCACGACGTGGTTGTAACGGTGGAAAATCCCATCGGCGTTGAAGTGGATGTCGAAAACAACTCTTTCGTCCCGACGATAGCGGGTGTATACTATGTCACTTACACTTCCGAATACACGGAAGGCGGCAAGACCTATAAGGCTCGTGCAGAATATACGATCAGTATTTCGGCAGCGCAGCAGGGCGGAGAAGCGGACAATGTCGAAGACAATAACGAAGAAGATACGCAAGGCGGCGAAACGGGCGGCGGCTGCGGCAGTATGGCTGCGGTATCCCTTCTCGGAGGCGGAGGCGTGCTCCTGGCTGCTTCGGCAGTTCTGATCAGGAGGAAGAGCAGGTAATGCATGGCTGCCCTGTCTCGAACAGGCAGGGCAATATCTTTATGAAACGGATACACAGCCGCCGCGGATGAGTGCGGCGGCTGTGTAAAGGGCGGTAATTTGGGCGAGGTTTATGGAAAAGTTTATATTTCATACGGATATCGGCGTAACAGGGGTCAGGCGTCTTCCCGATCACAATTATTTCATTCCGAAAAATGAATCGGACGAGTTCAGTCCGTATTTGGGCGGAGGCCGCATAACTTTGCTGAATGGCGAATGGGGGTTCCGGTTTTTTCGGTCGGAAACGGAATGGGCAGAATCGAACGGCATGGATATGCAAAAAGTTTTGGTCCCGAGCAACTGGCAATATTACGGTACAGATGCAGCGGCATATATTAATGACAAATATGCTTTTCCGTATGATCCTCCTTTCATTGCGCAAGGGGGCTCTTTCGGGGATTACGAAAAACGTTTTTCTTTTTGTAAAAAGAAAAACAGAGTTTATCGCCTGGTGTTTGAAGGGGCAGACAGCTGTCTGTATGCGTTCATTAACGGACAATTTGCGGGCTACGATCAGGTCAGTCACTGTACGTCCGAGTTTGACGTGACAGATCTTCTGCAAGACGGCGAAAACGTTCTGCGCGTGCGCGTTTACAAATACAGTATAGGCAGTTACTTGGAAAATCAGGACAAGATCCGCTTGCAGGGCATTTTCCGCAACGTGTATATTTTGGAACGGGACACAGAGCATATTCGGCGTTATTCGGTGTCGTATGCGTTGATCGGAAAGGACGCAGAGGTAACCATAAGTTTTGAAGGAGAGATGCCCAAAACGATCGAGGTCTCGGACGGAAACCAAATACTTGTAAGAGAAGTTTGCAAAGAAAAAGTCGTATTTTCCATGCGGGACGTGCGGCTTTGGAGCAGTGAAGAACCGGCATTGTATCGTTTGGTCATTCGTGCGGGGGAGGAGAAGATCTGTGATTATCTTTCCTTTCGTACGGTGCGCATAGAGAACGGCATATTTACGATAAACGGCAAGCCGCAGAAATTATACGGGGTCAACCGTCACGAGTATTGTTATGAAAGCGGATACTACCTGCCGTTTGAACTTCTCAAAAAGGATGCCGAAATGATCCGCGCTTGCGGCATGAACGCCGTGCGCACTTCACACTATCCGCCTTCGCCTGAATTTTTGTTTCTCTGCGACGAAAACGGGCTGTATGTAATGGACGAGGCGGATGTGGAAACGCACGGAGCGGTCAAGCGCCGCGGCCGTCATGAAGAACCGCTGATGGACAGCATTACCGAAGACGAACGTTTTGCCGAAAATCTGTCGGACAGGATCAATCGTCTGATTGCGCGCGATTGCAACCGTCAATGCGTCATCATGTGGTCGCTGGGCAACGAATCGGGTTTAGGCAAATTTATGGTGAAGGAGCTGGAACGCGTGCGCGCGCTCGGTGACGGGAGACTGGTGCATTACGAGTCGATGTACACGCGTTTTCCCGAAAAAAATGCGATCAGACTGGATTTTATCAGCAAGATGTATCCTTCGCCTGCGCAGGTTGAAGATTTCTTAAAGCAAGATGCAAGGCCGATATTGCTGTGCGAATATTCGCATGCGATGGGAAATTCATGCGGAGATCTTGCCGATTATATGCGTTTATTCCGCGCAGAACCCCGGTGCATGGGCGGATTTGTGTGGGAATGGTGCGACCAGGCTTTCCCGATCGGATTGGATTTTGAAAAACCCGGTTACGGCGGGGATTTCGGGGAAGAAGTGCACGACGGAAACTTTTGCGTTGACGGGCTGATCGATTGGAAACGCCGTCCGAAAAGCGCATATGCAGAATACAGGCAGCTGCTTTGCCCGTTGAAAGCGGAAGTGCGCGGCGGAAAAGTATTCCTGGCAAACCTATATTCATTTACAACGGTGCGGGCTGACGAATTTTCTGTTGTACGCATAGATATCGATGCGAAAAGACAAGAAATACCGTTCGATCCCATTGCGCCGGGAAAAGAGACGGAGATCGACGTTCCGACGGGGAAATATTGCCGCCTCGTTTACCTGCGCGGCGGGCAGGAGCTGGGACAGGATGAATTATTCGCGCAGAGTATCTGTAAGGCGGCGATTGAGATCCGACCGGTCACCTCTGCGTGCAGAAAGATTCCCGGCAAAGATATCTTGAAGGGCGGCGGAGGTGAGCTTGTCATAGAGAAGGCAAGCGGCATGCTCAGCCGTTATGCGATCGGAAAAAACACATATCTGTTCGGAACCCGCCTGACGGCGGCGCGCACGCCGCTGGACAACGATCGTTATCGGAAAGAGGCATGGACAGAACGCGGTTTATTCCGCGCTTATTGTGTAGCAAAGAGCGCAAGGGCGACGAAGAGCGGCGCGGAATATACGCTGGCATTGGCGGCGAACGGGGTCGGGAACATTTTTGACGGTACCGTTCGTTATATTCTGGGACAAAACGGATTTTTTGTGCATATATGCGGCGATATTGCCGAGGATATCGACTGGCTTCCCCGATTCGGAATGGAGTTTCGTTTGCCGCGCGAAGCGGAGCGGTATGTTTATCGGGGATACGGTCCGACGGAAAGTTATGCGGACAAACATCATTGTTCTGCGTATGGAGAATATATTGCCGATATAAAGGGCAATTATCGGTATCAGCGTCCGCAGGAAAGCAATTCGCACCGAAACACATCGTATGTATGCTGCGAATCGGAAAAACTGTTTGCGGAGTTTACGGCATCGGCGCTGTTCTCGTTTCGGTATGAGGGATATTCGGCGGAGCAAGAGCGCAGGGCGGCTCATAATTTTGAGCTTGTTCGCGAAGAGACAAATTTTCTTTGGGTCGATTACGGGATGTCCGGGGTCGGGTCGGGCAGTTGCGGTCCGGAGCTGGATGCGCGGTACCGTATGAGAGAGAAGCACATTGATTTTACGATAAGAGTGCGTGCGGGAGAAAAGGAATGAAAAATATTCGGTTTTGCGAAGCAGAACTTGCAGAAGGGTTCTGGAAGAAAAGGTATGAGCTCAATCGAGACGTAAGTCTTGCGTGTGTCCGCGATCGGTTTGAAGAGAGCGGGCGCATGGATGCGCTGCGGTTCAAATACAAAACAGGTGATTCTCTGCATTTTTTTTATGATTCGGATGTCGCGAAATGGATCGAGGCTGTTGCGTATCTGATCGAGGCGGGGAATGACATGCACGAGTACGAAGAGGTGATCGACGCGCTGATCGACAGTATGGAAAAGCATCGTCGAAGTGACGGTTATCTCAATTCTTATTTTCAGCAGATCGAACCGGAAAACGTGTTCCGGGACCGAGACAAGCATGAACTTTACTGTGCAGGGCATCTGATGGAGGCGGCCATTGCGTATGATCGGGCAACAGGCAAGGGGAAATTCCTGCGCATTGTCTGTGATTATGCGGATTTAATAGACCGCGTTTTTAGACAGGAGAAGACGGCGGGTTTTACTACCAGCGGGCATCCGGAGATCGAGCTTGCCCTGTATAAACTCTATGCTTACACGGGCGAAAAAAGATATTTGCTGTTAAGCGAGTATTTTGTGTTCGAGCGGCATAAAAACGTACAGCCGTGCCGCGATTTTGCAAACAACAAGTATGATCAATGCGAAATGAGCGTATATGATCTTGCATTGGCGGAGGGGCATGCCGTACGGGCGGTATATCTGTACACGGCAATGGCACAGCTGGCGTTCGAACGGAAAGATGCGGCGCTGCTCGAAGCGTTGAAACGTCTTTTTGCGGATATGAAAAAGAAAATGTACGTGACCGGCGGGATCGGTTCCGCCAGTGTCGGGGAGAGCTTTACCATAGATTATGACCTTCCCAATCTGACAGCCTATTCGGAAAGCTGTGCGGCGATCGGGTTGGCGTTTTTGTGTCTGGAAATGCAAAAATTCGGTTTGAACGATGAATACGGCGACATCATCGAAAAAATCTTATACAATGCAGGTCTGTCGCCGGTATCTCTCGACGGAAAGAAATTTTTCTATGAAAATCCTTTGGAAGTCCGTTTGAAAGAAATTGCAAAGCAAACTTCCGTGGTGAGCGGATCGCAGCCGAAACTGCCTATTCCCGAGCGCGTTGAGCTGTTTTGGTGTTCCTGCTGTCCGCCCAATCTGAACCGCTTTTACGCGCGTTTGGGAGACTTTATTTTCGGGGAAGAAAAGGACGGGTTGGTTGTGCACCAATATATAGCGTCGGCATGCCGCGGATTGCAGATGGAGACGGAGTATGCGCTTGACGGCAAAGTGCGGCTGTGCGCAGCGGAATATAATTTCCCGTATTTGTATGTACGTATACCGCGCTGGGCAAAAGATTTTCATGTTTCGGGAAGTGCGGCAAGTTCGGATTTTGAAAAAATCGGCGGATATGCAAGAATACCTGTCGCAAAAACGTTCGATGTTGTGCTGGATTTCGGCATCCGTCCTCGGTTCATCTATGCGGACCCGCGTGTATGTGACGATGTGGGACGTTGTGCGCTCGCTTACGGCCCGATCGTTTATGCGGCGGAAAGTGCGGATAACGGGAACGAGCTGAATTCTCTTCTCGTCAATACGGACTTAACTCCGCGTGCTGTGCTCAATGAAAAATACGGGTTGTATGATTTTTGCGCAGACGGCGAGCGGGAAGAAATTTTTAAAGATGAATTATATTCGGAAACCAGGCCGAAAAGAAGTGAGTGCACAATTCGGTTCATTCCCTACTTTGCATTTGCCAATCGAGGGAAAACAGACATGCTTGTATGGATACGCCATAACTGAACGTCTATCCGACGCATACAATTAAAACAATGAATCAAGGAACAGAAACCATAAAAGTTTCTTTGCATTTTTATTTCCGCCATGGGAAAAGGCACCTGAAACGGTGCCTTTTTCTTTTATGTTTCCGATCGTTGCGGCGGAAGATAGGGGATGGTCAGCGTGATTTCGGTAAATGCGCCTTCTTCGGATTGAACGGCGATGCCGTATTCCTCCCCATAATACAATTGTATGCGCTTTTGCAGGTTGGCGAGTCCGACGCAATGTTCCATGTCGCAGTTTCGGATGCTGTCGCGAAGTTCTTGCAGCCGCGATTCGGTATGCGAACGCGGTGGGAGCGCTCACCGTGACAAAGCAGGGAGCGATCCCGTCTTTGCCGACGGCACAAGAAGTGGATGAATTTTTGGCGCTGCAAAAGTAAACGGACAACGGGATGGCACTGCTTATAGGCCGTCCCGTTTTGTTTTTGGGAAAACTGCACCGTCAATGCGGAAAACCGCGATGCGCGTTTGTCTAAATTGAAAAATTTTTCAAAAATAATGGTTTATGCTTGAAAATCATATTGTGATGTGATAAAATCGGAATGATTCGGCAAATTATGCGCGGACAGAGAATAAAAGGCGGGAGAGAGCAGACAATGGATAATCCGATCAAAGCGCAAAGCGATGCGCAGACAGAAGTGCGCGGGGAGAAAACATACCAAAACGCGTTTTTGGAAGGTGCGGACCCCTTCGTGATGACGTGGCAGGGAAAATATTATCTGTATGCGACCAACGATCCTAAAGGGTATCGGGTGTATGTTTCGGATGATTTTACCGCATGGGAAGAAAAGGGATACTGCCTGCGGGCGGAAGATGTACAGGGCAAAGAAATGTTCTGGGCTCCCGAAGTAATGGAGCGCGGGGGCAGATTTTATATGGTCTACACGTCGGAAGAACACATCGGGATCGCGCAATCCGATTCACCGCTGGGTCCGTTTGTGCAGCGCGAAAAGAAATGGCTGAGCGAGGAAAAGGCGATCGACGGGCATTTTTTTGCCGATGATGACGGCGAAGTGTATCTGTACTATGTCCGGCTGCGCGGCCAAAACGAGATCTATGTCGCTCGGCTCAATAACGAACTTACCGAAATCGACGAAGCGCATGAGAAATTTTTGTGCCGTGCGGAAGAGGAATGGGAGCTGCGCGATTGCAAAGTGACCGAAGGTCCGTTCGTGCTCAAACATAAAGGCAAATACTATCTTACTTATTCGGCAAACCATACCCGCAGCGAAGATTATGCGATCGGATACGCGGTGTCCGATTCGCCGCTCGGCCCGTTCGTCAAATACAAGGGCAATCCGATTCTGCACAAAAACGAATATGCCAGCGGTGTGGGGCATCACTCGTTTACCCGCTCCAAAGACGGGAAAGAGCTGATTTGCGTATATCATCGCCATTTCAGCAAGGATACGTTCCGCCCGCGCATGATCTGCGCAGATCGAGCGGAATTTGTTGCGCAGGCGGACGGCGACGATATTCTTGTCGTGCACGGTCCGACGGGAACGCCGCAAAAAGCATTTTGATGTATTTATAAAAACTGAAAAACCCCGCTCGCGGAAAAAATTCCGCGGGCGGGGTTTTATTTCGGCACTGTAATTTTTGGCGAGTTTATTTTTGGACAAGAGCGCGCCTGTAATCGCGCGGAGTCTGCCCCGTGATCTCTTTAAAGACGCGGTTGAAGGTTCGTATGGACAGAAATCCGCATTCGTAGGAAATGTCCGCGATGTCCAGATCTTTCGCGAGCAGTGCCTGCGCGTGCGAAACGCGGTAATGGTTGACAAAGTCGGTAAAGTTCATGGCAATATTTTTATGAAAGTAGCGCGAAAGGTAATTCATATTGATGTGCAGGGCATTTGCCGCCGTGCTCAGGGAGATATCTTCGGTGTAATGGATGGAAATATAGCTGAGAATATCGTATAAATAATTCCCTCGCGCACGTTTGATTTTGGTAAAAACGTTGTTTTTCTGATACTGGTCACACAGGATGGTCAGACAGGCGGAAAGTTGGTTTCGGGTGGGGTTTTGCGCAAAGATCATATATTTGAATACGAATGCGCGCACCGTTTCGTCGCAGCAAAAGCGGATGTTTTTCCCCTGTTTGTCCTTCATTTCCGCCGCAAAATCGCGCACATAATCTTCCGCAAAGACGCCCACCCACACGCGGGAAGATACGGGGGTACGGTAGGAGTGGATCTGATTGGATAAAACGAGCGCAAAGTCGCCTTTGCTTAGAGGCACGTCTTCTTCGCCGACAGTAAGGACGGTGCTCCCTTCCAAAACGCAGATGATCTCAAAATCGCTGTGCAGGTGCTCGACAAAATCAAAATCGGTATAAAGCTTCGGCACATAATTGTAACGGATGTGCGAATTGAAACTTTGATAGATCATGGCGCCTCCTCCCAAAAAAGTTAATTTTTGGCTAATATTATACAAGAGCTGACTTGATGTGTCAAGCGAACGGTGGTATGCTGAATATGCAGAAAATCGCTGTGAGGACGGATACATGAAAGGCAGAATTTTTTCGATCGAAGAATTTTCCCTGTATGACGGGCCGGGGATCCGCACGACGGTATTTTTTAAAGGTTGTCCGCTTTCGTGCAACTGGTGTCATAGCCCCGAGGGGCAAGGATATGCGCGGCAGATCGTAAAGAGCGGGAACGGCTGTCTTCACTGCGGAAAATGCGCGGCGGTGTGTACCCATCCGGGCGCTTGCGTTTTGTGCGGGGAGTGTGTAAAGGTTTGTCCGCGTTCGCTCATACGCATCAGCGGCGAAGACCGGGAGGCGGAACAACTGTATAAAAAACTGTCGAAAAATTTTGCTTTGCTGGAGCGCGGAGGGGGCGGCGTGACTTTTTCGGGCGGCGAACCGCTGATGCAGGCGGAATTTCTTCTCGAAATGCTGCGCCTTTGTGAGGGAAAAACGCACCGCGCCATTCAGACGAGCGGATACTGCGCCGAAACGACCTTTTCGGAAGTTTTAAAGAATGTCGACCTTGTCTTGTACGATCTCAAACTCATTGACGAGGACGCCGCAAAGAGATATACGGGCAAGAGCAGTGCGCCCATTTTGCGCAATTTTGAAATTTTAAAGGGAAGCGGGGTGCCGTTTGTGGTGCGCGTGCCGCTCATTCCCACCGTGACGGATACCGAAAAAAACCTGACGGCGATCGCGGAGCGCATCGGGGGTGCGGGATTTTTGAAAGTGGAGCTGGAACCGTACAACAAGTTTGCGGGAAGCAAGTACGCCATGTGCGGCAGGGAGTATTTGCCGCAATTTGACGAAAGCGTGCCGCCCGAAATCAATACAAAAATATTTGAGGAGAGGAACATAAAAGTTTCGGTATATTGATATGAACGAAAGGATCGAAAAACTGCGCGCAATGCTCCTGGCAAAGGAATACCGCGCAAAACGCAGCCGCGAGCCCATCGAACTTGCGGACAGTTTTTCTAAAGAGAAGATCGGCTATGCAATGCGGGCGGCACTTCGCCTGAAACGTCTTGCGGAAGAAGAGGAGCCGTCGCTTTGTGAATGGGACAGGATCGGGTTTCGCCGCAGCACAGCCTGCATGCCGCCGATTTTAACGGAAAAGGAATGGGCAGAGATCCGAAAGGAACATTTTGTGTTCGATTTCGGCTGGGTGGCGAACATCAACAGCGATTACAAAATGGTGTTATCGCGCGGGTTCAAGTCCATTCGCGAGGAGATCGAGCAACGGAAAGCAGATGCGAATGCGGCGCAGAAAGAGGAAGCGGAAGCGATGCTCATCTCCCTGCGCGCAGTCGATACCGTTGTCCGAAAGTACCGCACCGCGGCAAAGGCACAGGGGCTTTTTGCGCTCGCCGAAGCGCTGTCCAATGTACCCGAGCATCCGCCGCGCTCCTTTTACGAGGCGTGCGTCATGCTCAGACTTTTGAATTTTATGCTTTGGCTCAACGACAACAAGCACGTTACCGTCGGCAGGTTCGATCAGTATATGTATCCGTATTTTCGGGCGGATGTCGAGGCAGGCGTGCTCGACGAAACGGGTGCATTGGAAATCATTGAGGAACTTTTTATCTCGCTCAATTTCGATGCAGACCTGTATCCGGGCGTCCAACAGGGCGACAACGGGCAAAGTCTCGTGCTCGGCGGTTGCGACAAGGACGGAAATCCCGCTTACAACGAACTTTCGCGGCTGTGCCTGATCGCGTCTGCGGAACTGAAACTCATCGATCCGAAGATCAATTTGCGCGTGGATAAGAACACGCCGCGCGAAATTTATCTTTTGGGTACAACGCTCACGGCAAAGGGGCTGGGTTTTCCGCAGTACAGCAACGACGACGTGGTCATTCCCGCTCTTTGCCGCTGGGGCTACGCGCTTGAAGACGCGCGCAACTATGTGGTTGCGGCGTGCTGGGAATTTATCGTTCCCGGCAAAGCTTTCGATATAAACAATGTCGACGGCGCAAATTTACCGCGAGCGGTAGATCGGGCTTTACGCGAAGGGGAGATCGGCTCGTATCGGGAGTTCCGCGAGCGCGTCCGCCGACAGATCGATGCCGAAGTGGAGTCGATCACGGCGCCCGTAAAAAATCTTTTCTTTCAGCCTTCGCCCCTGCAATCGGTGCTGATGGACGGTTGCGCGGAAGAGCTCAAAGACGTCAGCGAGGGGTTGCATTACAATAATATGGGCTTGCACGGCGTCGGGATCGCGAATGCCGCGGATGCCATGGCGGCGGTCAAATATTGTGTCTGTGAACAAAAGACGGTGTCTTACGGCGAGCTTTTGCGCGCGCTGGATGCGGATTTTGAAGGCTTTGAAGATGTGCGCAGCAAACTGTTGTCGGCGCCGAAAATGGGAAACAATGACGATTTTGCGGACGACGAAGCGGCGTTTTTGCTGGATTGTTTTGCCGATTCCTGTGAAAAGCAAAAAAACGACCGCGGCGGGATTTGGCGCGCAGGTACGGGCACGGCGATGTATTATATTTGGTATTCCGAAACCATGGGAGCGACGGCGGACGGGCGCCGCGCGGGCACGGCGTACAGCGCAAACTATTCGCCTTCGCTGGACGTAAAGACAGACGGCGTGCTATCGGTGATCTCTTCTTTTTCCAAGCCTGATCTTGGGCGGGTATGCAACGGCGGACCGCTGACGCTGGAATTTCACGATACGGTATTTCGGAACGAAGAGGGAATGGGAAAAGTTGCGGATCTTGTGCGGATGTTTGTGGCGCTCGGCGGACATCAGCTGCAGTTGAACGCGATCAACCGCGAAACATTGCTGGATGCGCAGAAACATCCCGAAAAATACCCGCAGCTGATCGTGCGCGTGTGGGGTTGGAGCGGATATTTCAACGAATTGGATCTATGCTATCAGCAGCATGTGATACGCCGTTTGGAGTTTTAAAAAACGCGGAGGGCGCGGTGCATAAGCACCGCGCCCTCCGCGTTTAAGATCATACGGCATCGTATATTTTTATGCTTTTGTTGAAATTCAAAATAAAGTATGATATAATGGAGACAGGTAAGGCTTTGTCGGTACAAAAAACGCATCTGCAAACGCAGAGACGGAATTTGGCATCGGGCAAGACTTCGCGTTTTTTCGGCCGAAGCTTTTGCTTTACATTTTTTCAAAAAGATGATACAGTAATGACATGATCGAATTTTACGGAGAAATCAGCGAATATACCAAGCGGCGCGCGGAAAAGCTCAAAAAGCGGTATTTTGCCAAATGGATCGGCGTTCTTGCCTTAATTTCGGGGGCAGTCGCGGCGCTTTCGGGTGCGACGCGGAGCGGGTTCATCGTACCGCTGGTTTGCGCAGTTCTGCTTCTTGGTGTTGCGTTTCTTTTGTATTTTATGCCCATGCGTAAAAAAGACAGCAAGACGAGCTGGAAATTCCGCGTCACCATAGAAGGGAGCGATCTGACGTTTGTGCAGTATCTTCCGGGGAAAACGCTGGAAAAGACGCGAAAAGTCGGGGCAGTAAAGCGCGTCATCAAGACCGATTTTTGTTATTTTGTCGTGTTCAACGATATTTCCAATGCCGTTATCTGTGAGCGATGTCTTTTAAAAAAAGGTACGTTCGAGCAGTTTGAAATTATTTTTTCGGGTAAGATCCGTGAAAAGGAATATAAATTTTATTGAGCGAAACGCCGCCGCCCGAACGGGCTGCGGCGTTTGCATGTCATTCGTTTAAGATCTTTCCGTCGGTAGAGACGGTATAAACCTGCCAGGGGATAAATTTTCCGCTCGCCTGCAAGGCGCGCTTTGCGGCGCTTTCGATACCGCCGCAGCAGGGCACTTCCATGCGCACGATGGTCAGGCTTTTGATGTCGTTTTCGCGCAGGATCGCGGACAGCTTTTCGGCGTAATCACCCTCATCCAGTTTGGGGCACCCGATCAGCGCGATGCGATTGCGGATAAAACGGCGGTGAAAATTTCCGTACGCATAGGCGGTGCAGTCGGCGGCGATGAGCAGGTGCGCGCCGTCCAGCCATGGCGCACGCACGGGAACCAGCTTGATCTGTACGGGCCATTGCGAAAGTTCGCTCGGCGTTTGTTCGACGGGCGTATCGCATACGCGCTGTGCATTCCGCTCAATGCGCTTTGCGTGCGTGCCGGGGCATCCGCAGGGCAGGGGCGCTGTCTGTTCGGCTTTCTGTGCCTGCGCGAGTTTTTCACGCTTCGCCGCGAGCACTGCCCGTTCATCGTATGCGGGCGCCTCGCGCTCTTCAAAAGAGATTGCACCCGTGGGGCATGCGGGCAGGCAGTCGCCCAGCCCGTCACAGTAGTCTTCGCGCAAAAGTTTTGCCTTGCCGCCCACCATGCCGATCGCGCCTTCATGGCATGCCGCCGCGCACAATCCGCACCCGTTGCACTTTTCTTCATCAATTTTTATGATTTTCCGTTTCATGGAACATTCCTCCGTTTGCTTGCTTTTGTGCCTTGATTATAGTACAATAAGTGTCTAAAATCCGTTGTAATTACAACGAAAATAGGCAAAAAAGGATGGAAATTTTTGAATTCATAAAAAAATCGCCCTTGTTTGGCGGAGCAGAAGATTTGTATGTCGGCTTGCATGCGAAACAGGAAGTGTTTGAAAAGGGCGCGCGCATTCTTGCGGCAGGAGATTTTTGCCGCCGCGTGGGGGCAATGCTGGAAGGCGGTGCGGATGTGATCCGCGAGGATGCAAACGGCGATCCCGTCACGGTCGCGCATATCGGGGAAGGGGAGATGTTTGCCGAGGCGTTCGCGTTTGCGGGCGTGCCTCTGTCCGTGAGCGTGCAGGCGTCGCAAAGGTGCGCGGTTCTGTGGCTGGATGCGCAATCTCTTCTTGCCGAGCCGCGCCTTGCCGCCAATGCGTTAAAAATTTTTGCGCGCAAAAACGTATTTCTGACCGAGCGCATCGAGCATCTTTCGCGGCGCACGCTGGAAGCGAAAGTGCTTTCCTATCTGAAGTCGGCGCGGCGCACAGCGGGAACGGAAACCTTTCGCGTGCCCTTTGACAGACAGGGACTTGCCGACTATCTCGGTTGCGACCGAAGCGCGCTTTCGGCGGTGCTTTCCAAGCTAAAGAAAAAAGGCGTGCTCGATTTTCACAAGAACGCCTTTCGCATTTTATGACATTTTGGGTTTATAAAACGGTGACGCGGCTTTCGTCATAGAATCCCTTTGCGGCGGGGGATTCGTCGGCAACGCCGATCGCTACGATCGCAACGGGGATTGCCTGGGTGCCGAGCACCTTTTGCACATCATCCGCGCGCGGCTGTGTAGGGTAGCAGCCGCACCAGCAAGTTCCGTAGCCGAGTTCGAGCGCCTGCAATAATATGTTTTCGATCGCGGCGCCGCAGTCCTGCGGCCAGTAGCCGCGCCCTTGTTGCAGATCGGGCCTGCCGCATACGACAATGCCCAGCGACGCCGTTTCCAGACGGCATACAGGATGCGCCTTCAAAAGCTCCTGCATTACGTTTCTGTCTTTTACGACAAAAAATTCCCATGGGCGGGTATTCAGCGCCGAAGGCGCCATCATCGCGGCTTCGAGCATGGCATGGATATGTTCTTCGGGGATGACAACTCCCTGTTTGAATTTGCGTACGCTTCTGCGCGCGCGGATCGCTTCCGTAACGTTCATAACTTTTCTCCGTTTTTTTCGTATTATACGGCGATTGCGCGCAATTGTCAAGATTTCCCTGCAAACCGTTGAAATTTCGGCGCGTTTATGGTACTATATCTTTATGGCAGAATTGCGTGAAAACGAGGTCGTCGAAGAACTTTTGGAAGGCGGCCTGAAAATTATTCAGAATACGGCGCTGTATCGCTTTACGAGCGATTCGGTTTTGCTTTCGCGGTTTGCGAAGGGCAAAAAGCGTGACGCAGTCGCCGATTTTTGCGCGGGGAGCGGCATTGTAGGACTGCATTTTTACGCGCTCAATCCGCATATCGCGTCGGTAACGCTGTTTGAAATGCAGGAAGAGTTGTATGACATGAGCGTGCGAAGCATTGCGCTCAACGGGCTAAATAATTTTACCGCCGTGCACGCGCGCATTCAGGATATCGGCAAAGAGTACGATGAAAAATTTTCGCTGATTCTTTGCAATCCTCCTTACGAGACGGGCGGTTTTGAAAATGAAGATTATAAAAAGGCGATCTGCCGCAAGGAGCTGACGATCACGCTCGGAGAGATCGTTTCGGTCGCGTCCAAAAAATTGAAATTCGGGGGAAGATTGGCGCTTACCAACCGCGCCGACCGCCTCGCGGAAGTGCTCTACACGATGAAAGCGGCGAATTTGGAACCCAAGCGCGTACAATTTGTGCGCGGCAGGGCGGGGGCAAAGCCCTATCTCGTGCTCGTTGAGGGTGTCAAGGGCGCAAAACCGGGCACCGAGATTTTGCCCGACGCCGTCAATGTTCAAAATTAAAAGAAAGCAGTGTAAAAGTGCTGTCGATCGAATTGCGAGTGCACCGAAAAGGAGAAAAATATGGTCAGTTTTGTTGCGACGCCTATCGGAAATCTTGGGGATATCTCCCTGCGCGCATTGGAAACGCTGCGCGCGGCGGATGTCATTTTTTGTGAGGATACCCGCCATTCTTTAAAACTTTTAAATCATTTCGAGATACGAAAACCGCTTGTCGCCTGCCACAAATTCAACGAGCGCGCGGCGGCGGAAAAGCTCGTTTCGCTCGCTTCGGAGGGAAAGGAAGTGGCTGTCGTGACGGATGCGGGCACTCCCGTCATTTCCGATCCGGGCAACGTCCTGGTGCAGGCGCTTCGCGAAGCGGGGATCGCGTACACGCTCGTTCCGGGCGCGTGTGCGTTTGTGGCGGCGCTGGTGTTGTCGGGTTTTCCTGCGGATAAATTTGCGTTTTTGGGCTTCTTGCGCAGGAAAAATTCCGAAAAACGGGAATTTTTGAAAGGGTATGCACTGTTTGACGGTACGCTCGCTTTTTACAGCGCCCCGCAGGACGTGGACGATGATATCGCCTTGCTTGCGGAAGCGTTCGGCGCGCGGGAAGCATGCGCGGTGCGCGAAATCACGAAAGTGCACGAGAGCGTGCAGTACTTCAATCTTTCGCAAGGGCTCGCAGGAGAAAAACGAGGGGAATATGTTTTGCTCGTTCGCGGCGCCGAAAAGCGGGAAAATCCGCTCAATTCTCTGTCCGAAGAGGAACACATCGCTCATTATATGGCGCAGGGCATGAGCAAAAAGGATGCTCTCAAAGCCGCGGCAAAGGATCGAGGCGTGTCCAAAAGCGAACTCTATAAATTTACCGTACGTGATGATTCGCCGCGTAATTGATTTGATTGAATAAAAAATTTAAGCCTCGGCGCGCCGCAATTTTGCGGCGCGCCGAGGCTTTTAAAATAAAGGTTTCAAAATTTACAGAGGAAGTTGCAGTTCTTTTCCGCGGAAAGGAACACTCAGGTACGTAAAGCCGATTTTTTTCAGCGCTTCGCATACAAGTTCCCGCTTTTCGCCGATGCGTGCGGCATAATGTGCGTCGGAAGCAAACGATACTTTCCGTCCGCCCAGTTCATAGTAGCGCGTCAAAATGTCCGTATCCGGAATAAACGGGCTGCCTGCCGTCTTTGCACTCGTGTTGACTTCCAAAATCTTATTTTTCCGGATAATGCGGCGCAATATCGCATCGAGCACGTCCGAAAAATCTTCGTAGCGCAGTTTCGGGTCGGGATATGTCGCGTTGCGCGAACAATATCCGATGTGCGCGACGATATCGTAAGGATATGCCGCATCCAAGCTTTCAAGCACCCGATACAGATAGGCATTGTAAGCAAATTCTTTGCTTTTTCCTTCACAATAGTGCGGGAAATAACAATCCATGCCCAAACAGACGTGTATGCTGTTGATCACAAAGTCAGGTTTGTATTTTTCAACGGTCTGTATATAGCGTTCCTGCGTGCGGGAATTATCGTCAAAGCCAAATTCCGCGCCTGCAAGAAGATTGATCTTCGCGGCATATTTTTTCTGCATAGCTCGCGCTCGCGTAAAGTATGCTTTTTCGTCGATCGGCGGGACTTCCTCCCCGTCGATTTTCAGATGCAGCCGATCATATTCATAATTGAAATGTTCGGATATCCCGTAATATTCCAGCCCTAAGGATATTGCGGTTTTAATCATGTCTTCCATGTCGCAGGTGGCGTCCGCGGAAAATTTTGTGTGCGTGTGAATATCGGCGCTGATCATTGCTTCTCTCCTTTTGCCGCTCTATGATACTGCTTTCGTAGCAGATTGTCAAGCAGAATAGCGGGCGGGGTGAATTGCCCCGCCCGCCGTTTATCAGGATATTTTATATACGTTCAGATTGTAGTTCGAGTAATTGAAATCTCCTCCGCTCGAAAGAACCTGCAACGTCGCCGGAGTCGATGTGACATTGAAAACCAGCGGCATGGTCTGCGGCGCCGTTTCCGAGGCCGTCGTGAATACGTGTTGTGCCGCCGCGCCGGCAAGAGCCGTTCCGTTCAAGGAGAACTGCAAGGTGTTCGTTGCCGGCACGCTTTCACCCGATGCAGGAGATGCCGTGCCCGAATAAGTCGCAAAATACGTTCCGGGTTCAGAAATCGTTATATCCTGCGAACCTGCCGTATGCGCAATTGCCGTGCCGTTGATTGTTGCGTTTTGATCAAAATCCAGCGCATTCCCCGACGTGACAGGGGAAGTCGGCGTCGTGTAAGCGGTCAATGTTTCTAAAGGAACACTTCCCGTCGCGCCCGTTGCGCCCGTCGCGCCCGTTGCGCCCGTTGCGCCCGTTGCGCCCGTCGCGCCTGTCACGCCCGTTGCGCCCGTTGCACCGCGGGGGATTACAAAGTCAAGAAGGGCAGATGATGAAGTGCCCGAATTGGTGACCGAAGCGGAGTCGTCGGGATCGCCCGTTGTCACATTCCCAACAGCGAGAGTCGCCGCCGTGCCGTCTTCTCCCGTAGGACCCGTGGGCCCTGTCGGGCCCGTTGCGCCCGTGGGGCCAGTCACACCTGTAGGGCCTGTCGGACCAGTAGGACCAGTCGGACCCGTGGCGCCCGTGGGGCCTGTGGAGCCTGTGGGACCGATAGGACCTGTTACGCCTGTGGGACCAGTGGGGCCTGTGGCTCCGGTAGCACCCGTTGCACCAGTGGCTCCCGCAGGACCAGTCGGCCCGGTAGCACCTGTAGCACCGGTAGCACCCGCAGGGCCCGTCGGTCCGGTGGCTCCCGTTGCGCCAGCAGCACCCGCAGGACCTGTCGGTCCGGTTGCGCCTGTTGCTCCTGTTACACCGGTGGCACCCGTAGGTCCAGTCGGTCCAGTAGCGCCTTTTGCGCCGGTCGGGCCCGTAGGTCCTGTTTGGCCTGCGGGGCCTTGCGGGCCGGTTGCGCCGCGAGGACCCATGCTGCCGCGTAAAACAACCGTTTGGGTCTGTGTACAGCATTGGCAGCAATCACTGCGGCAGCCGCATTGACAGCAACAGCCGCAGGAATCTTCATCGAAAAAATCGATCATATATTTTCTCCTTTGTCGTTTGTCATTTGTTCGAAATATTTTTTATTATACAGATAGTTCGGATCATTGGGTTTACAAGTACCGGCCAAATCGTTATAGAGTTTTGCGCGCTTAAAGTCGCCGAGGCGGTCATAACATACGCATAGCCACATATAGGGGATGAAGGAGGCATAGTCGGGATAAGAAAATCCGCCGTTTTTCGGCTTTTTGCCCATATTAATAGCGAGGCGATACCAAAAGATAGCTTGGGGATAATTTTTTTCTTCGAAAAATATGTCACCGATATCGCAACATATTTCGGGGCGCGGGGCGTCGTAGTCGAAACTTTTAAGAAGAGCGAGAAGGCGGGCGTTGCGATTGCCGCATGCCCGCCGGCACGCAGACAGATCGCGGCAAGCGCAAATTTTATCTTCCAAAAAACCGTCGCCGCGCAAAAAGTACTCGTAAGCGGAGGCAGCTGTGTCGTACAGCCCGTTGTCGAACAACTCCCGCGCAAAGTAAAATTTCTGCCTTTCGTCCGGCATCGTACCGTTGGCGAACAGTTTTGCAAAGATTTTTAAGTTTCTGCCGCGCTCGCTTTTCGGGCCTTTCCGATGGGTGATAGCAATATTTACGTGTCGCACATTTCCGCAAACTGCGAGAGTTTCGTGTACAGCGCCGACCCAGCAAAAGCTGCAAGCGCGGCGTACGATCCGTTCTCGAAAAAAGGTCAGCAAGGGATTTCCAAACTCGTCGGTCGCTGCGTCATAGCGAAGGTAGTATACGTCAGTGTCACCGAAATCGGAACTGCGTTTAAGGGAAATCAATGCATTCCGGTCTTTTTCAAGCAGTATGTCGTCGGCATCGAGCCACATAATATAATCCGTTGTGGCATATGAAAAGGAAGCATTGCGTGCTGCGGAAAAATCATAATTCCAAGCAAAATCAAAAATGCGGTCGGTGAAATCGGCTGCTATTTTTTTTGTTTGGTCGGATGAGCCCGTATCGACGATATTGATCTCGTCGAAAACGCTGCGCACGCTTTCCAGACACCGACCGATGACTGTTTCCTCATTTTTGACGATCATGCAAAGTCCCAACGTCATAACCGCACCTCTTTTGTAAAAGCTGTTCCCGAAAGGGCTTACTATTATTTTATGGCAATTTTTTTACTTTTGTGCCGCGTTTCTCCTTTCTTTTTTTTAAAGAGTCTGCTATAATACTAATAAGATATGTGTCCGTAGCGCAATTGGATAGAGTGACAGCCTCCGACGCTGTAGGTTCCGGGTTCGATTCCCGGCGGGCACACCAAACAGGGCAGACAGGTTTTCCTGTCTGCCCTGTTTGAATGTGTTTGCAAGGGAAATGAACTGCGGGCGCGGGAAGAGTGGGTGGAGTAGGAAGGAAGAGAGGAGCCGCGGCCGCGTTCGCGCTCCAAGAGCCTTGCGCGAAAACGCGCAAATACTCGGCGGGCACACCAAACAGGGCAGACAGGTTTTCCTGTCTGCCCTGTTTGCATTGTCAAAGACAACCACTCACTGAGTGAGTGGATAAAGAGTTTACAACTATGGACAAAAATAAACTCCTGTAATAC